>NZ_JABCPZ010000082.1 GCF_013283785.1 Nonomuraea antri
CGGCTGCCGCCTCTGCCCGGCTCCCCGCCCTGGTCGGCCAGCAGGTCGCACAGTCCCTGGTGCACCGCCGCCTGCTCGACCACCTGCGTGAACCAGCCGTGGAAGGCCCGGCCCGCGTCCTCGGCCGTGGCCAGCGCCCTGGCGTCGGCGACGAACCGCTCGACCCAGCCCAGCAGCACCGCCTCCACCAGCGCGGCCTCGGAGGGGAAATGCCGGTACACGGTGCCGACCCCGCACCCGGCGCGCCGCGCGATCTCCTCGAACGACAGGCTCAGCCCGTCGCCGGCCAGCGCCTCCTGCGCGATCTGCAACACCCGGTCCCGATGGCGCCGGGCGTCCGCGCGCAGCGGTCTGGCGGACGCACGCCCATGGCCCATGACCGATTTTAACGAGCACGCCTCATCACCGGCACCCCCCGAGTAGACCCCCTGAGTAAGCAGGGCCTGCTCATGCGTCCATGACCGGCGGCGCCCACCCTGGCAGGCAGTCCGTCATCGACCAGGAGGTTCCCGATGCGCCGCGTCCTCGCCTTGAGCGCCACCCTCGCTCTGAGCCTGACCGCACTGCCCGCACTGTCGGCGCCTGCCGCCGCCACCGCGGACCAGCAGGTCATCCTGATCAACCGGCTGACCGGCAAGTGCGTCACCGTCGCCGGCGGCCTCAGCACCGACAACAACCACCCGCTCGTCCAGTACGAGTGCGACAACCACCCGTCACGCCGCTGGATACTCCAGTCGCCCTTCGGCACCACCCAGTACTGGCTCAGGAACGCCCAGACCGGCAAGTGCGCCACCGTGGCGGGGGGCACCACCACCGCCAACAACCACCCGCTGGTGCAGTACACCTGCGACTACCACATGTCGCGCACCTGGTCGTTCTGGACGAACCCGACCGGCGCCCACCAGCTGCGCAACCAGCAGACGCTCAAGTGCATGACGCTCGCCGGCGGCACCGCCACCTGGAACAACGTCGGCCTCGTCCAGTACGAGTGCGACAGCGACCTGTCACGCCAGTACTACATGCACGTCGTCAACCCCTGACCCCGGCCGCCGCCCCCACCCGGTGGGGGCGGCCCGCGATCAGGTGAGCGAGGAGTAGGCCACCACGCCGCGCCGCATGGCGTCCATCGCCTTGCCCGCGGTCTGCTTGATCTTGCTGCCTTCCGGCGCCGCGTTGCCGAGCTGCCCCAGCAGGTCCATGAGCTGCTTGATCCACCGGACGAAGTCGCCGGCCGCCAGCTCGCTGCCGTTCACGCCGTCCATCAGCACCGCGTCGAGCGAGTGGCCCTTGGCCCAGCGGAACGCCGCCCACGCGAAGCCCAGGTCGGGCTCGCGGATCGTGGACAGCCCGTGGTCGGACTCGATGCCCTCCAGCTCGGCCCACAGCCGCGCCATCGCGGTCAGCGCGTCTTGCGCCCGCCCGGCCGGGATCTTCGGCCGCCGCGCGTCGTCGGACTGCCGCGACTCGAACACCAGCGCCGACACGCACGCCGCCAGCTCCGCCGGCTCCAGGTTCTCCCACAGCCCGTTGCGCAGGCACTCGGCGGTCAGCAGGTCGAGCTCGGTGTAGAGCCGGCCCAGGCGGCGGCCCTCGTCGGTGACCGTCTCGCCCTCCAGGTAGCCGAGCTGCTCCAGCACCGTGCAGATCTTGTCGAACGTCCGCGAGATGACGTGCGAACGCCCCTCCACCCGGCGGCGCAGCCCCTCGGTCTCGCGCAGCAGCTTGTAGTAGCGCTCCGACCAGCGGGCGTGATCTTCACGCTCGTCGCAGCCGTGGCACGGATGCTGCCTGATGCGCCGGCGCAGCTCGTTGACCTCGTCGTCCTCCACCGCGTGGTCGCGCGCCCGATCCGGCTTGCCCAGATCGCGGTCGCCCATCTTGGCCAGCAGCGTGGAGACCAGATTGGCGCGTTCCTTCGGCGCCCGCGCGTTGAAGTTCTTCGGGATGCGCAGCTTCTCCAGCGGCTCGACCGGCACCGGGAAGTCGGCCGGGTCGAGCTTCTTGACCTGCTTGCCGATCGTCAGCACCAGCGGGCTCGGGCCGCCGCCGCGCGGGTTGCGCCCCGGGTCGAGCACGATCGCCAGCCCAGCCCGGCGCCCGCCGGGCACCCGGATGACGTCACCGGGCTGCAACGCCTCCAGCGAACGCACCGCCGCCGCCCGCCTGGCCGCGCCGCGCTGCCTGGACAGCTCCGCCTCACGGTCGGACAGCCGCCGGCGCAGCGCCGCGTATTCGGGGAAGTCGCCCAGGTGGCAGGTCATCGCCTCCTGGTAGCCCGCCAGCGCCTCCTCGTGCTTGCGCAACTGCTTGGCCAGCCCGACCACCGCCCGGTCGGCCTGGAACTGCGCGAACGACTCCTCCAGCAGCGTGCGCGCCCGCTCCCGGCCGAACTGCCCCACCAGGTTGACCGCCATGTTGTACGACGGCTGGAAACTCGACCGCAGCGGATACGTACGGGTGCCCGCCAGCCCGGCCACCGACAGCGGGTCCATGCCCGCCTGCCAGAGCACCACCGCGTGGCCTTCGACGTCGATGCCGCGCCGCCCCGCCCGGCCGGTGAGCTGGGTGTATTCGCCCGGCGTGAGATCGGCGTGCATCTCGCCGTTCCACTTGTCGAGCTTCTCGATCACCACGCTGCGGGCCGGCATGTTGATGCCCAGCGCCAGCGTCTCGGTGGCGAAGACGGCCTTGACCAGGCCGCGCGTGAACAGCTCCTCCACCACCTCCTTGAAGGCCGGCAACATGCCCGCGTGGTGGGCGGCCAGGCCGCGCTCCAGGCAGTCGCGCCACTCCAGGTAGCCGAGCACCGCCAGGTCCTCGTCGGGCAGGTGCGCGGTGCGCTCGTCGACGAGCTGCCTGATCTCGTGCAGCTCCCGCTCGGTGGTCAGCCGGATGCCGGCGTACAGGCACTGCTTGACGGCCGCCTCGCAACCGGCCCGCGAGAAGATGAACGTGATCGCCGGCAGCAGCCCCTCGGCGTCGAGCTTCTCGATCACCTGCACCCGGTCCGGCGGACGCGAGCGCTGCGGGCGGCCGTAGCCGCGCCCGCGCCGCCCGGCGGTCAGCCGCTCGGCGTCACGGGTCACCCGCATCAGCGCCGGGTTGATGTGCAGCCGCTCGTCGTCGGTCATGAACATGTCGTAGATGCGGTTGCCGACCATCATGTGCTGCCACAGCGGCACCGGCCGGTGCTCGTCGACGATCACCGTGGTGTCGCCGCGCACCTCGCCCATCCACTCGCCGAACTCCTCGGCGTTGCTGACCGTCGCCGACAGCGCCACCAGCCGCACCGACTCGGGCAGGTGGATGATGACCTCTTCCCACACCGCGCCGCGGAAGCGGTCGGCCAGGTAGTGCACCTCGTCCATGACGACGAAGCCGAGCCCGGCCAGCGTGGCCGAGCCGGCGTAGAGCATGTTGCGCAGCACCTCGGTGGTCATGACCACGATCGGCGCCTCGCCGTTGACGCTGTTGTCGCCGGTGAGCAGCCCGACCTTGGCGGTGCCGTATCGTTTGACCAGGTCGTTGTACTTCTGGTTCGACAACGCCTTGATCGGGGTGGTGTAGAAGCACTTGCGGCCCTGCTCGAGGGCCAGGTGCACGGCGAACTCGCCGACCACCGTCTTGCCCGAGCCGGTGGGCGCGGCCACCAGCACGCCGTCGCCCGCTTCCAGCGCCCGGCAGGCGTCGAGCTGGAAGTCGTCCAGCGCGAAGTCGTAGAGACCTCGGAACGATCTGAGCGCGGCCCCGTCGTCGGCGAGCTGCTGACGGAAGGCCGCATAGCGTTCCGCTGGAGTTGTCATACCCAGCAGCCTACCGAAATCGCCATTCCGGTCCGTCCTGGCGGGGCGGGTGTCCGGCCGGGCGCCTTTACAAAGTAGAGCTCACGTGAGCACGCGTAGCGCCCCCGGCTGGATCTTGCAGGAGAGCGGGGCGGGGCCGACGCGTTCACCGTCGGCGTAGGCGACGACGTCGGCGGCCTCCAGCGTGACGCTCTTGACCCGCCTGATCGACACCTGCGGGAGCCCGGTGTGCGTGCCCCGGTAGACGCTGGGGAACGTGCGCAGGAACTCGCGCTTGGTGAGCGCGCCCAGCGTCATCACGTCCAGCAGGCCGTCGTCGGGCTCGGCGTCGGGGCACACCCGCATGCCGGCGCCGTAGGAGCGGGTGTTGGCCACCGCGACCAGCATGGCCTCACGCTCGATCACCTCGCCGCCGTCGAAGGTGATGCGGAACGGGATCGGACGGAAGCCGCGCAGCTCCTGCGCCATCGCCACCACGTACTTGGCCATGCCGGGCGGCCAGGTGAGCCGGTTGGCGCGCTCGTTCACCCGCGAGTCGAAGCCGCAGCACACCACCCCGGCGAACAGCTCCTCGGTGTCCCCGGCGCGCACGCGGGCCGCGTCGACCACCCGCGGGCGCATGCGCAGCACGGTGCGCGCCGCCGCCATCGGGTCCTTCAGCGGCACGCCGAGCGCGGCGGCGATGTCGTTGCCGGTGCCCGCGGGGATGATGCCGAGCGGCACGTCCGTGCCCGCCACGGCCTGCACGGCCAGGTGCACCAGGCCGTCGCCGCCGAAGGCGACCAGCGCGTCGGGACGCTCGGCGACGGCGGTGCAGGCACGTTCCAACGCGTCGGCGGAGTCGTCACCGACGATCACCGACAGCTCCGCGCCGCCCGCGCGCAGGCGGCGGGCGACGGGTTCGAGCAGGCGCAGCGTACGTCCGCCGCGGGCGGCGGGATTGACCAGCAGGGCGAGATGAGGAGACACGCCCGGAACTTATCGCTTATCGCGGAGGACCGGAATCCTCTTCTAGTGGCCGGTCGTCCAGCGGGTCGTCGAGCGGTTCGTCAGGCTCGTCAGGCAGCTCGGACGCCTCGTCGTCGGACAGGTTCGAGAACTCGTCGGCAGGACGCCGCCGCTCCCGCAGGTACATGAACAGCTCGGCCGCCGCGAAGAAGACGATCATCGGCGCGGCCAGGCCGATCATCGCGATCGGGTCGCCGCCGGGCGTGACCACGGCGCCGAACACGAACATCAGGAAGATGACCAGGCGCCGGTGCTTGGCCACCGTCGCGTGTGACAGCACTCCGATGACGTTGAGGAACACCAGCAGCAAGGGCAGCTCGAACGACACCCCGAAGATCACCAGCATGATCAGGATGTAGTCGAGGTACTCCTCGATCCCGATGGTCGCCACCGTGCCCTCGAGCGAGAAGCCCAGCAGGAACGACAGGCTGGTGTCCATGATCAGGTACGCCAGCGCGGCGCCCAGCATGAACAGCGGGATCGCCAGACCCAGGAACGTCAGCGTGTACCGCTTCTCGTTGCGGTACAGCGCGGGCGTGACGAAGGCCCAGACCTGGTAGAGCCACACGGGCGAGGACGCCACCAGGCCCACCATCAACGAGATCTTCAGCGTGATGAAGAACGACGAGAAGATGCCGTTGAAGGTCAGGTCGCATTTCCCGGTGAGCTCGACCGCCTGCTCGGTCTGGCAGTACGGCTGCCTGAGCAGATCCCACATCGGGCCGGACACGATCCAGCCCAGGATGAGGCCGACCACCACCGCGATCATCGCGTAGACCAGCCGGTTGCGCAGCTCACGCAGGTGCTCCATGAGCGGCATGCGACCCTCGGGGTCGGGCTCCGGCTTCGGGCCCGACCGTTTCAGCAGCGCCATCTAAGCAGTCCTGGTGAGAGGAGGGACGGGGGTCAGACCTTCTTGTCGGCCTGGCCGGCGCTCGCGCGCAGCCTGGCGGCCTGCTCCTCGAGCTGGCGGGCCTGCTCCTCGGCGGAGAGCACCGGGGCGGGCGCGGCCGGGATCTGCTGCGCCGGCACGGCCTGCTGCTGCGGCGCCTGGGGCTGCGCCTGCACGACGAACGTCTTGTCGTCATCGTCGTCGTGGCTCATCTTGCTGGTCTCCGCCTTGAAGATGCGCAGGGACCTGCCGACGCCACGGGCCAGATCCGGCAGCTTCTTGGCGCCGAAGAGCAGGACCAAGGCGACCAGGATCAGGATGATCTCTGGAGCTCCCAAGTTCATGTGACGTCCTTCACGGTGTGCGGAGTGCTGTCCTTAGGCACGATCGTACGCTGCCCGAGGCCCTGCCTCATCCCCCGAAGCCCTGTTTGTCCCAATTCGCTGGTTAGCGTCGGAGATTTCCCTGTTCAGCGCACGGGCCGCGGACACCACACGGGCACCCGCGACCCCGAGCACGACCAGCCCGGCCAGGCCGAGCCCGATCGCCAAGAAGATCCAGGTCATGACTGGTGAGCGTACAGGGCCAGGGCCGACTCGGCGGCCCCGCGGACGGTCTCGGCCATGGCCGGCGGCGACACGACCCGGCCGGTGTCGCCCAGGCGCAGGGCGAGCTTGAGTATCCAGTCCTCGTCACGTGCCCGCAACACGATCTTCAACCGGCCTTCACCCAGCTCGGTGACCTCTTCGCAGGGGTAGTACTCGGCCACCCAGCGCCCGGCCGCGCTCACCTCCAGCTCGACCAGCTCGTCGGTGGGCGAAGGACGGAAGACGCCCCGCGTGACGTCGATCGGCTCGGCCTCGGCCGGCGGGTCGGCGGGCACGTCGAGCACGTCGACGCCGAGCACCCGGTCCAGCCGGAACAGCCGCATCGCCTCGGCCCGGTAGCACCAGCCCTCCAGGTAGGTGCGGCCGTCGACGACCATCACCCGCATCGGGTCGACCTCGCGCGGCGTGACCTGGTCGCGTCCGGGCACGTAGTAGCGCAGGGAGAGCCTGCGGCCGGCGTTCAGCCCCGCGCGCACCCGGGGCAGCGCGTCGGGCGCGGCGTCGACGTCGACCGCGACCTGGCTGCTGACGGTGGCCGCGCCCTCGCCCGCGGCGCGCTCCAGCTTGGCCACCACGCGCGGCAGCGCGTCGCCTGGCAGGTCGGCCAGCTCCGGGGTGGCCGCCAGCATGCGCAGCGCGACCAGCAGCGCGCTGGCCTCGTCGATGCCCAGCCGCAGCGGGCGGGCGATGGTGTCGGCGTTGTCGATGATGATCTCGCCGCCGTCCCACGAGACGTCGATGAGGTCGCCGGGCGTGTGGCCGGGCAGGCCGCACATCCACACCAGCTGCAGGTCGTCGATGAGCTGCTTCTCGCTCAGCCCGAACACCTCGGCCACCTCGCCGACCTGCGCGCCCGGGTGCGACATCAGGTACGGCACGAGCGCCAGCAGCCTGGGCAGCCGGTCGGCGGACCCGCTCATGCGCGGGCTCCCTTCTGTTCGTGGATGACGGTCACGCCAGCGCGCCCTTCAGCCGGCGGATGACGGCCTCGCGGGCGTCCGGCGGCTCGACCACCTCGACGTCGGCGCCGAGGCTGGCCATCCAGCCGGCCAGCCGCTCGGGGTCGGTGAAGACCAGCTCGGCCTCGTCCCAGCCGCCCTCGCCCACGTGCACGGACCTGGCCAGGCCGCGCAGGCCCTCGCAGGCGCCCTGTCGCACCCGGACGACGGCCACCCGCTCGTCGGCGGGCTCGTCGGGGAAGCCGACCATGGCCCGCAGGTCGACGCCGGCGGGCACCTCGACCACGCCGGACCTGCCGACGGCGCCGACCTGCCCGCTGATGCGGCTGAGCCGGAAGGCGCGCGGCGCGTCGCGGTCGCGGTCGAAGCCGGCCAGGTACCAGCGGCCGCGCCGGCTGACCACGCCCCACGGCTCGACCGTGCGGGTGCGCACGTTCTCGCTGCCCGAGGCCCGGTAGTCGAAGCGGACCACGCGTCGGTCGCGCACCGCGTCCCACAGCGCCGGGAAGGCCGGGTCGCGGGTGTCGACGCGCAGCTCCAGCGCGCCGCCCCCGCCGGATTCGTCGGTGTCGACGCCGCCCGCGCGCAGCTTCAGCAGCGCGCCGGAGGCGGCCTCGGCCAGGCTGGCCCGCTGCCACACCTGGGCGGCCAGGCCGAGCACGGCGGCCTCGTCGGGCTCCAGGGTGATCTCGGGCAGCTCGTAGTTCTGGCGCTCGATGCGGTAGCCCGGTTCGTCCTCCCACGGGTCGCGCACCACGTCGATGGGGATGCCGATCTCGCGCAACTCGTTCTTGTCACGCTCGAACATGCGCTGGAACGCCTCGTCGCCGTCGCGGTCGTAGCCGGGCACCGCGTGGCGGATCTGCTCGGCCGACAGCGGGCGCCGGGTGGCGAGCAGGCAGATCACGAGGTTGAGCAACCGTTCGGTCTTACGGCGCGACATCTGCCCTCACTCCTCCTTCATCGACGCTACCCTGCCCCCGTGATCAGATGGCGCAAGGGCGAGGTCGTGCGGATCCGACGCGAGTGGCCGGGGGCGGTGGAGCTCGATGTCGCCGTCCCTGAGGGTGAGTGCCGGGCGCTGGCGTATCCGCCGCTGGTCGGGCGCCCGGAACCCGGCGACGAGGTGCTGCTCAACACGACGGCACTCGCGATGGGTCTCGGTACGGGAGGTTACGCCATGGTGGTGGCCGTCCCGAACCGTTTGCCGGAAGATCCGCGGGGTCCGGGGCACCTGGTGAAGGCCCGCTACACGCCCTTGCAGGCCACGGTGCTCGGGGCCGACGAGCAGGACTCCCCGTACCACGACATTCTACGCGAGGCCGATTCGCTCGACGGCATGCCGGTGATCGTGGCCGACCTGCATTCCGCGCTGCCGCCGATCCTGACCGGGCTGTTCGACGGGGCGCCGGGCACACGGGTGGCGTACGTGATGCTCGACGGCGGCGCGCTGCCCGCGTGGTTCTCGATGGCGGCGGCCCGGCTGCGCGAGCTCGACTGGCTGGCCGGGGTGGTCACGGTCGGCCAGGCGTTCGGCGGCGACGTGGAGGCGGTGACCACGCACACCGGGCTGCTGGCCGCCAGGCACGTGCTGGCGGCCGACGTGGCGATCGTCGCGCAGGGCCCGGGCAACCTGGGCTCGGGCACCCGCTGGGGCTTCTCGGGGGTGTCGGCGGGCGAGGCGGTCAACGCCGCGGCGGTGCTCGGCGGGCGTCCGGTGGCGGCGCTGCGGGTCAGCGAGGGCGACAAGCGCGAGCGCCACCTCGGCGTCTCGCACCACTCGCTGACCGCCTACGGCCGGGTCGCGCTGGCCCCCGCAGACGTGGCGGTGCCGCGGCTGCCTGGGGCGTTCGGCGAGCGGGTGGCCGAGCAGGCCGGGGCGCTGGCCGAGCGGCACCGGCTGGTGCCGGTGCCGGTCGACGGCCTGCACGAGGCGCTGCGCGCCTGCCCGGTGAAGCTGTCGACGATGGGCCGGGGCCTGGAGGAGGACCTGGCCTACTTCCTGGCCTCGGCGGCGGCCGGCAGGCTGGCGGCCTCGCTGCTGTCGTAGGAGTCCTTGAACGTGAACGCCGCGGGGCTCGGCCCCTCGGCCTTGAGCCGTTCCAGCCTGGCCATGCCCTCCGCCAGCGTCGGGATGACGCCTTCCGGGACCCACCACATCACCATGTACGGCTCGGCCATGCGCAGGAACCACTCCCTGCGCCGGCGCAGCACGTTCAGGTGCTCGCTGCGGTAGACGTAGTCCCACAGCGTCTCCAGCGACTCCCACACCGAGAAGTTGATCAGCAGGTGGTCGCCGTAGCCGTGGATGACGGTCGCGGTCGGGTCGGTCTCGCTCTCCTTCAGCCGCCAGACGAAACCGGGCGCCGCGTCGGCGAGGTCGTTGATCGGTTCGAGCAGTGCGACGAATTCGGCGATCTCAGGGCTGTCGATGGGCGCGCGCAGATGGGCGACGTTCAACTCGGCGAGGTGCATGACGCTCAGCACACCACCTCTCCGCCTTCTATGTCAATCTTCATTTGTTTTAGAAAGCGCCACACAGCACTCGCCGGGGCGCGGATCCAGCCGCACCCCGGCCGGATCCGCGCCCAGCCCCTCCAGCAGCCCCTGGCACAGGGCCAGGTTCATCGAGCACACCAGCAGTGGCTGTTCCCGCGACAGCGCGTGGAAGGGGCAGTTGCGCAGCCGCAGCGTCTCGTCCTCGGCGTACGGCTCGTAGCCGCGCTCGCGCAGCACCCGCTCCACCGGCTCGCCCTCGTGGCCCCTGGCCAGGCGCGCGCCCGCGCGGCGGGCCGCCTGCTCGGCCTGCTCCTCGGCGCCGAGCAGGTCGACCACGTCGGCCAGCACCGAGGCCAGCGTGGCGTAGTCGCGCGGCGGCAGGCTCACCGTGCGCTCCCCCGCCGCCCTGCGGTACACCTTGGCCGGGCGGCCGCTGCCCGGGCCCTTCCTGTCCTGGGCCCTGAAGCCGCTCTCCAGCAGTCCGGCCTCGACCAGCTTGTCGAGGTGGTGCCCGGCCAGCGTGCGGGACACGCCCGCCGCCTCGGCGGCCTCTCCCCTGCCCACCTCGCCGCCGCTGCCCGCCACGACGTCGTACAGGCTGCGGCGGACCGGATCGTGCAGCAGGGACAGGGCGTGCAGGTCGTCAGCGCTCACAGCCGGAGTCTAGGGCGGCCCCGCGGCCCGCCCGAACGCGTGCATGCGTGCGGTCAGTAGGCGGCCAGGACGTCCACCACGAAGACCAGCGTGTCGGCGGCGCCGATGCCGAACGTGCGGTGCCCGGCCGCGCCGTAGCCGTGCGACGGCGGCACGATCATCAGCACCCGGCTGCCCACCGGCACGCCCACCAGCGCCTGGTCCCAGCCCTTGATGACGCTGCCGTCGCCGATCTTGAAGGCTTTCGGCCGGCCGGTGGTCCAGGTGGCGTCGAAGATGCGCCGCTGGTTCCAGATCGCGCCCTCGTACTGGGTGACCAGCAGTTGCCCGGCCTGCGTGCGCGGCCCGGAACCCCGGTCGAGCACCTTGAACGCGAACCGCCGCGGCGGCGGCCCCGCCGGCACCGACAACCCCGGAGGCGGCCCGCCACCGACGCGCACGCCGGCCAGCGTGCCGCCGTCGCCCTTGACCGAGGCGTTCTTGGGATGCGCGCCCAGGATGTCGACCACGTAGAACAGGTCGTCGCCGGGCTCGATGCCCTGCGGCGGGTTCACCCCGAAGCCCTCGCCCGGCGGGATGGCGGCGATGACCCTGCTGCCCACCGTGCGGCCCTGTAACGCCCTGTCGAGGCCGGGCAGCAGCTTCCCGACCGGGAAGGCCGCCGGGGTGCCGCGGTTGAAGCTGGAGTCGATCAGGCGGTTCTCCCTGCCGTCCCACACGTGCGCGGTGTACTGGACGATCGCCACGTCGTCCGCGCCCAGCCTGGCGCCCTTGCCGGTGGCCAGCTCGTCGACCTGGAGCTCGGCCGAGGGCTTGCCGTCGGGGAAGACGATCGTCGGCTTGGCGCCGAACGCGCCGCCCACCTTGAGCTCGAGGTCGCCCGCGGCCGCGCCGGTGCACGCCGTCGCCAGTGCCAGCACGAGTGGAACCAGCGGCAACGCGACGGCACTGCGCATCGGATCCCCTCCCGTACGGAAGCGGCCCGGCGGCGTTGTCGCCACCGGGCCTCGCGATGCTACCGCGTTATCAGACTGTTCGTCAGTTGGCCGCCGTCAGTGCGGACGCCGGCCGTCGCCGGGCCGTCAGTTGGCCGCCGTCAGTTGGCGTCGAGGACGTCCACGACGAACACGAGCGTGCTGTTGGCGGGGATGCCGTTCTGCTCCTGCGCGCCGTAGCCCATGGCCGGCGGGATGCTCATCACGACGCGGCTGCCGACGGGCACCCCGACCAGGCCCTTCTGCCAGCCCTGGATCACCTGGGCGAGCGGGAAGGAGGCGGGCTCGCCGCGGTCCCAGCTGGAGTCGAACTTGGCGTCGGTGCCCCAGATCTTGCCGGTGTAGTGGGCCAGCAGGGTCGCGCCCTCCTTGACCGGCTTGCCGGTGCCCTTGATGACCGTCTTGACGACCAGCTCGGTGGGCGCGGGCTCGGTGGTCTTCGTGGTGAGCTCGGGGGCCTTGTCGCCGCCCGGGTTCACCAGCGTGACGCCCTTGATGCTCTCGCCGGTCTCCTTGCCGCTGGCGGCCTTCGGCGTCTTGGGCGCCGGGCCGACCACGTCGATGACGAACACCTTGGTGGTCTGCGGCGGCTGGCCGGACTGGTTGAGGTCGTTGGCCAGCACGGCCATCAGCCGGCCGCCGTGCTTGACCTTGGTGAAGCCGTCCTGCAGCACCTTCGGCAGCTGGTCGTTGACCGGGACCTTCTCCGGCTGCTTGGTGTCGTAGGACGAGCCCTGCACGGCGTTCTGCTTGCCGTCCCAGTCGTAGACGGTCAGGTTGACCATCAGCTCGTCGCCGACCTTGATCGACTTGCCGGTGCCCTCGCTGATCACCTTGTACGACGACGTGGCGGCGGGCACGCCGGCGGTGAAGGTCACCGTGGGCTTGCTGCCCACCTTCCCGGCCACGTTCACCGAACCGGCGGGCCCGGTCGGGCTGGCGGGCGCGGTGGACGGCGCGGTGCTCGGCGCGGTGGCGCTCGCGCTGGTGGTCGCGGCGGCACCTCCGTTCGCACCGGCGTCGGAGCTGCCGCACGCGGCGGCGGTGAAGATCAAAGGCACGGCGGCCACAGCGGCCAGAGCGCGGCGCATGAGTGTCCCTCGGAAAGACGTCAGATTCGCGTCACCCTACCCGACTTCCGGGTAGGGCCGAGGTAAACGGCCCGTGCCGTGCCCGTGCTACATCCCGGCGATGAGCTTGTCGACCCTCTCGTCGACGCTGCGGAACGGGTCCTTGCACAGCACGGTGCGCTGCGCCTGGTCGTTGAGCTTCAGGTGCACCCAGTCGACGGTGAAGTCGCGCCGCTTCTCCTGCGCCTTGCGGATGAACTCGCCGCGCAGCCGCGCCCTGGTGGTCTGCGGCGGCACCGACTTGGCCTCGAAGATCTTCAGGTCGGACGCCACCCGCTCCACCGAGCCGCGCTTCTGCAGCAGGTAGAACAGGCCGCGCTTGCGGTGCACGTCGTGGTAGGCCAGGTCGAGCTGGGCCACCCTGGGCGAGGACAGCGGCAGGTCGTACTTCTTCCGGTAACGCTCGATGAGCTGGTATTTCGTCACCCAGTCGATCTCGCGCGAGACCAGGTCGAGGTTGCCCGTCTCCACCGCGGTCAGCGTGCGCTCCCACAGCTCCAGCACCCGGTGGGCGATCGCGTCGCCGCCGCGGCGGTCGACGAAGTCCTTCGCCTTGGACAGGTACTCCTGCTGGATCTCCAGCGAGGACGCCTCGCGCCCGTTGGCGAGGCGGACCCGGCGGCGGCCGGTCATGTCGTGCGAGACCTCGCGGATCGCCCTGATCGGGTTCTCCAGGCTCAGGTCGCGCATCACCGTGCCCGACTCGATCATGCGCAGCACCAGGTCGGTGGCGCCGACCTTGAGCAGCATCGTGGTCTCGCTCATGTTCGAGTCGCCGACGATGACGTGCAGGCGGCGGAACCGCTCGGCGTCGGCGTGCGGCTCGTCGCGGGTGTTGATGATCGGACGGCTGCGCGTGGTGGCGCTGGAGACGCCCTCCCAGATGTGCTCGGCCCGCTGCGAGACGCAGTAGACCGCGCCGCGCGGGGTCTGCAGCACCTTGCCCGCCCCGCACACGATCTGCCGCGTGACCAGGAACGGGATCAGCACATCGGCCAGCCGGCCGAACTCGCCGTGCCGGCCGACCAGGTAGTTCTCGTGGCAGCCGTAGGAGTTGCCGGCCGAGTCGGTGTTGTTCTTGAACAGATAGATATCGCCGGCGATGCCCTCTTCGCGAAGGCGTTTCTCGGCGTCCACGAGGAGCCCCTCGAGGATGCGCTCGCCCGCCTTGTCGTGCGTGACGAGCTCGATGACGTTGTCACATTCGGGGGTTGCGTATTCAGGATGGCTGCCCACGTCGAGGTACAGGCGTGCGCCGTTGCGGAGGAAGACGTTGCTCGATCGGCCCCAGGACACGACCCGCCGGAACAGGTAGCGCGCGACCTCGTCCGGCGACAGCCTGCGCTGCCCCCTGAACGTGCAGGTCACGCCGTACTCGTTCTCCAGCCCGAAGATGCGACGATCCATCACCTCACACTATGCCCACGGATCGGCGAGCGGGAGGGATCTTCCGCGTGTTTTCCGCGCGGCGCGCACGGAAAGGCCGCTCCTGGGTCGTTTGGGCGGGTGCGCGGGAGGCGCGCGGCCGGGGCCCGCCGGGCCCCGGGAACGCGTGGCGCGGGGTCAGGGCGTGTAGATCTCCTGCACCTTGACGATCTTCCCCCGGTACACCGTGATCAGCGACGGGTGCCGGACCTTGTCGTGCCGCTTGGCCAGCACCGTCCTGGAGCACTTCTTGGCACCGAGCCCGGTCTTGCGGTCGACCGTCATGGCCCTGGCGTCGACCGCGCAGCCGTAGGCCGACAGGAACACCACGTTCTTGGCGATCGGCGAGGCGTAGGCCGTGACGTCGCCCTCCGGCGGGCCCACGAAGCGGCCCTCGGTGTGGGTGCCCTTCTTCCACTTGATCGGCTCGTACTCGGCCACGCCGCCGCGCACGTCGGTGATCCAGCCGCGCAGGATGCCGTCGCGGCGGGCGTGGATGCCCTTGGTGAAGTCGTGCTTCGGGTCGGACTGGAAGGTCGTGCCGAAGACCTTGGGCGGCTTGAAGGAGGGGATGTCGGCGGTGGCGGCTGCGCTCGGGCCGGCGCCTGCGGTGGCGGCGCTCGTGCCGGTGGCGGCCTGGGCGGCCGCGCCGGAGGTCAGGACCACGGCCGCGGCGGCGGCGCCGGCCAGGAGGCTGCGCATCGGATTCTTCACGGACTCTGAGATCCCCGTTCACGCCGCCTGGTTCGCCCCGCCGGACGTGAGACACGTCACACCGGCAGCCGGCCCTCGGCGGGGAGGTGAGGACTCTCGCCTCCCCGCCGCATCACGTTTACAGGGGCGACGAGCCGTCGTCCACGTCGCCTTCCGGACCCGTCGGCGGGTGCAGCGTGCCGCCCGGCGCGGCCGGCGGCGTGGTGTCCGACGGCTCGGCGGGTGCGGCGGGTTCCGCGGGTTCCGCGGGCTCCGCCGGGGCGGCGGGCGCGGCCGGCGGCGTGGAGGTCTGCGCGAGCAGGCGCTCCAGGCGGGCGCCGGTCAGCCGCAGGAACTTGCGGTGCTCCCGGTTGCGGTCGAGCACCGCCACCTCGAGCTGCCCGACCGGCGGACGCTCGCCGCCCGGCTCGGTGAGCGCCGCGAGCGCCACCTCCAGCGCGTCGGCCAGCGACATCGACTCCCGGTAGCGCTCCTTCAGCCGCCCGGCCACCGCCTCGGCCTGCCCGCCCATGGCGGCGAAGCCGTGCTCGTCGAAGACGGAGCCGTCGAAGGTGAGCCGGTAGATCGCGTCGCCGTCGGGCGAGTCGCCCACCTCGGCCACCACGACCTCCACCTCCAGCGACTTGATCGACTCGGTGAAGATCCGGCCCAGGTTGGAGGCGTACAGGTTGGCCAGGCCGCGGCCGGTCACGTCGGAGCGGTCGTAGGTGTAGCCGTTGATGTCGGCGTAGCGGATGCCGCCCAGCCGCAGTTCCTCGAACTCGTTGTAGCGCCCCACAGCGGCGAACCCGATGCGGTCGTAGATCTCGCTGATCTTGTGCAGCGCCCGCGACGGGTTGGGCGCGACGAACAGGATGCCGTCGACGTACTGCAGCACGACCACGGAACGGCCGCGCGCGATCCCCTTGCGCGCGTAGTCGGCCTTGTCCCGCATGATCTGCTCAGGGGACGCGTAACCAAAAGGCATCGACACCGGAAGAGGTTCCTTTCTAGCGCAGCGGGGCGATCGGGCCGTCGGGCGAGATCAGTCGGGCTTCGAGCATCTGGTCGACGTACCCCTTGACCTGCTCTTCCGTCAGGCGGCGGAAGCCGTCGGAGTCGATGACCGACACGATCGGCCAGATCTTCCTGGTGACGTCGGGGCCGCCGGTCGCCGAGTCGTCGTCGGCCGCGTCGTACAGCGCCTGGATGAGCGTCATCACCATGTCGTCGGCGCTCGCGCCGTCGCGGTAGAGCTTCTTCAGCGAGCCGCGCGCGAAGATCGAGCCGGAGCCGATGGCGTCGAATCTCTCCCGCTCGTAGGGCCCGCCGGCCACGTCGTAGCTGAAGATGCGCCCCTCGTCCCTGTCGGGGTCGTAGGCGGCGAACAGCGGGACCACGACCAGGCCCTGCATCGCCATGCCGAGGTTGCCGCGGATCATGGTCGCCAGCCGGTTGGCCTTGCCGGCCACCGACAGCGTGCGGCCCTCCATCTTCTCGTAGTGCTCCAGCTCGACCCGGTAGAGCCGGGCCATCTCGATGCCCGTGCTCGCGGTGCCCGCGATGCCCATGCACGAGTAGTCGTCGGCGCGGAACACCTTCTCCACGTCCCGCTGCGAAATGATGTTGCCCGACGTGGCCCGCCGGTCGCCCGCCATGACCACGCCTCCGGCGAAGGTGGCGGCGACGATGGTGGTCGCGTGCGGAACCCGGTCTCCGATCGGGGTGGCCAGAACCTCGTCCCGCTGCGGCAGCAACTCCGGCGCATACGAGCTGACGAACTCCGTGAACGACGAGTTCCCGTTGTTTCGGAAAAGCTGGTTCACCAAGCCGACAGGTAGGTCCCTCTTGGATGCCACGCGACTCCCTCCCAAACCTCAGTGTTCCTAGGCCGACCCTACTCATGTTGCGTTGGTCTCTGCACTTCCCACGATCAGCTCAGGGCGAACCGTTCATCAGATCGTTTCTTTACGCCCGCGATGGGCCGTGCGATTGTCGGTATGTCTGCACGTCCTGAACAGGAGGCCGACATGAGACTCCCCAGCCGACCCGCGTTGCTCGGGGCGATCGCGCTCCTGGCACTCACCTCCTGCGGCACCGGAACGCCCGCCGGCGAGGGGAGCGTGACCCTCACCATCGCCGCGAACTCGATCGAGGGCGGCAAGAACTCCGAGTCAGCCCTGTGGATCAAGAACTGGGTGATCCCGAAGTTCGAGCAGGCCCACAAGAACGTCAAGGTCCTGTTCGACGCCAGCGGCGTGGACGACGAGCAGTACAAGACGAAGATCGCCCTCGACCTGAAGTCGAGGACCGGCGCGGACGTGATGGACGTCGACGGCATCTGGGTCGGCGAGTTCGCCCAGGCCGGCTACATCAAGCCGCTGGCCGAGGTCGGCGGCAAGGCCGTCGACGCGTGGGAGGGCTGGACGCAGATCCCGCAGGCGGTGCAGGGCCTGGGCATCTTCGACGGCAAGAAGTACGGCCTGCCGCAGGGCACCGACGGCCGCGTCCTGTTCTACAACAAGACCCTGTTCGCCAAGGCCGGGCTGCCCGAGCCGTGGCAGCCGGCGAGCTGGCAGGAGATCCTCGCCGCCGGCGCGAAGCTGAAGGCGGCCGGCGTGCCCACGCCCATCCAGATCAACGCCGGCACCGCCATGGGCGAGGCCACCACCATGCAGGGCATGCTGCCGCTGCTGGCCGGGGCGGGCGCCGAGATCTACGCCGACGGCAAGTGGACCGGCGCCTCCCAGCCGATGAAGGACGTGCTCGGCTTCTACCAGCAGATCTACGGCGGCAGCGGGCTCGGCGACCCCAAGCTGCAGCAGGAGGCCAAGGGCCGCGACAAGTCCTTCGCCCAGTTCGCGGCCGGCAAGATCGGCATCCTGGCCGAAGGCGACTACTTCTGGCGCTCGGTCATCGAGCCGACCGCGGGCGTCGCGCCGATGAAGGACCGCGACCAGGCCGTCGGCTACGCCAAGATCCCCGCCAAGCAGCCCGGCGCCGGCGTGCGCGGCCAGGACTTCGTGTCGATGTCCGGCGGCGCGGTGCGGGTGCTCAACCCCAACTCCAAGAACCCGGCGCTGGCCTGGGAGCTGCTGTCGTTCATGCACGGCGCCGACGCCATCAAGGCGCTGATCGGCGGGCAGGCGCGCATCAGTCCCCGCTCCGACGTCAACGACCAGGTGCTGGCCCGCGACCCGATGCTGAAGTTCATCGCCGACGAGGTGCTGCCCATCACCGCCTACCGGCCGGGACTGTCGGTCTACCCGCAGGTCTCCACCGCGCTGCAGGAGGCCAGCGCGGCCGTCGTGAGCGGCACCGCCGCCGACCGGGCGGCCACCGACTACCAGGCGAAGCTGGAGGGACTGGTCGGTGGCGCGGCCAACGTCAGCGGCTGACCGGACCGGGTCGGGAGGTGACGCGGCGGGGCTCGGGACGGGCCGGGCGGTCGCGTTCGTCCTGCCCGGCCTGGTGCTCATCGGCGTGTTCCTGATCTTCCCCGCGCTGTGGACCGTCTACCTCGGGCTGACCGACTACCGCCTGACCGGGCTGTCGGCCGCCGACCCGCAGGTCGTCGGCCTCGACAACTACCGCGACGCGCTCTTCGACCCGCGGTTCAAGACCTCGCTCTGGCTCACCCTCGCCTACGTGGGCGGCTCGGCCGTCATCGGCCAGGCCGGGCTCGGCTTCGCGCTGGCCTGGGTGCTGCGCGAGCGCACCGGCGTGGTCAGGCGGATCGTCGAAGGCGTCGTGCTGTTGTCGTGGATCCTGCCGGGCACGGTGGTCGGGTTCCTGTGGTTCGCGCTGCTCGACCGCGACGACGGCACGCTCAACGCGCTGCTGAACACGCCCGGGTTCGCCTGGCTGCTCGACTACCCGCTGCTGTCGATCATCGTGTTCAACGTCTGGCGCGGCACCGCGTTCTCGATGATGCTCTACGCGGCGGCGCTGGAGAACGTGCCGCCGTCCCAGCTGGAGACGGCGCGGCTGGCCGGGGCGAGCGTGCCGCAGCAGCTGCGCGACGTCGTCTTCCCGCTGCTGCGCCGGCACATCCTGACCAACCTGCTGCTCATCAGCCTGTGGACGTTCAACGACTTCACCCCGTTCGTGCTCACCGGCGGCGGTCCGGAGGGGCGCTCGGAGATCCTGCCCGTCTACGTCTACCGGGTCGCGCTGCGCGACGGCGAGCTCGGCGTGGGCGCGGCCATCTCGTTCCTCATCCTGCTGATCAACCTGGTGATCGCGCTGTCGTACCTGCAGCTGCTGCGTGACAGGCGAAGACGCGAACTGCCCGCGGCCGGAGGGCCTCCCGCATGATCAGGCACGTGCTCGGGCGGCTGGCCGCCACCGTCTTCATCGCCGTCGTGCTGGCCTTCTTCACCGTCCCCATGCTCTGGCTGGCCAGCGCGCCCTTCGACGACACGCCCACGATCACCACGTCGCTGCCGGAGTTCACGCTGGGCAACTTCGCCGCGATCCTGGACAACCCGTACGCGCTCAGCTCCATCCGCAACTCGGTCATCCAGGGCGGGGGCGCGGCGGCGATCGTCGTGGTGCTCGCCGCGCTGGCCGCCTACGCGCTGTCGCGGGTGCGCATCCCGTTCCGCGACGCGCTGCTCTACCTGCTCCTGCTGCTGTCGTCGGTGGTCACCGGCACCGCGGCGATGGTGCCGATCTTCGAGCTGGCCACCAGGCTCGGCCTCATCGACACCCATCTCGGCGTCATCCTGGTCGTCTCCAGCGGCCTGCTGCCCGCCGCGATCTTCATTCTCAAGGACTTCATGGACGAGACGCCCACCTCCTACGAGGAGTCGGCCCGCGTCTTCGGCGCCACGCCGCTGCAGATCCTGCGCCACATCGTGGTGCCGCTGGTGCGGCCCGGCCTGGCCACCATCGCGGTGTGGGCGCTGGCCAGCGTGTGGGGCGGCTTCCTGTTCCAGTTCATCCTGCTGCGCGACCCGGACAAGGCGCCGGGCTCGGTCATCCTCTACACCCTCTACACCGAGGGCGGCGCGCCCAAGCTCGACCTCATCTCCACCTTCTCCCTCATGTACTCGCTGCCCGTGGTCGCGATGTACCTGTTCGTCTCCCATCGGTACGGCTTCCGCTTCCACGGAGGGATCAAGCGGTGATCGCGTTGCACGGCCTGACCAAGGTGTTCCCCGGCGGCGTCCGCGCCCTGGACGGCATCGACCTCACCATCGCCGACGGCGAGTTCTTCGCCCTGCTCGGCCCGTCAGGCTGCGGCAAGACCACGCTGCTGCGCACCATCGCCGGCCTCGAACAGCCCACCTCCGGCCGCATCGGCATCGACGAGGTGGACGTCACCGCGCTGCCGCCCGGCCGCCGCGACGTCGCCATGGTCTTCCAGGACTACGCGATCTTCCCGCACATGGACGTCACCGCCAACATCGCCTACCCGCTGCGCATCAAGAAGGTCCCGCGCGCCCGGCGCGAGGCCAGGGCCGCCGAGGTGGCCGCCAGGCTCAGCCTGTCGGAGCTGCTGCGCCGCCGTCCCGCCGAGCTGTCCGGCGGCCAGCAGCAGCGCGTCGCGCTGGCCAGGGCCATCGCCTGCCACCCCGCCGCGTTCCTGTTCGACGAGCCGCTGTCCAACCTGGACGCCCGCCTGCGGCTGGAGGCCCGCACGTTCCTCAAGCGGCTGCAGCGCGACCTGGCCGTCACCACCGTCTTCGTCACCCACGACCAGGCCGAGGCCCTCGCCCTGGCCGACCGCATCGCGGTCATGTCGGCCGGCCGGATGGTCCAGGTCGGCACCCCCGCGGAGATCTTCCAGCGGCCCGCCACCACGTTCGTGGCCTCCTTCATCGGCTCCACCCCGATGAACCTGCTGCCCGCCCGTCTCGACGACGGCGTCATGCACGCCGCGGGCGCGCTGCTCCCCCGCCCCGGCGGCCTGGCCGACGACGACGAGGTCGTCTACGGCGTCCGCCCCGAGTACATGGACCTGTCCCTGGAGGAACGCCGCGACGCCTTCCCCGGCGCCGTCTCCGTCCTGGAGAACCTGGGCACCAGCACGCTCGTCACGCTGGAGTCCGAGCACGCGCTCATCCAGCTCGTCGTCCCCGAGGGCGAGGAGCCGCCGCTGGGCGCCGCGGCCTGGGCGGTGCCCCGCCGCGCCCTGATCTACCGCAACGGCGACCTGCTGCCCGGCTGACATACTGGTCGCCATGAGGGACTGGGTGCTCCACGTCGACCTCGACCAGTTCATCGCCGCCGTCGAACTGCTGCGCCACCCCGAGCTGCGCGGCAGGCCCGTCGTGGTCGGCGGTTCCGGAGACCCGACCCAGCCGCGCACCGTCGCGGCCACCGCCACCTACGAGGCCCGCGCGCACGGCGTGCACTCCGGCATGCCGCTGCGCACGGCTCTCAGGCGCTGCCCTGAGGCGGTGTTCCTGCCCAGCGACCCACCGGCCTACGAGGCGGCCTCGGAGCGCGTCATGGCCGTCCTGCGCGGGTTCCCGATCCGCGTGGAGGTGTGGGGCTGGGACGAGGCCTTCGCCGGCGCCGCCACGGACGACCCGGAATCACTCGCCGCCGAGCTGCGTGCGGCGGTGCTGGCCGAGACCGAGCTGTCGTGCTCGATCGGCATCGGCGACAACAAGCACCAGGCCAAGCTCGCCTCCGCGTTCGCCAAGCCGGCCGGGGTCTTCCGCCTGACCGGCGAGAACTGGGCCGAGGTGATGAACCACCGGCCCACCGACGCGCTGTGGGGCATCGGCGCCAGGATCTCCAAGCGGCTGGCCGGGCTCGGGCTGAGCACGGTGGCCGAGCTGGCCGCCGCCGACCCGGCGGAGCTGGCTGCGCACTTCGGGCCCACCAACGGCCCCTGGTACCGCTACCTGGCGCTGGGCAAGGGCGAGGCCGAGATCGTCACCACGCCGTGGGTGGCCAGGGGCCACAGCCGCGAGACCACCTTCCCCCGCGACCTCACCGACCGGGCCGAGCTGACCGGCCACGTGGCCGACCTGGCCGGGCAGGTGGCCGCCGACGCCAGGGCGGAGGGCCGGGAGATCGTCAGGGTCTCGGTCAAGGTGCGCTTCACCCCGTTCCTGACGAGGACCCGCCAGTCGAAGCTGCCCGCCGCCACCACCGACCCCGAGGTCGTCACGCGGACCGCGCTGAACGTGCTCGGCCGCTTCGACCTCGACCGTCCGGTGCGCCTGCTCGGGGTGGGCGTGGAATACACCCTCCCCGGCGAAAGCGGCTGACACCCGGCCCGGACGCGGGCTCATCCCCGTGACGCCGAGGCGTGGAAGGCGCGCGCGGCCGCCGACCGGCCCGGTTCATCTCGCGCGACGCGGCTTCCGACACCTCGGCTTCGTCATGATCACATGGGCGGACGCTCGGCTTAGGTCAGCGTCCGCCGCTCCTTCAGTCTGACAGGCGTCTCTCCGCGAGACACCGCACCGGATTCCGCGGTGCTACTCTCCGCCCTTCTGGACGTAACTGCGCACGAACTCTTCCGCGTTCTCCTCGAGAACCTCGTCGATCTCGTCCAGAATCGCGTCGACGTCGTCGGTGAGCTTCTCCTGCCGTTCCTGTACGTCCGGCGCCGCGGAAGCCTCGGTCTCCTCAACCTCGTTCTCGCGCCGACCCGCCTGCTTCTGGCCGCCGGTGTCCTTGGATGCCATGTCCTACCTCCGCTTGGGGGACTCGCTTCTAGGGATATCTTTCCCCGAACCGAGCGACATTTCGCGTCGAACACCTCGCGATCTTCGGCGCTTGACTAGATAGTCAAGCTATCCAATACTGGACCTCCGTCCTCATAGGAGGTTCAGATGTCCCCCGCGTCCCTGAGCACGGCAGGTGTGCTCCTCATCACAGTCCCGACGATCGCCTTCGGCGGCGTGTCGCTGCTGTCGTTCCTGATGCGGAACGAGCCCGGCTACCTGGACAACCCGGTCCGGCGCGGCCTGTGGCGGGCCGGACACGCGCACGCCGGGGTCCTGGTGCTGTTCGCCCTGGTGGCGATGCTGTACGTGGACCAGGCCGACCTGTCGGACGGCTGGCGGTCGCTGACCCGCACGCTGCTGGTCGCGGCCCCGATCCTGATGCCGCTGGGGTTCTTCCTGTCGGTGGTGCGGCCGAGCGACACCAGGCCGAGCAAGCTGATCTGGCTCACCTTCGCCGGCGGGGCCTGCCTGGCGGCGGGCACGCTGACGCTGGGCATCGGCCTGGTGTGAGCGGGCCCGGTGTGAGCGGGCCCGGTGTGAGCGGGCCCGGTGTGAGCGGGCCGGCGCCCGGGCGGGCGCGGGTCACTCGCCGCCGGTGAGCGCGGCGACGAGGTCGGCGGCGGTGCGGCAGCGGTCGAACAGCTCGCCCACGTGCGCCTTGGTGCCGCGCAGCGGCTCCAGCGTGGGCACCCGCTGCAGCGACTCCCTGCCGGGGATGTCGAAGATGACCGAGTCCCAGGACGCCGCCGCGACGGACTCGCTGTACTGGCGCAGGCAGCGGCCGCGGAAGTAGGCGCGGGTGTCGGCCGGCGGGTTCTCGACGGCGCGCTGCACCTCCTCCTCGCTGACCAGCCGCTGCATGCGGCCGCGGGCGACGAGCCGGTTGTACAGGCCGCGGTCGGGCCGGATGTCGGAGTACTGCAGGTCGACGAGCTGCAGCCGCGGGTGCGACCAGGCCAGGCCGTCGCGCGAGCGGTAGCCTTCGAGCAGTTCGAGCTTGGCGACCCAGTCGAGCTCGCGGGAGAGCTGCATCGGGTCTTCGGCCAGGCGGGTGAGCACCGACTCCCAGCGGTCGAGGATGTCCTTGTTCATCTCGTCTTGAGCGGTGCCGCGCTCTTCGACGTACTTGCGGGCCTGCTCCAGGTACTCCATCTGGAGTTGCACGGCGGTGAGCTTGCGCCCGTCGCGCATGGGGATCTCGTAGCGGCAGCTCGGGTCGTGCGAGACCGCGCGCAGCGCCTGCACGGGGTTCTCGACGGCGAGGTCGCGGCTGAGGAACCCCTCCTCGATCATGGCGAGCACCAGGGCCGTGGAGCCCAGCTTAAGATAGGTCGAGATCTCGGACATGTTGGCGTCGCCGATGATCACGTGCAGCCGCCGGTATTTCTCCGGGTCGGCGTGCGGCTCGTCGCGGGTGTTGATGATGGGCCGCTTGAGCGTGGTCTCGAGGCCGACCTCGACCTCGAAGAAGTCGGCGCGCTGGCTGATCTGGAAGCCTTCGCCGCGTGAGTCCTGGCCGATGCCGACCTTGCCCGCGCCGACGACGACCTGACGCGAGACGAAGAACGGGGTGAGGTGGCGGACGATGTCGGCGAACGGCGTGGCGCGCCGCATGAGGTAGTTCTCGTGGCAGCCGTAGGAGGCGCCCTTGGCGTCGGTGTTGTTCTTGTAGAGCTGGATGGGCGCGTTGGAGGGGATGGCCGAGGCGCGCGTGGCGGCGTCGTACATCACCCGTTCGCCGGCCTTGTCCCAGATCACCGCGGCCCGGGGGTTGGTGCATTCCGGCGAGGAGTACTCGGGGTGCGCGTGGTCGACGTAGAGCCTGGCCCCGTTGGTGAGGATGACGTTGGCGAGGCCGAGATCCTCGTCCGTCAACTGGGTGGGGTCGGCGACCTCTCTGGCCAGATCGAAGCCCCGCGCGTCG
Organism: Nonomuraea antri; assembly: GCF_013283785.1. Taxonomy (GTDB): domain Bacteria; phylum Actinomycetota; class Actinomycetes; order Streptosporangiales; family Streptosporangiaceae; genus Nonomuraea; species Nonomuraea antri. Next base: position 24,285 of record NZ_JABCPZ010000082.1, read on the forward strand.
CGCAGGGGGTTCTCTTCTTCGAAGTCCCATCGTGCCCTGCGCGCGCGGGCCGCCGAGGCGGCCAGGTAGGCGTTCACGACCTGCGACGAGGTCACCATCGCGTTGGCGCCTGGCTGACCAGGTACGGAGATGCCGTACTCGGTCTCGATGCCCATCACCCGACGCACCGTCATGCAACACCCTCTGTTCGTCCGGGTCTGTCTATCCGCCGTTTATATGCCCGAGCCTATGCCCTTCACAGTGCCCCAAGGCCACAGAGTTATGGCACCGACGCCTTTTCAACCTGTACGACCGGAGCTGTTGGGGTTTGTGTACGTCTGCGGGGCTTGAGTAGTCGCTGGATGGGCCGTTCGGCAAAGGAGTACACGAGATACGACAGCAGGATCGCCGCGAGCGTGGTGACGACCGCGGTCGCCCAGGGCGGCAGGACGCCGGTGAGCGGCGGGATGAGGGCCGCCGCGGCCACGCCATGGAACAGGTAAAGGGGGTAAGTGGTGCCGCCGAGCGCGGTGAGCGTTCCCGAGGCCCTGATGCGCAGCACGCCGATCGCGACGAGCGCCATGACGGCGTAGATCAGCGTGATCGTGACGATCACGCTCGCGTCGGTGACCGGCATGTTCTTGAACCCGACCGCGTCGATGCGGCGCTGCACCCGGTCGAGCGCCGGGGTGATCGAGGCGGCCCACGCGCCGGCCACGTAGAGCCAGGGCAGCCAGGCGCTGCCGTGTTTGTGGATGAGATACAGCGACATCCCGGCCACGAAGTAGGGGGCGTAGTCGGGCATGACGATCTCGTTGAGCACCGGATGGTCGAGGTACTGGGCGCCGACCGAGACGGCCAGCCACACCCCGGCGAAGACCAGGACCCGGCCGTAGGTGACCCCGATGATCACCAGGATGGCCATGAGCAGGTAGAAGCGCAGTTCGGCCCAGAGCGACCAGTAGACGCCGCTGGCGTCCACGACCTTGAACAGGCGCTGGAACATCGTGGCGTTCACCAGGTACTGGCCTGGGGAAAGTTTTGGGTCGAGCGCGGTGATGCCGGTCAGCCCGTACAGGGCCGCGACCGCGCCGAGGCTGAGCCAGTAGGCCGGGTACAGGCGGACGAACCTGGAGCGCGCGAACGCGCCGAGCCCGCGCCCCCACACGCTCATCAGGATGACGAATCCGCTGATGACGAAGAACAGCTCCACCCCGAGGATGCCCAGTCCGGCCACGGGCGCGACGGCGGGGAACAGTTCCGCCGGCCGCTCACCCCAGACCGAGGCGTAGGCGATGAGGTAGTGGAAGGCGACCACGGCCAGGGCCGCGATGAACCGCAGCAGGTCGAGTTCGGCCAACCGGCCGTCCCCCCGAGCATGCTTCGGCCGGTTAGGTGAATGCACGCCCTTTTGACGCCCCGTTGTTCACTTTGGTTCCGTCTGTCACACGGGTTTCACCGGTCCCTCTGTTCCCACCAGCAACACGCGGGCGTCCGGGCCGAGCCGGAGCGCGGCGCGGTCGGCGTCGTCGAGCGCGAGCAGCCCGGCCGCGCCCGCCGCCCCGCACGCCGACAGCGCGACCCCGTGCCGGGCCAGCAGCTCGGCGGCCTGCTCCGCCTGCCGATCGGTGATCGTCATGAACGCGTCGGCCAGGTGTTCGAGCAGCCGGAAGGCGACCAGCGAGGGTTCCAGGCAGTCGAGCCGGCCGAGCGTGGTCGGCGCGCCCTCGGCCCGCACCGGTTTGCCCGCGCGGGCGCTGTCGATCAGGCAGGGCGCGCCCTCGGGCTCGACCACGACGATCACCGGCTCCTCGCCCCACCTGTCGCGGACGTAGCCGGCCGCCGCCCCGGCCAGTCCGCCCACCCCGGCCTGCACGAATACGTGGGTCGGCGGCCGCGGGTCCTGCTCGCCGACCTCGTCGAACAGCACCGTGTAGCCGCGCATCACGTCGATGGGGATCTCGGTGTAGCCGTACCAGGAGGTGTCGGCGACGAGCCGCCAGCCGTGCTCGTCGGCGGCCCGCTGCGCCGCGGCGACGCTGCCGTCGTAGTCGTCGCCCGCGCGCCGCACGTCGGCGCCGAGCGCGCGCAGCCGCTGCGCGAACGTCTCGGGCACGCCGTGGCTGAGGTAGACCACGCAGCGCACCCCGCTCTCGCGGGCGCCGGACGCGACCGAGATGCCGTGGTTGCCCGCGCTGGCGCAGACGAACGGCGCGCCCTCCTGATCGCGCTCGGCCAGCAGGTGCACGGCGTACGCGCCGCCGAGCGCCTTGAAGCTGCCCAGCCCCATGCGGGAGCTCTCGTCCTTGACCCGGCCGATCCCCGGCACCTCGCGCAGCGGGGTGGGCCGGTAGGCGCGGTGCCCGGCGAAGTGGGCGCGGGCCTGCGTGGCGTGCTCGGCGCCGATCATGGCGCGGTCGGCCGCGGTGTACGGCGACCGCCGCGGGTTGCGAAAGAACATGATCGCCATGCTAGGCCGGGATCGGGTCTCACCCCGGGCGCACGCGGGCGTGGCGGGGCCGCGACGGTACAGATCACGCAACGCGCCGGCCAGCGGCGCCCCTGTCATCGCGGCGGTGCGCCAGCGGCGGTCAAAAGAATCATGACCAGCCCGGGCACCGGGACGGGCTCCCGGGTCAGGCGCCCGGCTGGACCTGGCGCGGCTCCCGGGTCAGGCGCTCGCGGGTCAGGCGCTTCCGGCGGTGCGGGCGGCGGCGACGGCGGCCTGGCCGAAGCTGACACCTCCGTCGCCCGCGGGCACGCGGGTGTGGGTGAGCACCCGGAACCCGGCCCGGTCGAGCCGGTCCGCGACGCCCTCCAGCAGCAGGAGGTTGTCGAAGACGCCGCCGGACAGCGCCACCGTGGTCAGCCCGGTCTCGTCCCTGATGAGGACGCAGCAGCGGGCGACGGCGTCGGCCAGGCCGTGGTGGAAGCGGGCGGCGATCACGTTCGTGCCGACGCCCGCGGCCAGGTCGTCGGCGGCGGCGCGCACCAGGTCGTGGCCGCTCACCACGAAGGGTCCCGCGGTGTCGATCCCGGCCGCGTACCCGCCGCTCTCGCCGGGGTCGGCGTGTTGTTCCAGCTCGACCGCGCCCTGCCCGTCGTAGGTGATCCGGTCGCGGACGCCGAGCAGCGCGGCCACGGCGTCGAACAGGCGGCCGGCGCTGGAGGTCAGGGGCGCGCCGGAGTCCGCCTGCGCGACCGCTTCGTCCCAGTGCTCCTGGTTGCGGCGGACGACGTCCAGCTCGGGATGGGTGTCATGCAGGTACGCGGCGGCCAGGCGCCACGGTCGGCGCGCCGCGGCCGGGCCGCCCGGCATCGGGACCTGGGCCAGATGCCCGAGCCGGTCGAAGGAACGCAGGTCGGCGCGGAGGAACTCGCCGCCCCACAGGGTGCCGTCCAGGCCGTGGCCGAGCCCATCGAGCGCCACGCCGATGACCGGCCCGCACTCGCCGTTGTCGGCCAGGCAGGCGGCGACGTGGGCGTGGTGGTGCTGGACGCCGACCAGCTCCACGCCGCCGATCTCCATGGCGTGCCTGGTGGACAGGTAGCCGGGGTCCAGGTCGTGCGCCACCACCTCGGGCCGCAGGTCGAACAGGTGGCAGAAGTGGTCGATGCCCTCCACGAATGAGCGCAGCGTCTCGTGGTTCTCCAGGTCGCCGACGGGCTGGGAGACGAACGCGCGGCGTCCGGCGGCCAGGCAGAAGGTGTTCTTCAGCTCCGCGCCGCAGGCCAGCACCGGCCGGGCGGCCGCGCGGGGCAGCGGCAGCGGCTCGGGGGCGTGCCCGCGCGCGCGGCGCACGAGTGTGGCCTTGCCTAACGCGGGCCGCACCACCGAGTCGTCGGCGCGCACGTGGATGCCCCGGTCGTGGGTGAGGAAGGCGTCGGCGATGCCGCCCAGGCGGGCCAGCGCGTCGGCGTCCTCGTAGACGATGGGCTCGTCGCAGACGTTGCCGCCGGCCAGCGCCAGGGGCGCGGCGAGCTCGCGCAGGAGCAGGTGGTGCAGCGGCGAGTACGGCAGCATCAGCCCGAGATCGCGGTGGCCCGGGGCCACGGCGGCGGCGACGGGCGCGTCCCGGCGTCTGGGCAGCAGCACGACCGGGCGGTCGCGGCCGGTCAGCAGCGCGGCGGCGGCGTCGTCCACCTCGCACAGCCGCCGGGCCTGCGCCAGGTCGGCGACCATGACCGCGAACGGTTCGTCCGCGCGGTGCTTGCGCCCGCGCAGCGTGGCGGCGGCCCGCTCGTCGGCGGCCGGGACGGCCAGGTGGTAGCCGCCGACGCCCTTGACCGCCACCACCCAGCCGGCCTCCAGCAGGCCGACGGCCGACACGATCGGGTCGCCGCACAGGCCCGCGCCGCGGGCGTCGAGCAGCCGCAGCCGCGGGCCGCAGTCCGGGCAGCAGATGGGCTGGGCCTGGTAGCGCCGGCCGGCGGGGTCGCGGTACTCGGCGGCGCAGGCGGCGCACATGCCGAAGCCGGCCATCGTGGTCAGCAGCCGGTCGTAGGGGACGCCCTTGACGAGGCTGAAGCGCGGCCCGCAGCCGGCGCAGCTGATGAACGGGTGGCCGAAGCGGCGGTCCGCCGGGTCGGCCAGTTCGCGCAGGCAGTCGGCGCAGGGCGCGGTGTCGGCGGTGACGAGCGCCCGGCGGCGGCCGGTGGCGTCGCCGCCGGCGATGGAGAACCCGCTGTGGCCGGTGGGCTCGCCGGTGACCACGGTGACCCGCTCGATCTCCGAGCGGGCGGGGGCGTCGCGTTCGAGCGCGGCCAGGAACTCCTCGATCTCCGCGATCGCGCCTTCGACCTCGATGAACACCCCGTTGACGGCGTTGCGCACCCGCCCGGCCAGGCCCAGCCTGCGCGCGAGCGCGTACACGAAGGGCCGGAAGCCCACGCCTTGAACGACGCCTTCGACGTGCACGTCCACCCGGGTGTGCGTGGTCACAGGCCCCAGTGTGAACCTCATCGGGGCGGCGCGCATGCGGTATCACGCGAGTGGGGCCGAGCGCGGGCCGGGGTCGAGCGCGGTCGGAGTCGGGGGCGGGCGTGCGAAGGGCCGCGCGGTGGCCGCGCGGCCCATCGCATGCAGCGGTCTGTTACAGGTACTGGCCCGTGTTGGCGACGGTGTCGATGGAGCGACCCGCCTCGGCGCCCTGCTTGCCGGAGACCAGCGTGCGGATGTAGACGATCCGCTCGCCCTTCTTGCCGGAGATGCGGGCCCAGTCGTCGGGGTTGGTGGTGTTAGGCAGATCCTCGTTCTCGGAGAATTCGTCCACGCAGGCCGTGAGCAGGTGCTGCACCCGCAGGCCCTTCTGGCCGGTTTCGAGGAACTGCTTGATGGCCATCTTCTTGCCCCGGTCGACGATGTTCTGGATCATCGCGCCGGAGTTGAAGTCCTTGAAGTACAGGACTTCCTTGTCGCCGTTGGCGTAGGTCACCTCGAGGAAGCGGTTCTCCTCGCTCTCGGTGTACATGCGCTCCACGACGCTCTGGATCATGCCCATGATGGTGGAATCGCGCGAGTCGGCGTGTTCGGCCAGGTCATCCGGGTGCAGCGGAAGCTCGGAGACGAGGTACTTGGAGAAGATGTCCTTGGCCGCCTCGGCGTCCGGCCGCTCGATCTTGATCTTGACGTCCAGGCGGCCGGGCCGCAGGATCGCCGGGTCGATCATGTCCTCGCGGTTGGAGGCGCCGATGACGATGACGTTCTCCAGGCCCTCGACGCCGTCGATCTCCGACAGCAGCTGGGGGACGATGGTGTTCTCCACGTCGGAGGAGACGCCCGAGCCACGGGTACGGAAGATCGAGTCCATCTCGTCGAAGAACACGATCACCGGGGTGCCCTCGGAGGCCTTCTCACGGGCCCGCTGGAAGACCAGGCGGATGTGCCGCTCGGTCTCACCGACGTACTTGTTGAGCAGTTCCGGGCCCTTGATGTTGAGGAAGAAGCTCTTGCCGGACTGGCCGGTCTTCTCCGCGACCTGCTTGGCCAGGGAGTTGGCGACGGCCTTGGCGATGAGTGTCTTGCCGCAACCGGGCGGGCCGTACAGCAGCACGCCCTTGGGGGGCCGCAGCTTGTGCTCGCGGAACAGGTCGGCGTGCAGGTAGGGCAGCTCGATCGCGTCCCTGATCTGCTCGATCTGCCTGCTGAGGCCGCCGATCTCCTCGTAGGAGATGTCGGGCACCTCTTCGAGCACCAGCTCTTCGACTTCGGACTTGGGTATGCGCTCGTAGACGTAGCCCGAGCGGGGTTCGAGCAGCAGTGAGTCGCCGGCCCTGATGGGCTGTCCGACCAGCGACTCGGCCAGTCGCACGACGCGTTCTTCGTCGGCGTGCGAGATGACCAGGGCTCGCTTGCCCTCGTCGAGCAGTTCCTTGAGCATCACGATCTCGCCGACCTCTTCGTAGCCGAGGGCTTCGACCACGTTGAGCGCCTCGTTGAGCATGACCTCCTGGCCACGCCGCAACGAGTCGACGTCGACGGCTGGACTGACGTTCACGCGGAGCTTGCGGCCGCCGGTGAACACCTCGATCGTGCCGTCTTCTCTGGCCTCCAGGAAGGTGCCGAAGCCGGAGGGCGGCTGCGCCAGCCGGTCGACTTCTTCCTTGAGGGCGACGATCTGGTCCCTGGCCTCCTTCAACGTGGCGACCAGGCGCTCGTTCTGGCCGGTGACGGCCGCGAGGTTCGCCTGTGCCTCGTGAAGGCGCTCTTCGAGGACCCTGGCCTGACGGGGTGACTCGGCCAGCTTCCGCCTCAGCGCGGTGATCTCCTCCTGCAGGAAGGAGACCTGTGTTGAAAGATCAGCGACCTCCCGTTCGCGCTGCGCGGCTCGAGCCTCAGCATCATCGCGAGCTGCCACGCCCCGTCACCTCCTTCCCAGTCGAGGGCGACTACTTAGGACCTTACCTATCTCGGGCCCCTCCGTAACCTGGCCGGGCAGTGTTCGTAGAGTGACATTCAGTATTCGGTGAATAATCCCCAATAGTGCGTTTAATACTCCCAGCATATGAACACGGCGATCTGTTCCCGTGTCACGCACCAACGCACCCTCGTGGCCAAATTGTCATAGTTCCTCGGTCGTCCCCTTCGGTCGGCGGCGGCGCGGCGGCGGGGTGACGCCGTCGGCCATGCGGCGGGCGGTGACGAGGAACCCGGTGTGGCCGATCATCCGATGATCGGGTCGTACCGCGAGCCCTTCGACATGCCAGTCGCGAACCAGGGTCTCCCACGCGTGAGGCTCGGTGAAACACCCGTGATCGCGAATGACCTCGACGGTCTTGGACATCTGCGTGGTCGTGGCCACGTAGCAGCAGATGACGCCACCGGGGGTGAGCGCCTTGGCGGCGGCGTCGACGCACTCCCAGGGGGCGAGCATGTCGAGGATCACCCGGTCGACGTCGGCCTCGTCGATCGAGGCCACGAGGTCGCCGACGACCAGCCGCCAGTTGTCGTCCATGGGGCCGCCGTAGAACTTCTCCACGTTCTTGCGCGCCACGTCCGCGAACTCCTCGCGGCGCTCGTAGGAGGTGACGTGCCCCTCCGGGCCGACCGCGCGCAGCAGGAAGCAGGTCAGGGCGCCGGAGCCGACGCCGGCCTCGATCACCCGGGCGCCGGGGAAGATGTCGGCCATGCCGACGATCATCGAGGCGTCCTTCGGGTAGATGACGGCCGCGCCGCGCGGCATGGCCAGGGTGTAGTCCTGGAGGAGGTGGCGGAAGGCCAGATACTGGGTGCCGCCGCTGGAGCGCACGACCGAGCCTTCGGGCTGGCCGATCAGGTCGCTGTGCGGGATGGCGCCCTTGTGCGTGTGGTAGACGCCGTCCTGCTTGAGCGTGATCGTGTGACGCTTGTTCTTGGGGTCGGTGAGCTGCACCTGATCCCCCACCTGAAACGGCCCATGCCTGCGGAAACCCATGGCGGCAAGGTTAATGGGTTCCTGGCCCCGTCCCGCCCACGGTATCTATAGGGACATGCTCCCCCGTGAAGTGATCTCCACCGGTTCCCTGCTGCTGCGTCCGCCGGCCGACGGTGACGTCCAGGACATCGTGCGCGCGTTCGACGACCCGGAGACGGGCCGGTTCCTGCCGCTGACGCCGCTGCCGTACCGGGCCGAGGACGCCGTGGAGTACCTGAAGGCGGCGCAGGTCAAGTGGGAGGGCGGCGGCGCGGAGTTCGCCATCACCGAGGGCGGCCGCTACGTGGGCTCGATCGGCGTGCGCGCGCCCGACCAGTGGGGGGTCACCGAGATCGGCTACCTGGTGGCGCCGTGGGCGCGCGGCAGGGGCGTGGCCGCCACGGCGACCAGGGCGCTCACCGACTGGCTGTTCGACCGGGGGGTGCGCAGGGTCGAACTGCAGGCCGAGGTGGAGAACGTGGCCAGCCTGCGGGTCGCGGTGAAGTCCGGCTTCCGCGAGGAGGGCCGCAGGCGCGAGGTGAAGCTGCTGCGCGACGGCCGCTACGCCGACCTCATCACCTTCGGCAGGCTCGCGCACGATCCCGGCGACGCGGAGGAGCCGTACCTGCCGTTCTTCGCCGACGGGCAGCTCACCGACGGCGTGGTGCGGCTGACCCCGATGACCGTGGACGACGCGGTCCCCTTCAACGCGATGATGGCCGAGGAGGCCGTGGCCGCCTACTCGGTGGGCCCGGCGGGCACGCTGGACGACCACGTGCGCAGGTGCCGCAACACCGGCTACTGGTGGCTGTCCGGCCAGCGGATCGAGCTGGCGATCAGAGACGCGGCCACCGACGCGTTCGCCGGGCACGTGCAGCTGATGCAGGTGGCGCCGGTGCTCGGGCAGGCCATGATCGGCTACTCGCTGGTGTCGGCGTACCGCGGCAGGGGCTTCATGACGCGCGCGGTGAACCTGCTGGTCGACTGGACGTTCGCGAACACGGCGCTGCACCGCGTGGTGGCGGGCACCGACGAGTCGAACACGGCCTCGCACGCGGTGCTGGAACGTGCCGGGTTCACGCGGGAGTGCCGGCATCGCCAGCTGCTGCCGCGTCCGGACGGGACCCGCGCCGACGACATCGAGTGGCTCCGCCTCCGTCCCGCCTGACCCCCGTCTGTCTGTCGCCGGGACCACCTCTGAGCAGGACGGCTCGGGAAGGTCAAGCCCGCGGCACCCCAGCGGACATCCGAAATGTCGGAAAAACTCTGATTTCCTGTTGTGGGGCTAGTCAAGGCGCGGGCCGAGAGCAATACTCCGAGTCACCGCACTTGAGATTCGCGTGATCGGGCTGCGCGATCTCCCATCCCCTCACCCGAGGGATTACCGCGATGCCATACACCCGTGTAGATATCGCCATGCGTGAACTCATCAACTCGTTCTCCTGCCTCGAAGCGGGGGGCCTGCTCGATCGGCTGGCGCGCGCCGCGGCGGCGATCGGCGGTACCGCTTACGCCGGGTTCGTCGGCGTGGATCCGCTGCGTCACGAGGCCCGTCCGATCCACCTGCACGGGCCGCCCGGCGACCCGCTGGGGGTGCGCAGGTGGCTGTCCGAATCCGGCGTGCTGAAGGAGCTCGCCGCCGCCTCGGCCCCGGTACGGCTGCCCAGGGACGCCGCTCTGGGCGAACCGGGCTTCCTGGCCACACCGGTACCGCTGGCCACGCGGGACCACACGTTCCTGTGGGTGGCGGGGCGGGGGTTCGGTGACAACGACGAGCATCTGCTGAGCCGGTTCGCGACGGCGTCGGGGCGGGCGCTGGAGGCGGCCAGCGGGCTGGAGGCGGCGGTGCACCTGCTGCGCGGGGTGCGCGCCTTCCGCCCTGCGTAACGGGGTGATACGGACGACCGTTTTCCAGGGAATCGCCTGTCTGGAATACCGCCACATTTCCTGAGAAATTCTCGGATATCCACCCGCCGAAAACCATCGTTCGAAAGATTTTCCATCCGCTGCGGCTTCGGTAATCTAAAACCACGATATTTCCATGCAATTTCGGTAAATATCGCCAACGCCCGCACTTCCACGCGCCCAGCCCGACCGGCCACCCCGGCCCACCGACCAACGGGATGAGCGACAGCCCACCGGGCCCGGCAGCGGACCGGGCAGTGCCCCCTCAGTGGGCCCTTGGCGGGTCCGGCAGTGGGCCCGTCGGTGGGCCCGTCGGTGGGCCCGTCGGTGGGCCCGTCAATGGGCCCGTCAATGGGCGGTCGGCGGGCCGCGCGGCGGGCGGCCTCCCGAGGTCCGCTGCATCACCCCATGGGCAGGCCAGGTGCCCGACCATCCGGAACCGTGGCATGCGAAACCGTGGCCGGCCCGGACCATGGCCGGCCCCGGGTGGCGCGGCGGGTGGGCTAGCGTGGCGTGGCATGCGGGTTCTCGTGGTGGGCGGTAGCGGGTTTCTCGGGCGTGAGCTGGTGCGCCGGTGCCTGGCGGCCGGGCACGAGGTGGCCGCCACGTACCTGTCCCGCCCGGTCGACGACGGCGACGACGACGCTCGCGAGGCGGTGGCGTGGCTGCGGCTGGACGTCCGGTCCCGCGCGGACGCCCACGCGCTCGTGGCCCGGGTCCGGCCGGACGTGCTGGTCAACGCCGCGTACCTGCAGACGGACTGGTCGGCCACCGCCGACGGACCGGCGCACCTGGCGCTGGCCGCCGCCGCGCACGGGAGCCGTCTGGTGCACGTCTCATCCGACGTGGTCTTCTCCGGCGCCAGAACCCGCTACCCCGAGACCTGCGTGCCCGACCCGATCAGCCCGTACGGCGCCGCGAAGGCCGCCGCCGAGACCGCGGTGCGCGCCATCCTGCCCGGGGCGGCGATCGTGCGGACGTCCCTGATCATCGGCGGCGGCTCCGCGCGGCCCCCGGGCGAAGAGCGACCCGCGCGCCCGTCCCCCGGCGAGAGCGCGGCGCCGGGGTCGCCCAGCGAGGTCCTGGTGCACGCGCTGGCCACCGGCCGCGCCCGGGGCGTGCTGTTCGCCGACGAGGTGCGCTGCCCGGTCCACGTGGGCGACCTGGCGTCGGCGCTGCTGGAGCTGGCGGCCCCCGATCGCGGCGGGACCTATCACGCGGCCGGCGCGGACGCCCTGAGCAGGCACCGGCTCGGCCTGCTCATCGCCCGGCGCGACGGCCTGGATCCCGCGCTGCTCACCCCCGGTGAACGCGCCGCGTCCGGGGTGCCGGGGCCGCTCGCCGTCCGCCTGGACTGCACGGCGACGCAGCGCCTCCTCGGCACGCGGCTGCGCGGCGCCGAGGAGTTCCTCGCCGCAGCCGCGCCCTGATCTTCCCGCTCAGCGGCGGTGCAGCATGGCGTGGGTGGCCTCTTCGACGATGTCGCGCATCACCCGTTCCGCCTCCGCCGCGTCACCCGCCTGCACGGCCTGCGCCACCTCGGCATGCCACCGGATCGCCGCCGGCTCGGGCACGGCCGGCATCAGGTGATGGTGCGTGCGCCCGGTCAGCACCTCGGCCACCACATCGGTCAGCGCCCCGAACATCTCGTTGCCCGAGGCTTCGAGCAGCACCCGGTGGAAGCGGATGTCGGCCGCCAGGTACGCCTCCAGGTCCCCCGACCTGCCGTGCACGGCCATCCGCATCACCGCCCCGGTGAGCTCCCCGCACTGCTCGGGCGTGGCGTGCGCGGCGGCCAGTGCGGCGGCGACCGGTTCGACGCCGCGGCGCAGTTCGCCCAGCGAGCGCAGCAGTGACGCGCGCTCGTCGCTGTCGAGCCGCCAGCGGATGACGCGCGGGTCGAACAGGTTCCAGGCGGCGCGGGGCGTGACCGTGATGCCGACGCGGCGGCGGCTGGTCAGCATGCCCATGGACTCCAGCACCTTGATCGCCTCGCGGACGACCGTGCGCGAGACACCGAAGCGGCCTTCGAGCTGCTCGATCCTGAGCACCTGCCCGGCGGCGTAGGCGCCGGACACGACCAGGGTGCCCAGCTCGTCGAGCACGCTGCCGTGCAGGCCGGGCTGTGCCTCGTCCCGCTCTCCCGCGGTGTCGCCCATGTCGTCCCCTCCCACGCGCGGCCCCATACTCACACGCTTCCTGGAGATCGTCACAACGGGCTTGAGTAAAGGTATGATTTATTCACTGTTTTCTCTTGATTAATATGATGCATCGCGCATAGCCTGACGCGAACTTCAGCCCGAGAGGTCGCCTGCCATGGACGTACGTCATCCCCCCGCCTCCGGTCCGCTCGTCGTCGTGATGGGCGTGACCGGATCGGGCAAGACCACGGTCGGCGGCGCGCTCGCGGCCCGGCTCGGGGTGCCGTTCGCCGACGCGGACGACTTCCACTCCCCCGCGAACGTCGCCAAGATGTCGGCCGGCGTCCCCCTGGACGACGCCGACCGCCGGCCCTGGCTGCGCTCGATCGGCCGCTGGCTGCACGAGCACGCCGGCGCCGGGGCCGTGGTGGGCTGCTCGGCGCTCAAGCGGGCCTACCGCGACCTGCTGCGCGCCGACGCGCCGTCGACGTGCTTCGTGCACCTGGACGGCGACGCCGAGACGATCAGGCGCCGTGTGGCCGCACGCCCCGGGCACTTCATGCCGGAGTCGCTGGTCGCCTCCCAGTTCGCCACGCTGGAGCCGCTCCAGGACGACGAGCCGGGCGTCGTGCTCGATCTGAGCCTGCCCGTGGCCGATCTCGTGTCGGCCGCCGTCGCCGCCCTGCGGGAACCCGCCGCTCGGGACGTCCCGGGCGAGGGCTCCGCCCCCTCCGTCTGACCCCAAGCCGCGCCCGCACCGGGCGCGATCCCCACCTCCGGTCGCCTCCCGCAGCGGGCCGCCGGCCCCTCATCAGGAGAACCGACATGACCACCTCCCCCCTCCTCGCGCTCGCGGAGGGGGCGGCCGTCTCCAGTGGACGGCTCGTTCCAGCGGCGCTCGTGGGCATCGCCCTCATCGTGGCCTTGATCACCCGGTTCAAGCTGCATCCCGCCCTGTCGCTGACGCTCGGCTCGCTGGCCGTCGGCGCGGTCGCCGGGCTGCCGCTCGCCGACACCATCGACGGCTTCACCAAGGGCTTCGGCAGCACCGCGGCCGGCGTCGGAGTGCTGATCGCACTGGGTGCGATGTTCGGCAAGCTGCTGGCGGACTCGGGCGGCGCGAGCCAGATCGTGGACACGATCATCGGCCGTGCCGGCCCGCGCACGCTGCCGTGGTCGATGGCCGCGGTCGGCGCGCTGATCGGCCTGCCGATGTTCTTCGAGATCGGTCTCGTGCTGCTGATGCCGGTCGTCTTCCTGGTCGCGCGCCGCTCTGGGCTGTCGCTGATCAGGGTGGGCGTCCCGGCGCTGGCGGGCCTGTCCGTGATGCACGGCCTGGTGCCGCCGCACCCCGGCCCGCTGGTGGCCATCGACGCGCTCAAGGCCGACCTGGGGCTCACGCTCGGCCTGGGCGTGCTCATCGCGGTCCCGACGGTGATCGTGGCCGGACCGCTGCTGGCCAGGTTCGCCGGGCGGTGGGTGAACGTGCCCGCGCCCGAGCTGTTCGAGACCGGCAGGGAGGCCGAGAACGAGCGCCGGCCGTCGTTCGGCGTGACGCTGGCCACCGTGCTGCTGCCGGTGGTGCTCATGATGGGCAAGGCGCTGGCCGACATCTTCCTGGCCGAGGGCGACGGCCTGCGCGCGGCCCTGGACTTCCTCGGCACCCCGCTGGTGGCGCTGCTCATCGCGGTGATCGTGGCGATGTTCACGTTCGGCCGCGGCTCGGGCATGGACCGTCATGGCGTGGCCAGGACGATCGAGCAGTCGCTGCCGCCGATCGCGGGCATCATCCTCATCGTCGCGGCGGGCGGCGGCTTCAAGCAGACGCTGATCGACACCGGCATCGGCAAGCTGGTGGCCGACTGGGTGCAGAACAGCGGCCTGTCGGTGCTGGTGCTGGCCTGGCTGGTGGCGGTGCTGATCCGTCTGGCCACCGGTTCTGCCACGGTCGCCACGGTGACCGCGTCGGGCATCCTGGCGCCGCTGGTGACGCACCTGAGCACCGGCGAGACCTCGCTGCTGGTGCTCGCGATCGGCGCCGGCTCGCTGTTCTTCTCCCACGTCAACGACGCGGGCTTCTGGCTGGTCAAGGAGTACTTCGGGCTGAACGTGGGCCAGACGATCAAGTCGTGGTCGCTGATGGAGACGGTGATCTCGGTGGTCGGCCTGGCGTTCGTGCTGCTGGTGAGCCCCCTGGTCGGCTAGCCGAGTGCGTCCTAAGTGGGTCAGTGGTCGTTGGCGACCAGTGATCTGGTGACGGGCCAGCCGGTGTCGCGGTTGTGCCAGATGTCGCGGTCAGAGCCAGGATGCGCTGGGTGATCCGGGCGCCGACGCCGGTGACTGTACGGCCGGCCGCCCTGCACTTCCAGGTCGAGCCGGCTCTCGAGGGTGTCGTTGACGGACTCGATGAGCAGGCGGATCGGCTTGAGCAGGTGCTCAACGGGACGGGGTGTGCGGTTGCGGCAGGACAGGCGCAGCAGCCGCACCCCGTGTTCGGGCCAGGAAGGCGTCCACCTCGGCGGAGACGTAGTCCTTGCCGGCGATGATCAGCAGGCCGGTCCGCTCGGCGAGGAGGTGCGGATCATGCTCGCAGATGACCATCAGCACCTGCCGTTCGTCGATGTCGAGGGTGGCCAGGGCCCAGGTGATCGACAGACTGGCGGGTGTGCAGAGCAGGCGCAGGCTCCAGAAGTGGCGGCAGTAGCCCAGCCGGCCAACCGGCCAGGTCCGAGCGCAAGACGATGGGGCTTGAACGGCCGCGTTCGATGGGGGCGGAATCCACCACGCACAAGGGGCCCAGCCGCAGGTCGGTGTCTTGTGCCAGGACGCGGATTGAACAGCGGCAGGACCTGGTGCAGGCGTTTGTTGTAGCTGGATCGGCCGAGAAGGTAGGGGAGGCGCCGGGCAGGTGCTCGCGGACGTAACGGAGCCGGCGGGCCTCGGAGTGGACACCGAGGAGCACTTGGGCGACCGCCAGGGTGAGCAGTTCGGCATTGGTCGGTTCGCGAAGCGTCCCAGCCGCTGCTGACGGCCGAGCCAGTCGTCGATCCTGACGTAAAGCGCGGTGAGAAGGGTGTTGAGGTCTGTCCTCACAAACCGATCGTCAACACCCGTCGCCATGAACGCACTCCGTGCTGCGGCGACCTAGTAGTGCTTTGTTAGGTCTGGTGATGGCTGTTGCGGCGTAACGGTTTCAGCCTTCGATGGCAGGTGGGACATGCGCCGGTCCAGGTCGCGAGTAGCAGTTGTAACTCGCGGATGACCTTGTAGAGGGTCAGGCCGGCGCAGCCGCTTTTGGGTCGAGTCGCAGCATGGTGATGAACAGGTGCGCGGCGGTGACGAGGGTCACGTGGCGATGCCAGCCGGTCCAAAACCGGCCCTCGAAGTGGTCCAGTCCCAGGCCGGTCTTCAACTCGCGGTAGTCGTGCTCGATCCGCCAGCGGATCTTGCCCAGGCGGATCAGATCGGCTCGGCCGGTGTCGGCGGGCAGGCTGGACAGCCAATACTTGACCGGCTCGCTCTCGTCGTCGGGCCACTGCGCGATCAGCCACCGCTCAGGCAGGGCGCCGTCGCTGTCGCGGGCGATGCGGTGTCCGGCAGGGCGCACGCGCAGGAAGACGAACTGCGAGCTCATCTCACCCTTGGAGCCTTCGCGCCAGGTGAGCGTGGCCGCTGAGTCGCGGCCGGCAGCCCGGACGTGGCCGGCCAAGCTGACGGCGGTGTCCGGGTAGCGCAGACCGGTGCGGGTTGGAGGCCGGCCTCGGCCGGACCAGACCCGCGGCACCGCAACCACATCCGCAGCGTGTGCGAGGGCGTCGCCTTTGACCTGCACGATGTAGCCGATCCCGCGCTCGTCCAGGGCGCCGCGGAACTGACTGCTGTCGCCGTAGCCGGCATCGGCTACCACCACCGGCGGGCACAGCCCTTGCTCGATCAACGCATCGAGCATCTCCACCGCCATCATCCACTTCGGACGATGCCGCTCCGCGCCCGGAATCCCGCAACGGTTGCGTCGCGCGGCCACGTCCGAGCGCGTGGTGGCATCACTCGCCTCGTCATCCCATGACGTCGGCACGAACAGCCGCCAATCGAGTGGACTTGAGGCGGTGTCGGTGACCGCATGGACACTCACCCCGATCTGACAGTTCGCCACTTTTCCCAGGGTGCCGGAGTACTGTCGCGCCACACACGGTGACCTCGTGCCGTCCTTCGGGAAACCGGTGTCGTCGACCACCCAGGCCACCGGCTCCACGAGGTCGATGGCCCGCCGGGCCAGCCTGAACCGCACCGCGCGGGTGTCCCACGTCGACGTGGTCACGAACTGCTGCAACCCCTGATGGTCCACCCCGAGCCGTTCGGCCATCGGCTGCATCGACTTACGCCGCCCGTCCAGCAACAACCCACGCAGGTACGTCACCCCTTTGGCCCGCTGATCCGAGCGGGCCATGGGCGCGAACATCTCCGCGGCGAACGCCTCGAGGCGTTGCCGCACCACCGAAAGCTCATGAGGAGTCACCGCAGCATGAAACTACCCACACCGTCACAGCGACGCCACGACACGCCGACCTAACAAAGCACTACTAGGACCTGTCTTCAAAGGTGATCTAGATGGGGGATCATCGTGAGGTGATCCGGCGTCATGAGCTCAGTGATGAAGAGTGGGAGCGGTTGCGGCCGTTTCTCCCGGCAGCGCGGTTGGGACGTCCGCGAGAGGACGACCGGCGGGTGCTGAACGGGATCGTGTGGAAGATCCGTACCGGGGTGGCCTGGCGGGATGTGCCGCCGCGGTACGGATCTTGACAGAGCTTGTACACCCGGTTTCGGCGCTGGGCGCTGGATGGCACGTTCACCGCGATGCTGCAGGCTGTGCAGGCCCAGGCCGATGCGCGCGGGGACATCGATTGGCTGGTGGCGGTGGACTCCACCATCGTGCGGGCGCACCAGCACGCGGCCGGCGCCCGAAAAGGGGGCTCCGGGCAGGGGCGGAGCCGGATCACGCCCTCGGCCGATCCCGCGGCGGGCTGACCAGCAAGATCCACCTGGCCTGCGACGAAGCCGGACGGCCGCTGGCGTTCTGCCTGAGCGGCGGCAACGTCAACGACTGCACCCGCCTGGAGCAGGTCCTGGCCGCCATCCGAGTCCCCCGCTCAGGGTCGGGCCGCCCGCGCGTGCGGCCCGATCACCTGGTGGCCGACAAGGGTTACAGCACCGGCAAGATCCGCGCCTACCTGCGCCAGCGGGGCATCGCCCACACCATTCCCGAACGCAGTGATCAGATCGCCGCACGCAAACGGCGTGGTTCCCGCGGCGGACGTCCGCCCCGCTTCGACCGGACCCTCTACAAGCGCCGCAACGTCGTCGAACGCTGCTTCAACCGGCTCAAGCAGTTCCGCGGCCTGGCCACCCGCTACGACAAGACCGCAAGCTCCTACACCGCCGTGGTCACCATCGCCTGCATCCTGCAATGGCTGTGATCATTTGAAGACAGGTCCTAGTACTACAACCTGATTTCGTGATGATCGGTCAATAGAGTGTGGATCGTGCTTACTTCTCACGATCTTCAGGCTTGGGTGGCGGGACTGGATGCGCTGTTCGCGCGGGTTGCTGGTCGTTTCGG
>NZ_JABCPZ010000083.1 GCF_013283785.1 Nonomuraea antri
CCCCACCACCCCGCCCAGCCGCCGGGGGCCTGCGTGTAGACCGATTGCGCGGTTGTGATCGGATGAGCGACCGGCGCGGCCGAACCCTGTTATACCTGGTCAGCGGTACTCTTCCAGGGCATCCCGGTTGGGCGGGCGGCATCGTGGCAGCCCAGGACCGGGCACCCGCGAAGCCTGGACGGCTCCACCGAGCACGCCTCTTCCGGCTCCTGCCTGACGGCGCCGCCGACAACGCGCCCGCAAGCACCCGTCGCTCTCCACGATGAAACGCATGCCTTTACCGTGAAGTGGCATGCGGCCCAGCCACCTCACGTGTAACTTGAGCTCTCGGCGAGGCCTACGGCCAAGCAGACTCGTTTGTTAGACTGCACGTATTACTCCCCGCCGTCCTCCGGGACTGGCGGGGCTTTTTTAGTGGGGACGACATGACCGAGCGTGTCGCAGTCTTCCTGGACTTTCAGAATGTCCATCTGAGCGGACACGGCGTCTTCGAAGCCTACGGAACACCTGTGTACAAGTGCGTTCCGGACCCTCACATGATCGCGGAGCTGATCGTCGGCCGACGGTCCCGTCCCAGCGAGTTAGCCGCCGTACGCGTCTATCGGGGCAGGCCAGACCCTAATCGCCAGCCGACGCCCACGGCCGCCAACGACGCACAGGCGTCGGAGTGGACGCGGGACCCACGACTGCACCTAGTGAGGCGGCAGCTCAACTATCGCGGCTGGCCCGATAGTCCACCCCAGGAAAAGGGGATCGACGTGGCCATCGCTGTCGATCTCATACATTTGGCGCTTCGCAAGCAGTATGACGCGCTTGTCTTGTTCTCCAGTGACACGGACCTGCTGCCCGCGATCGAAACCATCAAAGGCATGAGCCTCGGCCACATGGAAGTCGCATGCTGGTCCGGTTTCAAGCCCCTGCGGATCGCTGGAACCCGGCTCCCCTACTGCCACTTTCTCAATCAGCATGACTGGTCAGCGGTGACACAGGACTGGAGCGGACGCGTGTAGCCGCAGACTCAGCGGCACGCTTGAGTGCACCAGGTGCCGCCGGTCTCGTCTGCACCGTGCGGGAACTCGGAACGAACCGGCTGCGCTCCACCGGTCAGCGATTGCGGCTGTATGACACGAGAAAGGTCGGAGGCGCGGCGATCGTCATCTCATCCGAGGTACGGCTCTCCGGAGTCCTCCAGGCCGTGGTCGATCCGCAGCCGGATCGCGGGATGGATCGGGTACTCATCGAGCGTGGCGGGCTCCACCCAGCGCACCTCACGTGCCTCTTCCGGCCCCGGACGGACCTCGCCACCGACGACGCGCGCCCGCAAGCACACGTTAATGGGCTGCCGCACTTCGTCCACGTCATCGCCGTGCAGGTAAACGATCACATGATCCGGGGTGGAGAACACGCCGACCAAGCCGGTCACCGCAACGTCGAGGCCGGTCTCCTCCCGGCACTCCCGAACACCGGCTTCCGCGACCGTCTCCCCCTTCTTCACGCCACCGGTCGGAATCGTCCATAGATCGTGGTCCGTGCGGCGCAACATCAGCACCCGTCCCCCATCGTCCAGGACGAACACGCTCGCGGAGGGTTTGCGGCTGGTCGGCTTGGGCGCCTCGGGGTCTCGCCAGTAGTCGACACGCCTGATCTTCTTCGTCACCCCCGGCCTCCGCGATCCCGCGGCCGCGCGGACGCCCACACGCGCTCGAACGACTCCAGATATGCCCCGTCCAGTCGACGCAGGTGCAGCGTCGGCGTGTAGGCGGCGAGGATTCCATACACGTGCGCATTGACCGGCAACTCGTCGTCAACGCGATAGATCGAGTTGTACCTGGCCAGCCCGTCCCCGGTGTGATCGCCCGGCGGCTCAGGACCGGAGCAGCTTGTCGTGCAGATGCTCGTCCAAATCCGCCACGAAGCGCTCCGACCGCCACGGTCGGAGTTCGCGGCGAACTTGAGCGATCCGCTGCGCCGGTACACGAGCGTGAGCGACAGCCGTAGCGTCGATGCAGTCATGCAGGAGTGCCGCGGCCGCTTCGGGAGCACCCATGTGGAGGCGGGCCATCGCGAGATCGGCGGTGACGATGGCTCGCTGAACGAGTTGCCGCGGCTGTGTGAGTGCCGTCCTCGATCGGGTGAGCAGCGGCTCGGCCACCGCGCCCCGCCGCAGGTGGACGTTGCAGACTCCGTCGAAGCCATCGAGGTGTCCGGGGTCGAAGCTGCCGGGAGCAGGGTCGGCAGTGCGGTCGCCTTCGACGTCGCGCCAGGCGAGATGCAGGGTCGCGAAGGCCCGCCTGTCCTGCTGAGCACGTGCGGCCAGCTCAGCCTGCAGCGCATGGGCACGGGCGCGTACGGATCGGCTGTCGCTCGCGCAGGCGTCGCGTACGGCGGCGTCGGCGATGGCCTGAGCCGATCCGACGTCCTCCCGCGAGTAGAACGTGATGAGCGCGTGGCTGACACGGATCGCGGCACGCTCCCATGCGGGGGAACCGGCTGCGGCTCGGAGAGCTTCGCCGTACAGGGCATGGGAGGTTTCGTCGTCCCTGGTCTCGAAGGCGAGACGAGCCGCGATCATGTACGCGTTGGCGGCCGCCTTCGCGACCAGGTCCTTGACCGGGGTCGCCCGCACCGGAATGAGTAGCGCTCGGTAGGCCTGAATCGCAGGTGCGAGAGCCAGGTGCAGGCGGACACAAGGCACGGTGCCGATCTGGGTGTTGACGTCAGAGACCATCGCGGCCAGCCCATTCACGACTTCCACAGTCAGGGCGCGGGGGTCGGCGATGACGTGAGCCAGGCGCCCGGCCAGATCGGGCGGCAGGAATGCCAGAGGCGAATCACCCGAGGTGACGCAGGTGATCACCTGTGCGCGGATCTCAGCTCGCCGCTCGGGTCGTGTCCCCCACGACTCCAGCAACACCATCAGCCGATCGAAGTCGGATCCCGCGCCCACTCTGGTCTCCTCACCTCGCCGGGCGAAGACGTAGGCGAGCAGGAGCTGGTACCGCTCTCGCGGGATGGTCGGCCGGTCTTCGCGTTCCCAGCGGGCGACGGTGCGAACCAGGCTGGCGGTGGCAAGTCGATCCACCGGACTGATGGACAATCGCTTGGCAGCCGCCTTCAGCGCCCGCGCCTCGTCCGCCCAGGACCAGCCGCGTCGTTCTCGCAGAGACCGCAGTTCGCGAGCGGCCTGCCGCGCCGGCTCCGTCATGGCTTCAGTACAGCACGTCGCGTCCGCTACACGGGGAGTATCAGGCGAGGTAGGCCATGGCCGGCACCGTGTTCGATCGTGTACCAGGTGCCGCTGCTCGTCTCGTCACCGTGCGGAAAGCCGATCACGAACCGGCTGCGCTCCACCATCCAGCGATTGCGGCTGTGGTACGCCTCCGCGGACGGGTGATGTGGGTGACGAAGCTCCACGAGCTCGGCCAGCCGCTCCTGTTCGCGCACCGCCTCGACGGCATGCCGCGCGTCGGCCGGCTGGCCGGTGAGCGTCCCCGGGACGACCACGACCAGGGACGCCTCGGTCTCGGATGCCAGCCACAGCAGAGCCAGTGAGTCGATGCCCTGCGCACCGCCGAGGTAGAACCGCGTCTCCCGCGAGGCGAACGGGGCGAGGTACTCGACGAACAACCGCCGATACTCGCTGAGCGGACGATGACCGATCGCCCTCGTCCCGGTGATCGTTATCGGGCTCGGCATCGAAACCGCCGTCGTGTCATCGAATGTCATCTCCCGCTGTGCAGCCCCTCAAGGGTCTACTCGTTGCCATGACCCGCAACCGCCTGACCGGTCCGATGAATGCGCTCAGGCTCATCGTCCCTCTACCTGGTGAATCCCGGACGCGAACCCCTGTCAGCACCGTTCCAGCAGAACACGCTGACGCAGTGCACGGCACCTCCGCCGGCCACGGGAGGGCGTCATCCCGGTCGGGGTGCCACATGCGTGACGGCTTCTACTCCTGGGTCGCCGGAGAGGACCCGGTATCCGCGCCTTCCGGAATCACCTGTGATCCGTACACGGCGATCCAGCGGCTCTGTGAGACGCTGCCGCCCGGCTCGCGCGGCCGCGTCCAGGCTGTACGCCTGAACAGGTTCTCAAGCCCGGTGGGTTACGCGTACGGCGCGGTGCTGCTCCGGGTACGGCACGACCCGGATACGGGGGACATCGTCGTGGACGGTGACACGTGACGGCCGGGCTGCGATGGGAGCGAGAGGAACAGGACCGGGGTTCCTGCTGCGGGGGCGGGTCGGCCAGGTCCTGGCGTTCGTCATCGAGGTGTCGGACGAGCACGCGGACCTGGGGCGGGCGGCCGAGATCCTCAAGGAGTTCAACGAGGAATGGAACACCGGCTCGGAAGCCCTTCACCTCGCGCTGTCCGAGCAGGGCGCGCCCCTGAACAGCTGGCGCCCATCAATGTCCACGACCGGACGGAGGTGATGCCCGGCTCACACCCGGCACGACCTCGGTGACCCCCACAACCCGATCAAGGAGAGAACACATGCCCGACCTGTACGAACACCCCCTCGGACAGCAGCCGTTCCGTCGCCTGTGCGGCGGTAATCAGGAGGAGGACGAGATGGAGAGTTGCGTGGAGATCGCCCCGATTCCGGGCCTCGCCGACACGTTCGCGCTGCGTGACTCGAAGAACCCGGACGCCGGGACACTCCGTTTCACCGGTACCGAGCTTCGCGCCGCCGGCATGAGCACCATCTAGCACGACAGAAAAACGCACGGACAGAAAACGCACGGACGGCAGACGCACGGACAGCAGACGCACGACATGAGACGGCGGTCCCTGCCTGATCGAAGCAAGCAGGGGCCGCCGCCCGTCAACACTACGGGAGCCACCTGACCATGCATTGGCACGCCTACCAGTGGACCGGCCCGGGCGCGGATCGCGCGAACGAGAACGAGCGCCGCCCGTCCTCGCCCGGCTTCCCCGCCTCGGCGCTGCCGCCGATGCGTACCGGCGACTGGCTGGTCAAGCCGAGATCGCGGCTTTCCGCCACGTTCCACGAGGTGGAGCGGGCCGCGGCCTGGCTGGCGAGCGAGTACGGCAAGGTGCGTTCCGCACTCCCGCTGCCGGAAGGGGTCTCGCTGGACGAACGCCTCCATACCGCCCGTGACCTGCTGCCTCGTGGCGTGGACGTCCAGTGGGGCGAATGGCTGCAGGGCGGCCGCTTCGCCACGATCGGCATGATCTGCTGCCCCAACCGGCACGTCCCCCACCCGTGCCCGACCAGAGCGGGCTAGCGACCCTGCGAGCCCGGCTTCCACTCCTGGACGAGCAGCCCGAGCAGCACCTCGTCCAGGAATTCGCCCAGCACCCAGGACGACGAGCGCAGCACGCCCTCGCGGACGAAACCGTTGCGCTCGGCGGCGCGCAGCATCGCGGTGTTGTCGGACAGCGTCTCGATCTGCAGCCGCTGCAGGCCGCGCACGACGAATCCGTAGTGGCACAGCACCGCGACCACGTCGGTGCCGTATCCCTTGCCGCGGCCCGACGGCAGCAGCCCCAGCCCGATGTGCGCGGAGCGGTTGTGGTTGTCGATCCCCCACAACGTCGCGGTGCCGACCAGCGTGCCGCCGTCCAGCTCCACCACCGAGAACGGGGCGTGCCCCTCCGCGCTGTCGTCCACCACGAACTGCGAGTTCTTCGAGCCGGGCGCGATCGGACGCCACGGCACGCCCACGGAGCGCGAGGTGGCGACCACGTCGTCGTAGAGCTCGGTGTGCAGGATCGGGATGTCGTCCTCGTGCCGGGCCCTGAGCCCGACCTTGTTACCTCTTAGCACGCGGGCTTTCCTATCCGACCAGGCCGTCCGGCGGCAAACCGGCAGGAACTTCCCGGATACGGCTGAGGTAGTCGTGACGCAGGGGTTGACGCGGCCGGAACGCCACGTATCTTTCGCTTAGGAAACTTTCCTAAGAATTCCCTCCATTGCACACCCCTGGGTCAGGCATGAACCAGGGTGCACGGCACGGCACGTGGATCGGTCATCCATCACCAGTACCAGGAGAGGGTATGAGAAGAACCCTGCGCGTCCTCGCCGCGACCGCACTCGCGGCGGGAACCGTCGTCGTCGGCTCGACCATGATGAGCCCGGCGTCGGCGGCGGCCAGCGGCTGCGAATACAGCTTCGGCCAGAACTCGTTCTCCGCCCGCTGCTCGACGCTCGGGCCCGCCTACCAGTACCGCGCGTGGGTCCAGTGCTTCAACGGCCGGCACGACGGCGCCTGGGTGACGACCAACAGCGGCGAGTGGAGCGGAGCGGGCTGCGGACCCTGGTGGATCAACCGCACGAGCCACGGCGTGGACACCCGCCCGGTTCCCTGACGCGCATGAGCACGGCGGTACCGCTGCGAGGGGCGGTACCGCCGTAGAACTCCGACCGGCGGGCAGGTCACCCCTCGTCGGGCAGCGGCTCGCCGGTCTCCAGCAGCGACTTCAGGCTCGCCACCACGTTCGGCCAGCCGTGACTGACCATCTCGGCCATGACCGACTCGGGCTGGAAGCCGTCGTGGACCACGGTCAGCTTCACGACCTGCGCGAACGCCTCCTCGATCGTGAACGTGACCTTCGAGCGGGGCTCGCCGGACAACCCGGCGAGCAGCTCGTCGTCCCAGTCGAAACGCTTGGCGAGCTCCGGGGTGACGGAGTGCCAGGTGTAGGAGAGCCGGCTGTACGGCTCGGACTCCAGCACGACCTGCTCCGGGTCCTCGATCAGCACCCCGTGGTTGTCCCAGGTCATCGACGAGCCCACGGACCAGTCCGTGAGGAACTCGGTGGCCCAGTAGCGGCGAGTGAAGGCCGGCTCGGTCAGCGCCTGCCAGAGCTTCTGCGGGGTGGTGCGGATGTAGGTGGTGTAGACGAAGGTCGGCGCATCCATCGGGGTCTCCTCCAGGGCGAGTTTCAGGTCCGCCAGGGCTTCGACCCTGGCGCGGTCATAGCGACTGATCCACCGGTGGGCGATCTCCTGCACGGGCGCGGCGTTGAGGTAGTGCAGCTTCTCCCTACCCCGCCGCACGGTGGCGACGAGCCCTGCCTCCTCCAGCACCGCGAGATGTTTACTGACGGACTGCCTGGCCATGTCGAGCCCGGCACACAGCTCGCGCAGCGTCTGCCCGTTGCGGGCGTTGAGCGAGTCGAGCAGTGCCCGCCGGCTCGGATCGGCCAGCGCCTTGAACACCTCGTCCATGCCCGCCCCCGTACCCAGATTGCCGCTCTGTCGATATGCAGCCTTCCGGCTGCCTTTAACTTAGGCAGCCATACGGCTGCATGTCAAGCGCACCCATCCCGGACGGACGCCGAACCTGATCGTTCACGACACCGACCGGCGATCGTTCCGGCATGATTTGACGGTGTTGATCGGCCTCATCAGGCAGCCCGCGCAGGCGGCCTCGGGTGACAGTCCGAAGGAGCGTCGTCGTTGAAGCGCAGCAGAACCCGTCGTGGCTCGGCGCGGAGTTTCGTCCTGCTCGGCTGGCTGTTTCTCATCGCGGCCGTCGCGCTCGTGCTGAACAGTGCGTGGGACGTCGTGATCGCCCCGGTGATCGCCCTGGTCGGCTTGGGGCTGGGCTCTCTCGTCACGAGCGTGGTACTCGCGATCGAGGACCTCACCCGGGCTCAGCCCTGACCCCCAGGGGTCGATGACATAGAAGCCGTCGTGGGCGCGGCACGCACCAGGAGGCCGACGAAGGCCGGGAATCTCCGGGACCGGCGGGTTGAACTGGTTCGCCAGAAAATGCGAGCCCCCGCCCTCCAACACATCGCCCTGGAGGATCCACCCGGCTCCAGGGACCTCGACACCGACCCGGCCGTCCCCCGCGCGCACGGGCCTCGTGCCCTCCGGCCATACCGGGACGAAAACCCTGGGCACCTCCCCCGGGTCGCCGATCTCACGCACGACCAGGCAGGACTCGGCCGCCAGCCACTCCAGCCGACCCCGCAACGACATCAGCAGGGACCCGAAGCTCCCCCGGTACACGAGCACGGCGGGCCTGGTGCCGACGACCGCATGACAGACCTCCCCGCCGGGGCACGGCGCAGGCGCAGGCGCGGCTTCGGGGACGGATCGACTCATCGGACTTGGCCTTTCAGTCGTAGGCGCGCCTACAGTCGGGCCGAGCGGACGACCGTCCACGCCTAATTCGGTGGCTGCCATCCGCCGGTCGTCGCTACCGTGTCACGGTGATTCACGAGAGTCCCCTGGCATACGTACTCGGCCTTGAGGGTCTCGCGCTGATGCGGTCGTTCGCCGGCGAGCATGACCGCGCGTTCGTCGAGGCGCGCCTGGCCGAGATCCGCAAGTTCCTCGACGACGACTCCCTGGCAGAAGCGGCCGTCGAGGTGGCCCGGGTGGACACCCTGGAGGGCTACCGGATCTGGTCGCAGACCTACGACGAACCCAATGCCGCCTTCGTCCTGGACGAGCCGTTCATCAGCGAGATTGTCGACGTGCTGCCGGCCGGCGACGCGCTGGACGCCGCGTGCGGCACCGGCAGGATCGCCGCCTACCTGGCCGGACGCGGCCACCGGGTGCGCGGCGTAGACAGCTCGGCCGACATGCTGGAACGGGCGCGCGTGCGGGTGCCGCAGGCGGAGTTCCTGCAGGGCGACCTGACTTCGCTGCCGGTCCCCGACGAGTCCGTCGACCTGGTGGTGTGCTCGCTGGCGCTGACGCATGTGCCCGAGCTGGATCCGGTGCTGGCCGAGTTCGCCCGCGTGCTGCGGCCCGGCGGGCAGGTGGTGATCGCGGACGTTCATCCGGAGGGCGTGGCACTGGGCGGGGTCCCGTCCGTGCGGCTGCCGGACGGCCGGCCCGGGCGGGTGGCCACGTACCGCCACCTGGTCGGCGACTACGTGCGGGCCGCGCTGGCGGCGGGGCTCCAGGTGCGGCGGTGCGAGGAGCCACGGCACCCGGCGGGAGAGCCGGGCGAGCGGATCGACGTCCTGGAGCCGTGGGACGTGTGGCCGTGGGCGCTGCGCGGCCTGGCGCCCGAGGCGGCGCACGCGGTCATCGCAGGAAGCCCGTCGATGCTGTTCTGGCACTTCCAGCGGCAGCCGGCATCCCAGTGATTCCGCCCGCAACCGGCGGGGAATCAGGCCCTTGACCCTGCAGGATCGCGACGGCCAGAAACCGCGCGACCTCAGGACTCCGGCGGGGTCACCCGTTCCGTGATGATCCGCCTCCACGAAGCGGGTCGACGCCGCAGAATGTCCTCATGGATCCCGCGTGGATAGCGGTTGTCGGCACCGCGATCGGTGCCACAGGTGCCACGTGCGCGGCAGCGATCGCAGGCCGGGCGGCACGTCGCCAAGTCAAGAGTCAAAGCGTCAACCAGCAGGCGCAGTGGCGTCGTGAAACAAGGCGCGACGCCTACAGCGCCTTTCTCGACGCCGGTGTTCAGGCGCGCGACGAACTGACGGCCGTTTGGCGCCTGTTCCGCGCGCCGAACCCGGATCTCGCCGAGATCGATGCCAGACTTTCGGCTGCCGAGCCCTTCATCAACTCCGTCAAGCGATCAAGCGCAACGGTCTTCGTCGAGGGCCCCAAGGCCATTCTGGAGCCGACCCGGCGGGCGGAAGAGAACATCACGCTTTTCCGTACCCTGCTCCGCAGAACGCTCACGGACCTGCGCGCCGACCCGGAAGCCCTGGAACACCATTCCTTATGCGCCAGGCAGGAGCACCTCGTCCGCAACCTGCTCGATCGCTTCGCCGCGTTCGCCCGTGCGACGCTTGACGAGGTCGAACCGGATTGGCACCTGCTCAAGACCGACCAGTTCGCCGTTGCGGACGAGGAACTGCGATGGCTGAAGAAGTTGATCAGCGAGCGGCTCAAAATGGATGAGGGTCTGATTCAAGTCAAGGGCACGCCGGTGAGCCAAGGCTTGGATTCGCTCGACATCCTGGTCATACTCCACCGAATAGAAGAGGAATGGGGAATTCGTCCAGACGGCGCGTGGCCGATCTCCTCGTTCTTCGATGAATCCATCGAGGACATCGCCGGTTACATAGCCGCGCAACGAAATCCGCCCAAGGCCTGACAGCCGGACGACCACGAGCGTGGCAGTATGCCGGTGTGGAGCTCGATGACTTCTGGGAGCTGGTCGAGGGCAGCCGTCCGGTGGCCGCGAGTCACGGCCAGGAGGCCCAGATCGACTGGCTGACCGCCCGGCTCGCCGCGGCCTCCCCCGAACGGATCAAGGCTTTCCACCGTCACTGGCTGAGCACCATGAACCGGGCCTACACATGGGATCTCTGGGGCGCCGCCTACCTGGCGAGCGGCGGGTACTGCAGTGACGACGGCTTCGAGTACTTCCGCGCCTGGCTGATCCTCCAGGGGCGCCGGGCCTTCGAGCGGGCGGTCACGGAACCGGATTCGCTGGCCGACCTCGGGCTCCCGCTGGCCGAGGCGGGTTCGGCGCTCGAACTGCCGCTCGGAATCGCGCGCGAGGCTTTCGTCCGGGTCATGGGGCTCGACGATCCCGACGACGCGGACGAACTCTTCGACGTGGCCGACGAGTTGGCGCTGGACGTCCACCCTCGGGGGCCGGCGTGGCCGCCGGACCTGCGGGGGTTCCGCGAACGATGGCCCCGGCTCTGGGCCCGCACCGATCACCGGGGCTGGGCTACACCGCCGCGATCCGGCAACCAGGGGCATCCGGGTTTGATCAACCTCGTCCTACCCCACGACCTGACCTGACCCGCACGCCATCCGGAGGACCGTCACTCGAAACGCCAACCGGCCAACGCCGCGCTCACACGCGGCGGGATGGCGAGGCAGGCGAGAGGACCGGGTCAACGCAGAGGCGCCGTGGACTCCCGTACTCGCAGTTCAGGCAGCAACGCCAAATGCTGCCCCGGCATCTCCACCCCTTGCTCGATCCGCCTCACCAGCAGATCCACCGCATACCGTCCCACCGCCGCCTTGGGCGGTGCCACCGCGGTCAGCGGCGGGTCGCTGAGCGCCGCGACCTCGTCGTCGTACGCCACCAGCGACACCTCGTCCGGTATCCGCACCCCCGCCACCCGCAGGTGCTGCACCAGCCACAGCGCGTCCTCGTCGTTGTGCACCAGTAAAGCGGTGACCCCGCTCCTGATCGCCGCCACCACGTCGGCCACCTGCTGGCGTGACGGCCCTTCCTGCTCGATGTCCAGGTGGACGGGTTCGTCCAGCCCCAGGTCCCGGACCGCCGCCAGGAAGCCGTGCCGCACCCGGGGCGCGGTGGGACTGGCGCGCGAGACCATGGCCAGCCGCCGGTGGCCGAGTTCGGCCAGGTGTCTGGTGCCGAGGAAGGCGCCGTGGGCGTGGTGTGAGGCGGCGGCGTCCAGCAGGGAGGCGGGGCCGCCCAGCTCGGCCCGGCGCTCGACGAGCACCGCGGGCACGCGCAGGTCCGCCAGCCACTGCTCGTGCGAGGCGTCGGGCTGCCTGCTCGGGGTGAGCAGCAGCCCTTCGATGCCGCCGTCGATGAGCTGCTTGACCTGGGTGCGGTCTTCTTCGTCGTCGTAGCGTCCGACGCCGAGGACCAGCCTGGCGCCCAGCCGCTCGGCCTGCTCGCGAGCGCCCTTGATCACGGCCGGGTAGTAGTAGGTCGCCGAGGGGACGAGCATGCCGATCGTGAGTGACCGTTCCTGCGCCTGCCTGGGCGCCGCCTCGGGCAGGGTGATGCCGCCGTGCACCCGGTTGACCAGGCCCTGGCCGGCCAGGTGCTCCACGTCTCTGCGCAGTGTCACCATCGAGACGTTCAGCCGGTCGACCAGTTCGGCCAGCCGCACGGAACCACGCTCGCGCAGCTCGCGCAGGATCAGTTCATGGCGTTGTTCTGCGAACACGGCGACTCCTTCAGCTCCGACGGCAGGATCCTATCGGGCTCTGGTTTCGTTTGTGAACGGATGCTTTCGTTCGATCAAGATGCTAGGGTCCGGGTGGAAAACGGTTTCCCCGCTGGAGTCGCCGCATGTTCCCCCTTCCGCCAGAGGATCGCTCGCTGAGCCCGCACACCGGCTGGACCCGTGCCCACTGGGAGGCAGCGGCCGACGGACTGCTGGCCGCGGTGGAACCGTACCGCTCCGCGGACGGCGCCGTGATCACGTTGCCGGGACGCGAAAGCTGGTCGCGCTGCGACGGCCTCGAGGGTTTCGCGCGGACGTTCCTGCTGGCGGCCTTCCGCGTCGCCGGCGGCGGCCCGCCCGAACTCCTGGAGCCGTACGCGCGCGGCTTCCGCTCCGGCCCGGACGTCTGGCAGCCCATCACCGACCGTACCCAGCCCATGGTCGAGGCCGCCTCGATGGCGCTGGGCCTCTGGCTCACCCGCGCGCACCTCTGGGACCGGCTCACCGCCACCGACCAGGAGCGACTGGCCGGCTACCTGGCCGGCGCGCTGCGTCACGAGCCGGTGGACAACAACTGGTGGCTGTTCCCCGCCATGGCCGGCGGCTTCCTGTCGGCGATCCGCCGGCACCGCAAGGACGCCGACGCCGCCGTCGAACGCGGCCTGGCCCGCATCGAAGCCTGGTACACCGGCGACGGCTGGTACTCCGACGGCGACAACCGCTCCTTCGACCACTACAACGGCTGGGCCATGCACCTCTACCCGGCCCTGCTCGGTCACCTGTCCGGCACGGCGGGCCCGCGCTACCGCGACCGCCTGCGCGAGTTCCTCGCCGGTTACGCCCGCACGTTCGACGCCGGCGGCGGCATGCTCTATCACGGCCGCTCGGTCACCTACCGCTTCGCCTCGGCCGCCGCGCTGTTCACCGGCGCGCTGGTCGACGCCACGCCGCTGACGCCGGGCCAGACCCGATGCGTCGCCTCGGGCGTCCTGCGTCACTTCCTCGATCGCGGCGGCGCGCTCTCCGCCGAAGGGCTGCTCACGCTCGGCTGGTACGGCCCGCACGAGCCCTCGCTGCAGCCGTATTCCGGCTCGGCCTCCCCCTACTGGGCCGCCAAGGGCTTCGTCGGCCTGCTGCTGCCCGCCGACCATCCGGTCTGGACGTCGGTCGAGGAGCCCGGCCCCACCGGCGTCGCCGCGCTGCCGGGCCCCGGTCTGGTCGTCGAGCACACCGGCGGGCTCGCCCGGCTGCTGAACCACGGCAGCCAGCACCACCCGGGCGACCCGCTCTACGACCGCTACGCCTACTCCACCAGGACCGGCCCCACCGCTGACGGAGACGTCCCGGACAACCACTTCGGCGTCGTACAAGCCGACGGCACGCTCCCCGAGCGCGGCGTGATCGTCCCCAGGGGCGCCGGCACGCTGGACGGCGACGTGGCCTGGGCGGCGTCGGCGAGCGACGGCGTGGCGAGCCTGAGCGTGCTCAGGAACGGCGTAGAAGTCCGCGCGCACCGCGTCGCACCGGGCTCGAACGTCCGCCAGACCGGCTGGGCGCTGCCGGGAACCGCGGAGCCCGGCGCCGCCGTCACGATCCGCGCGGACGACGGCCTGATCTCACACCTGACCGCCCGGCACGGCTACACCGGCGCCACGATCGTCGAGGCCGGACAGGGCACCGCGTTCGGCGGCCCGGCTCTGGTCCCGGTGCTCGACGGCGTCGCCGAGGACGGCTGGGCGGTGTCGATCGCCGTGCTCGCCGACGAGATCGGCCCACTCCCGACGGTGGAGATCGCCGAGGACGTCACCGTCACCTGGCCGGACGGCCTCACCCACACCTTCGCCGTCCCCATCACCGTTCCCTGACGTCAGGCCAGGAACGCGCGCAGCAGCGCGGCCGTGCCCTCCAGGTGCTCTGACACGGCGCGCCGGGCCGCGTCCTGGTCTCCGGACAGGATGGCCGTCACGATGGCCTGGTGCTGGGTGGCGGCGTGGTCGAGGTTGACCTGGAGCATCGGGATGGCGTTCAGCAGGTCGCTGACGCGCGAGCGGGCGTCCGCGCAGGCGGTGGCGAGCAGCGGCGAGCCGGTCAGTTCGGCGATCGACAGGTGGAAGGCCGTGTCGAGCCGCCGGTAGTCCTCGGGCGCGGCCTCGTTCAGGTCCTTCAGCCTGCGCCGCAGCAGATCCCGCTGCTCTCCGGTGAGTTCCAGGCCGGCCAGCACCTGGGCCGCGCCGCACTCGACGGCCAGCCGGAAGGTGAGCGCGTCGTTGAGTTCGGCGGTGCCCATCTCGGCGACCACCTGCCGCAGGTCGCCGCTGCCCGGACGCGGCGGGGTGTAGGTGACGAACGCGCCGCCGTAGCGGCCGCGGCGCACGTCGAGGTAGCCGGCGTCCTGCAGCGCGCGGATGGCCTCGCGCAGCGTCACCCGGCTGATGCCCAGCCGCACGGCCAGCTCCCGCTCGGGCGGCAGTTTGTCGCCCGGTGCGACGACGCCCAGCTTGATGGCCTGGAGCAGCCGTTCCACGGTCTCCTCGAAGGCGTTGCCCGCCCGGACCGGGCGCAACACCGTCATCAAACGCGCCGACTCGTCCAACGTGTCCTCAGGTCTTG
The DNA here is from genome assembly GCF_013283785.1 of Nonomuraea antri. GTDB lineage: Bacteria > Actinomycetota > Actinomycetes > Streptosporangiales > Streptosporangiaceae > Nonomuraea > Nonomuraea antri. The sequence goes on from NZ_JABCPZ010000083.1 coordinate 14,447, forward strand.
ACAAGCGATCCCGCCATACACATCAATGGTCTAACACTAGCCCAATCAACGGGAAAGCGCCTCAGGCCGGATCGGAGCGACCTAGCGTGAGCGAGCAAGTGGGATTCCTGTCCGTTGACGAACTGCGCGACGAGGTCGGGGCCGGCCGCGTCGACACCGTGCTCCTCGCCATCGCCGACATGCAGGGCCGCTTGCAGGGCAAACGCCTGTCCGCGCGCTACTTCCTGGACGAGGTGCTGCACCACGGCTCCGAGGGCTGCAACTACCTGCTGGCCGTGGACGTGGATATGAACACGGTCTCCGGGTACGCGATGTCGTCATGGGACCGCGGTTACGGCGACTTCGTGATGAAGCCTGACATCTCCACCCTGCGCCGAGTCCCCTGGCAGGACGGCACGGTCATGCTCATGGCCGACCTGACCTGGGAGGACGGCACCGACGTCAGCGCCTCGCCACGGCAGATCCTGCGCAGGCAGATCGCCCGCCTGGCCGAGCGCGGCCTGGCCGCCTACGTCGGCACCGAGCTGGAGTTCGTGGTCTACGACGACAGCTACGAGGACGCCTGGCGGCGCGCCTACCGCGACCTGAACCCGTCGAACCTCTACAACGTCGACTACTCGCTGCTCGGCACCGCCCGCATCGAGCCGCTGCTGCGCCGGATCAGGCGCGACATGGAGGGCGCCGGGCTCTACGTCGAGTCCGCCAAGGGCGAATGCAACCTGGGCCAGCACGAGATCGCCTTCCGCTACGACGAGGCGCTGCGGACCTGCGACAACCACTCCATCTACAAGAACGGCGCCAAGGAGATCGCCGCCCAGGAGGGCCGCTCGATCACCTTCATGGCCAAGCCGAACCAGCGGGAGGGCAACTCCTGCCACATCCACATCTCGCTGCGCGACGCGGACGGCGTCCCGGTCATGGCGGGCGAAGGGCCGCACGGGCTGTCCCCGCTCGGCGCCCGCTTCATCGCCGGGCAACTGGCCGCGATGCGCGAGCTGACGCTGCTGTACGCGCCGAACGTCAACTCGTACAAGCGGTACGTCCCCGGCAGCTTCGCGCCGACGGCGATCAAGTGGGGCGTCGACAACCGCACCTGCTCGCTGCGCCTGGTCGGCCACGGGCCGTCGCTGCGGGTGGAGAACCGGGTGCCGGGCGGCGACGTCAACCCCTACCTGGCGGTCTCCGCGCTCATCGCGGCCGGGCTGCGCGGCATCGACGAGGAGCTGACACTGGAGGAGGCGTGCGAGGGCAACGCCTACGCCTCGGGCGCCGAGACCGTGCCGCACACGCTGCGCGACGCGCTGGGCCTGTTCGAGGGGTCGAAGCTGGCCAGGGAGACGTTCGGCGACGACGTGGTCGCGCACTACGCGAACTACGCGCGGGTGGAGCTGGCCGCGTTCGACGCGGCGGTCACGGACTGGGAGCTGTTCCGCGGATTCGAGAGGTTGTGAATTGAAGATCATCAATCCGGCGACCGAGGAGGTCATCGCCGACGTCGAGCTGGTCGACGCCGCCGAGGTCGACCGGGCCGTGGAGCGTGCCAGGCGAGCGTTCGCGAGCTGGCGGCAGGTGGCGCCGGGCGACCGGGCGCGGCTGCTGCGCCGGTTCGCCGACCTGGTGGACGAGCACCGCGACGAACTGGCCGGGCTGGAGCTGGCCAACGCCGGGCACACGATCGGCAACGCCCGCTGGGAGGCCGGCGCGGTACGCGACGTGCTGCACTTCTACGCCGGCGCGCCGGAGCGCGACCACGGCAGGCAGATCCCGGTGGCCGGCGGCGTGGACATCACGTTCCAGGAGCCGCTGGGCGTCGTCGGGATCATCGTGCCGTGGAACTTCCCCATGCTGATCATGACGTGGGGCGTCGCCCCGGCGCTGGCCGCGGGCAACACGGTGATCGTCAAGCCGGCCGAGTGGACCCCGCTGACCGCGCTGCGGCTGGCCGAGCTGGCCCTGGCCGCGGGGCTCCCGGAAGGGGTGCTCCAGGTGCTGCCGGGCGCGGGCGAGGTGGCCGGCGCCCGGCTGGTCGAGCACCCGGACGTGGCCAAGATCGTGTTCACCGGCTCGACCGAGGTGGGCAAGGAGATCGGGGCCAAGGCGGCGGCCCAGGTCAAGCGCATCACGCTGGAGCTCGGCGGCAAGTCGGCGAACATCGTCTTCGCCGACTCCGACCTGGACAAGGCGGCCAGGAGCGCGCCCTACGCCGTCTTCGACAACTCCGGCCAAGACTGCTGCGCCCGATCCAGGATCCTGGTGCAGGCCGAGGTGTACGACGAGTTCCTGGAGCGGCTCTCGGCCGCCGTCCTCGGCGTCAAGGTGGGCGACCCGCTCGACGAGAGCACCGAGATGGGCCCGCTGATCAGCGCCGAGCACCTCGACCGGGTGCGCGGGTTCGTCACCGAGGAGCCGTACCTGCGGGGCTCGTGCCCGCAGGGCAAGGGGTTCTGGTTCCCGCCGACCGTGCTCACCTCGTCGGTCACCGACCGGGCGTTCACCGAGGAGATCTTCGGCCCGGTCGTGTCCGTGGTGCCGTTCGCGGACGAGGCCGAGGCGGTGCGCATCGCCAACGACACCCCGTACGGGCTCAGCGGCTCGATCTGGACCCGCGACGTCGGCCGGGCGCTGCGCGTGGCCAGGGCGGTGGAGTCGGGCACGCTGTCGGTCAACTCGCACTCCTCGGTGCGCTACTGGACGCCGTTCGGCGGCTTCAAGCAGTCCGGGCTGGGCCGGGAGCTCGGCCCGGACGCGCTGGCCGCCTTCACCGAGACCAAGAACGTGTTCATCTCGTGGGAGTGAGCAGTGGGAGTGACTCAGTGGAAGTGAATCACATGCAGCGTTTGCAGGACCGGGTGGCGGTCATCACCGGCGCGGGCAGCGGGATCGGGCTGGCCACGGCCCGCAGGTTCGCCCAGGAGGGCGCCAAGGTGGTGTGCGCCGACGTCGACGAGGAGTCGGGCAGCAAGGCCGCGGCCGAGGTCGGCGGCATGTTCGTCAAGGCCGACGTGACCAGCGAGGACGACGTCGTCCGGATGTATCAGGCGGCGTTCGACGCCTACGGCAGCGTGGACGTGGCGTTCAACAACGCCGGCATCTCCCCGCCCGACGACGACTCGATCCTGGAGACCGGCATCGACGCGTGGCGCCGGGTCCAGGAGGTCAACCTGACCAGCGTCTACCTGTGCTGCAAGCACGTCATCCCGTACATGCGGCGGCAGGGCAAGGGCTCGATCATCAACACGGCCTCGTTCGTGGCCGTCATGGGCTCGGCCACCTCGCAGATCTCCTACACCGCGTCCAAGGGCGGCGTGCTGGCGATGTCGCGTGAGCTGGGCGTGCAGTTCGCCAGGGAGGGCATCCGGGTCAACGCGCTGTGCCCGGGGCCGGTGAACACGCCGCTGCTGCAGGAGCTGTTCGCCAAGGACCCGGAGCGGGCGCAGCGCCGGCTGGTGCACATCCCGGTCGGGCGGTTCGCCGAGGCGTCGGAGATCGCGGCCGCGGTGGCGTTCCTGGCCAGCGACGACGCCTCGTTCATCACCGGGTCGGAGTTCCTGGTGGACGGCGGAATCTCCGGCGCCTACGTCACCCCGCTCTAAGGAGCTCTAAGGAGGAGCAAGATGAGCCGTCCGGTCATCGGCATCACGACGTACGTGGAGCCGGCCGCGTTCACCGTGTGGGAGCTGGAGGTCGCGCTGCTCCCGTCCATGTACGTGGAGCAGGTGGTGCGCGCCGGCGGGCAGCCGGTGCTGCTGCCGCCCGCGGGCGATCCCGCGGCCGTCGTGCCCCGGCTGGACGGGCTCATCCTGGCCGGGGGCGGCGACATCGACCCCCGGCGCTACGGGGCCGAGCCGCACCGGCGCACCGGGTTCGTCAGGGACTTCCGTGACGGCGCCGAGTTCGCCGCGCTGGCCGCGGCGCTCGACCGGGGCCTGCCGTACCTGGGGATCTGCCGGGGGCTGCAGGTCATGAACGTCGCGCTCGGCGGCACCCTGCACCAGCATCTCCCGGACGTCGTCGGCCACCAAGGCCACTCCCCCGCCCCCGGTGCCTTCGGCCACCTGCCGATCACCCCGGTCGAGGGCACCCGGCTGGCCAAGGTGCTGGGTCCGGGCCCGGTGACGGTGCCGCACTACCACCACCAGGCCGTCGACCGGCTCGCCCCGGAGCTGACGGTGACGGCGACCGCGTCCGACGGCACGATCGAGGCCGTCGAGCTCGATTCGCACCCGTTCGCGCTGGCCGTGCAGTGGCACCCGGAGGCCGCCGCGGACGGCGCGCTCTTCGACGCCCTGGTCGCCGCCTGCTGATCTCCGGGAACCTCTGACGCGTTTGGGCCTTACTGGAAAGCTTCTTTACTTTTAGGCTCGAAGCGTGGATCTCGAAGTGCGTCACCTTCGGGTACTGTGCGCGATCGCGGACAGCGGGAGCATCTCCAGGGCCGCTCCGGCCCTGGGCATGTCCCAGCCCGCGCTCGCCGCCCAGCTACGCCGGCTCGAACGCCGTTTCGGCGGCCCGCTGTTCGACCGCGGGCACGACGGCGTCTCCCCGACCCCGCTCGGGGAGTGGTTGCTGGTCAGGGCGCGGTCCCTGGTGCCCGCGTTCGAGGAGCTGGAACGCGACGCGCGGCGGCGGGCGCAGGGCGAGCCGCCGCTGATCAGGGTGGGCTGCGCGCCCACCAGGCTGGCCATCTACGTGGCCAAGAGCCTGCACAGCCTGCTGCCGGACACCGAGATCAGCCTCAGGACCGAGCAGACCATGGACGTGCTGCCCGGCCTGCTGGCCTCCGAGCGGATCGAGCTGGCCACCCTCGACGACTACCCGGGCCACGAGCTGTCACCGCCGCGCAACGCCGCCTACGCCCCCATCGCGGTCGAGCCGCTGTTCGTGGGGGTCTCGCAGGACCATCCGCTGGCCGGCCGGGAGGAGATCGAGCTCGGCGACCTGCGGGCCGAGGAGTGGGCGCTGCCCGCGCAGGTCGAGGCGGGCCCGCGCGAGCACTTCTGGACGAAGTGCGACGAACGCGGCTTCGTCCCCCGGGTGCCCTTCTCGGTGAACCTGGAGGTGGCGCTCAACCTGATCTCCGAGGGCCGGTGCGTCGGGCTGTTCCAGGCCACCGCCCCGGCCAGGGAGCGGGTGGTGCTGCGGCCGCTGGCCGGCACTCCGCTGCGCTTCCGCCACATCCTGGGCTGGACGCCGCACGGCCCGTTCGCCCGCTACGCCGACGATCTGGTCGCGGCGGTGCAGAAGACGTACTGGGCCGAATCGATGCGCTCTCCGGTCTACCGGGCCTGGCTCAAGCGTCACGGACCCCTCGCGCCGATACCTGGAACAGCCCTACTGGAAAGCTTCTTTACTTTACATTCGCCCCAAAAGCCCAGGAAAACAGGCCATAGCACGAAGTTATAGGAAATTGTTGGGTACCTTTTCCCCTCCTCCAGGTGTCAACCTGAGGTCATCCCCAGCCGGCCGGGGCTCTTCCACTCCACACCCCCCGAGGAGCCACGAGAGTGAACCCCAAACTCAGGTTGGGGGCTGCCGCCATGCTCGCGCTAGCCCTGACCACCAGCTCGCTGGCAGGCGCCACGAGCGCCTTCGCCGGCGCCTCGCAGGTGGCCGATCCTCCCAGCCCCACGGAGCGCGTCAACGCGATCACCTCCGCGAAGAGCGCCCTGCTGGCTGATTCGGCGGCCCTTCGTGCCTCCGACAAGGACTCCTTCACCTTGGAGTCGGCCGTCACCGGCACCCGCGGTCTGCAGTACCTCAGCTACGCCCGCACCTACGCGGGCCTGCCGGTCTACGGCGGCGGCGTGGTCGTCGCCACCGACGAGTCCGGCGCCGTGGTGAACACGGTCGCCAGCGGACAGCAGACCAAGATCAACGTCAGCACCACGCCGAAGGTGGCCGCCGAGGCGGCGGCCGTGACGGCCAGGACCAAGGTGGCCGAGGTCGAGAGCGTGGCCACGCCGGTCCTCTCGGTGCACGCCACCACCACCAAGCCGCGTCTGGCCTGGGAGGTCGTGGTCACCGGCGTCAACGCCGAGAAGTTCCCGACCACCCAGCACGTGTACGTCGACGCCCAGAACGGGCGGATCATCGACGCGTGGGACGAGGTCAGGGCCGCCAGCGGACACGGTTACTACAACGGCCAGGTCACCATCGACACGGCCGCCACGTCCATGACCGACCCGACGCGTTCCGGCATCTCGTGCGGTGGCCAGAACGGCTCCGCGTACACCGGCACCGACAGCAACTGGGGCAACGGCCAGGGCACCAACCTGGAGACGGCCTGCGTCGACGCCCTGTACGGCGCGCAGAAGCAGTGGGACATGCTGCGCTCCTGGCTGAACCGCAACGGCATCAACGGCTCCGGCCGCGGCTACCCGTCCCGGGTCGGTCTCGCCCAGGTCAACGCCTTCTGGAACGGCCAGTACGCCAACTTCGGCCGCTCCCAGGACGGCCAGCGCCAGGTCACCCCGATGGACGTGGTCGCGCACGAGTTCGGTCACGGCATCTTCCAGTTCACCCCCGGCGGCTCCGGCTCCGGCAACGAGGCCGGCGGCCTGAACGAGTCGACCGGTGACATCTTCGGCGCGCTCACCGAGGCCTACGCCCAGAACGCCAGCGACCCGGCGGACTACCTGGTCGGCGAAGAGGTCAACCTCGTCGGCAGCGGCCCGATCCGCAACATGTACAACCCGGCCGCGCTCAGCCACCCCAACTGCTACACCTCGGCGATCCCGAGAACCGAGGTGCACGCCGCGGCAGGCCCGCAGAACCACTGGTTCTACCTGCTGGCCGAGGGCAGCAACCCCGGCGGTGGCAAGCCGTCCAGCCCGATCTGCACCGGCGGTCCCGCCTCGGTGACCGGCATCGGCATCCAGAAGGCCGGCCAGATCTTCATGGGCACGCTGAACCTGAAGACCCAGCCGTGGACCCACGCCAGGGCCAGGGTGGCCTCGCTGAACGCCGCCAAGTCCCTGTTCCCCGGCAGCTGCACCGAGTTCAACACGGTCAAGGCCGCCTGGCTGGCCGTGCAGGTGCCCCAGCAGAGCGGTGAGCCGACCTGCACGCAGGGCGACGACGCGTTCTCGATGGAACTCGCGCCGCCGTCCGGCAGCGTGACGCCTGGCCAGAGCTCGACCACCACGGTCAGGACCACGGTGACCAGCGGTTCCGCGCAGTCGATCACGCTGCGGGTGGGCTCGCTGCCCGCCGGTGTGAACGCCTCGTTCAACCCGCAGACGATCACCGCGGGCCAGACCTCCACGCTGACGGTGACCACGTCGGCGAACAGCCCGCAGGGCACCCACTCGATCACCGTCACGGCTGACGGCACCGCGGTGGACCGTACGGCCAACTACACCCTGCAGATCGGGCCCGGCTCCGAGAACGACTTCTCGGTCAGCGTGAGCCCGACCTCGGCCTCAGTCGAGGCCGGCCAGTCCGCGACGACGGTGCTGAGCACGGTCGTCACCAGCGGGCAGGCGCAGAACGTGGCGCTGACCGCGGCCAACGTGCCGGCGGGCGTCTCCGTCTCGTTCAACCCGCAGACGATCTCTTCGGGCCAGTCCTCGACGGTGACGATCAGCACCACGGGCGATGTCACGCCGAACACCTACGCGATCACCCTGAACGCCGACGGCGCGAGCGCCGACCACTCGGCCTCGTTCAGCCTGACCGTCTCGGGTGACGGCGGTGAGACGACCTGGGCGACGTGGACCCCGTACACGGCCGGACAGACGGTCACGTACCAGGGTGTCAGCTACCGCTGCCTGCAGTCGCACACCAGCCTGCCCGGCTGGGAGCCGCCGAACGTGCCGGCTCTCTGGCAGCGCGTCTGATCACCGGGAGCAACGGCTGATCGCCGGACCGGCCCGGTAAGTCGCAAGACCGGTCCGACGCACGACCAGGGCGGCCACGCCGGGGTGGCCGCCCGTCCCCTCCACCCAGGAGCTCTGAACGTGAACCCCAAGTTCAGGTCGGGCCTGGCCGCGTTATGCGGCCTGGCGCTGACCGTCACCACGCTGGCGAACAGCGCCGGCGCCACCACCGCTGCCGCTCTGGCCGCGCCGGACATCCCGGTGGCCAACGTGCAAGCGCATCTGAGCCAGTTGCAGTCGATCGCCCAGAGCAACGGCGGCAACCGCGCTTCCGGCCGGCCCGGCTACACCGCGTCGGTCAACTTCATCAAGTCGAGGCTGGACGCCGCCGGGTTCACCACCCGGCTGCAGAACTTCAGCGGCGGCCCCAACCTGATCGCCGACTGGCCTGGCGGCCCGACCAACCAGACCATCATGCTCGGCGCCCACCTCGACAGCGTCTCGTCGGGACCGGGCATCAACGACAACGGCACGGGCTCGGCCGCCCTGCTGGAGAACGCGCTCACGCTGGCCAGGACCAACCCGACGCTCACCAAGCACGTCCGCTTCGCCTGGTGGGGCGCCGAGGAGTCCGGGCTGGTCGGCTCCCGCTACTACGTGCAGAACGGCGGCAGCTCAGGCGTCGAGGCGTATCTCAACTTCGACATGATCGCCTCGCCCAACCCCGGCTACTTCGTCTATGACGACGACGCCGGGCTCCAGCAGGCGTTCAACGAGTACTACGCCACCCTCGGCATCCAGACCGACCGGGAGACCGAAGGCGACGGCCGCAGCGACCACGCCCCGTTCAAGAGCGCGGGCGTGCGGGTCGGGGGCGTGTTCACCGGGGCGAGCGCGCGCAAGACCACCGCTCAGGCCGCCAAGTGGGGCGGCACGGCCGGCCAGGCCTTCGACCGCTGCTACCACAGCGCCTGCGACACCTACCCGAGCAACGTCAACGTGACCGCGCTCGACCGCAACTCCGACGCCATCGCGTACGTGCTGTGGAAGCTGGCCGTGGGCTCGAGCCAGTCCAACGACTACTCGATCTCGGTGAGCCCGGCCTCGGCCACCGTGCAGGCCGGTCAGTCGACCACCGCCACGATCAGCACCCGGGTGACGTCCGGCCAGGCGCAGAGCATCACGCTCTCCGCCGGCAACGTGCCCGCAGGCGTCTCCGTCTCCTTCAACCCTCAGACGATCACGGCAGGACAGTCGTCCACCGTCACGTTCACGACCACCTCAGGGGCGGCCGCGAACACATATCCGATCACTCTCAACGGTGACGGCGCGAACGCCGACAGGTCGACCTCGTTCGGCCTGACGGTGCGCAACACTCCCCCCGACAACGACTACTCGATCTCGGTGACCCCGGCCTCGGCCACCGTGCAGGCCGGTCAGTCGACCACCGCCACGGTCAACACCCAGGTCACGTCCGGCCAGGCGCAGAGCATCACGCTCTCCGCAGGCAACGTGCCCGCCGGGGTCACCGTCTCCTTCAACCCTCAGACGATCACGGCAGGACAGTCGTCCACCGTAACGATCGCGACCACCTCAGGGACGGTCGCGAACACATATCCGATCACGCTCAGCGGTGACGGCGCGAACGCGGACCACTCGGCCTCGTACAGCCTCACCGTGACAGGGGACGGCCAGGGAACCTCCTGGGCGCCGTGGACGGCCTACGCCAGCGGCGCGGTCGTCACCTATCAGGGCGTGAGCTACCGCTGCCTGCAGGCGCACACCAGCCTGCCCGGCTGGGAACCGCCGAACGTGCCCGCCCTGTGGCAGGCCTCCTGACGGTTCCGACGGTCACGGGCGCCCCGGCCTGCCCCGAGGCGCCCAGCGAACCACCGCGTGCGGGTTGACCTGCCATGACCGGCCCGCACGCGGTCGAACCTCCGCCCGTTCCCGGCATGCGACCTGCCGGGGACGGGCGGTTTCGCGTTCCGGCCCGCTATCACCGTCGCCGCTCAGTTGACCGGCTGGAGGATTCCGGACAGCTCGACGGCGCCGGGGCCGTACGCGGCGTCCAGCTCGCGGCGCAGCTCGTCGGTCGCCACCCAGACCATGATCACCACCCGGTTGCCGGAGATGTCGGTATACGACCCGACGAAGTCGCCCGCGGCCCGGCGATCCCGAGAGACCCGGCCCTGGAGCGCCCGCAGCTCGGCCTCGGTGCGCTGGGCGCGGCTCAGGCACAGCGGCCCGCCCCAGATCTCGCGGATCCACTCCTCACGCCCCGCCAGGCCGCCGGTGAAGGCGACGTTGACCACGGCCCGGCCGGGATCGTAGGTGTCCTCCGAGACCGGCCCGTCGACCGGGGGCTGGTCGAACCAGGCCCCCGCGAAGTCCCCGGCGCTCTCGGCCCGCGCCATCGCCTCCTTGGCGCTCTGCCAGGTCGTCTTCGCGCCGTCGGCGATCGGCCAGCCGCCGGCCGGCTCCGGGCACGGGGTCAGGTCCTCGTCCGCCATCGGTCCATGGCGCGCGGGCTCGCCGGGCGGCTCGGTGATGGTGAGCCTGGCGCCGTCCCAGGTGCCGACCAGCCGGTAGTCGCCCCAGCGCACGCCTTCGCGCGCCTCGTGCCGCACCGCGCTCCAGTCCCAGCCGGCCACGTCCAGGCCCGTGCACTGGGGCGGGTCGGAGAACTGCACGCCCACGCACAGTTGCGGACCGTGCTCGGGCGACTCCAGCACGGTCAGCGAGGCCGTGTAACGAGCAGGCGCGGCGGCAGGTGCGGCGGAGGACGAGGAGACGGTCGTCAGGGCGGCGGCCAGAGCCAGAACCGCCGTTCGCCGATTCATACTTCTAAGACGTGAGCGCCCCCGGATCGGTTCGCTCTTCCTGAGACGCGACAACACCCCCGGGACGGCACTAGGCTGACGGACATCACCGACGAAACCGTGCGGGAGAGCGCTCTGACATCCGGTCAGGGCCCCTGAAGGAGCAAGCCCTCCCCGCGAACCTCTCAAGGCAAAGGACCGCACGGACGAGGTGTCCTCTGGAAAGCAGGCCTGCTGGCCTCGCCGAAGGTGAAAGTCCGGCAAAACTCGGGCGAAGCTCTCAGGCATCGATGACAGAGGGGGAGGATGCTGGCATCCGATCCTGTCCTGAGGTGCGACAAATGTCCCGACCGACACCGCTGCGAGACGTTCACGCTGATCTCGGCGCAACGCTGACCGACTTCGCCGGCTGGCTCATGCCCCTCCGCTACGGCAGCGAGTCCGCCGAGCACAACGCCGTGCGCACGGCGGCGGGCCTGTTCGACCTCTCGCACATGGGCGAGATCTTCCTGACCGGCCCGCAGGCCGCGGACGCGCTGGACTACGCCCTGGTGGGCCACCTGTCCGCGCTCGCGCCCGGCCGCGCCAGGTACACCATGATCGTGAACGAGCGCGGCGGGGTGCTCGACGACCTCATCGTCTACCGGCTGGCGGACGAGGAGTTCATGGTCGTCGCCAACGCGTCGAACTACCAGAAGGTCGCCGCCGAGCTGACCGAGCGCGCCAAGTCGTACGACGCGGTGGTCGAGGACCGCTCCGACCAGTACGCGCTGATCGCCGTCCAGGGGCCGCGCGCGCAGGAGATCCTGGCCACGCTCACCGACGCCGACCTGCCCGGGCTGAAGTACTACGCCGGCCTGCCCGGCGTGGTCGACGGCAGGCAGGCGTTGATCGCCAGGACCGGCTACACCGGCGAGGACGGCTTCGAGCTGTTCGTGGCCAACCAGGACGCCGTGCCGCTCTGGCACGCCCTGATGGCCGCCGGCGAGCCGCACGGGATCGTCCCGGCCGGACTGTCCAGCCGCGACACGCTCCGCCTCGAGGCGGGTATGCCGCTGTACGGCAACGAACTCAGCGTGGAGCTGACCCCGTTCGACGCGGGGCTGGGCAGGGTGGTGAAATTCGACAAGCCGGGCGACTTCGTCGGCAGGGCGGCGCTGGAGGCGGTCAAGGACGACCAGCCACGGCGGCGGCTCGTCGGCCTGGTCGCGCGCAACCGCCGGGTACCCCGTCACGGGTTCCCGGTCACCAAGGACGGCGCCGTCGTCGGCGAGGTCACCAGCGGGGCCCCCTCCCAGACTCTGGGCAAGCCCATCGCGATGGCCTACGTCGACACCGGGGTCAACGAAGGTCTGGCCGTGGACATTCGGGGCAGCCATGAACCCATGGACCTGGTCGAGCTGCCCTTCTACAGGAGGAACAAGTGAGCAACATCCCTGACGACCTGAACTACACCAAGGAACACGAATGGGTGGCCGGCGTGGACGACGGGATCACCGTGACCGTCGGCATCACGGCCTTCGCCGCCGAGGCCCTTGGTGACGTCGTCTACGTGCAGCTCCCGGACGTCGGTGCGACCTTCGCGGCGGGCGACTCGGTCGGTGAGGTCGAGTCGACCAAGTCGGTGAGCGAGATCTACACCCCGGTCGGCGGTGAGATCGTCGAGGTCAACCAGGCCGTCCTGGACGACCCGGGTCTTGCCAACAGCGACCCGTACGGTGAGGGCTGGATGTTCCGGGTCCGCATGGAGGGCGACCCCGAGGACCTGCTGTCCGCCGAGGAGTACGCGGCGCTCACCTCAGGCGAGTCCTGATCAACCCGCCGGGGCCCGGCACGGGCCCCGGCCTTTTCTGAAGGGCGCACATCAATGGCGATCAGCGTCTTCGACCTCTTCAAGATCGGCATCGGCCCGTCGAGCTCCCACACCGGCGGACCGATGGCCGCCGCGCACAAGTTCGCCCGCGGCCTGTCCGACGACGGCCTGCTGGAGCGCGTGGCCCGGGTCGAGGCCATCCTGTACGGCTCGCTCGGCCTGACCGGCAAGGGCCACGGCAGCGACAAGGCGGTCCTGCTCGGCCTGTCCGGCGAGAAGCCCGAACTGGTGGACGTCGACGGCATCGACGACCGCCTGGCCGAGATGCGCGCCGCGGGCCGGGTGAAGCTGTACGGCACGCACGAGATCCCGTTCGTGGTGGGCGAGGACCTGGTCTTCGAGCGGAAGATCTCGCTGCCCGAGCACCCGAACGGCATGCGTTTCACCGCCTTCGACGCCGCCGGCGAGAAGCTGCGCGAGAAGGTGTACTTCTCGGTGGGCGGCGGCTTCGTCGTGGACGAGAAGGCCACCGGCGCCGACCGCATCAAGCCCGACGACACCGTGCTCCCCTACCTGTTCACCACCGGGGAGGAGCTGCTCAAGCACTGCTCGAACACCGGTCTGTCGATCTCCGGCCTGATGCTGGAGAACGAGAAGGCCTTCGGCCGCTCCGAGGAGGAGATCAGGGCCGGGATCCTGAACCTGTGGCGGGTCATGTCGGAGTGCGTGCGCCGCGGCATCTCCAAGGAGGGCGTGCTGCCCGGCGGGCTGAAGGTCAAGCGCCGCGCCAACCAGCTGCACCGCCGCCTTCAGTCGGAGTCGGCGGAGAAGGACCCGCTGCAGGCCATGGACTGGGTGGCGCTGTTCGCCCTGGCCGTCAACGAGGAGAACGCCGCCGGCGGACGCATCGTCACCGCGCCCACGAACGGCGCGGCCGGCATCATCCCGGCCGTCCTGACGTACTACACCCGGTTCGTCCCGCACGCCGACGATGAGGGCGTCGTCCGGTTCTTCCTCACCGCCGCCGCCATCGGCGTGCTGTTCAAGGAGAACGCCTCGATCTCCGGCGCCGAGGTCGGCTGCCAGGGCGAGGTCGGCTCGGCCTGCTCGATGGCCGCCGCCGGACTCACCGAGGTGCTGGGCGGCAGCCCCGAGCAGGTGGAGAACGCCGCCGAGATCGGCATCGAGCACAACCTGGGGCTGACCTGCGACCCGATCGGCGGTCTCGTCCAGATCCCGTGCATCGAGCGGAACGCGGTGGCCTCCAACAAGGCCATCACCGCGGCCAGGATCGCGCTACGCGGCGACGGCCGCCACTACGTGGCCCTGGACAAGGCCATCAAGACGATGCGCGACACCGGCCGCGACATGCTGGACAAGTACAAGGAGACCTCACGCGGCGGCCTGGCCGTCAACGTCATCGAGTGCTGAGACCGGGCGCGGGAGGTCACTTGCGGCGGACGTGGAGGCGGACCACCGTGGCCGCCTCGTCGTCGCGGATCTCCCTGCGGATCTTGCCCACCACGTCCTGGTCGAGCTTGCCGACGACCGCGCCCACGTCCGCGGCGGGCGGGCAGGTGACCGCGATGCGCACCCCGTCCTCGCCGGCTCGCACGCCGGCCTTGCTCAGCCCGTCCACGCCTTTGAGCCCGACGAAGAGCATGGCGGTGCCGGTGTCCTCGCGGGTGCCGCGGCGGCCCCAGCCGAGGCTGATCAGCAGCCAGCGCAGCGCCGTCAGCGCGGTCAGCAGCAGGACGAGCGCGAGCAGCCACAGCGGCCACGGCTCCTCCGCGATCGGGCGGGTGAGCTGGGCGGGCAGGATCTTGGCGTGCGGCGCGAGCCCGAAGAGGCGGTCGTGGCCGCGCAGCCAGGCGAGCGTGCCCGCGGCCAGCAGGATCCCGCCCACCACGGCCAGCCCGATGCGGTTGCCCGCGTACTGACGCATCACGGCCCCTCCCCCTTACTCTTCGCCGGCTCGCCCGTCACAGGCCCCTCCTGCGCAGGCGCACCATGACCTCGCCGGTGCCGAGCGTGCCCACGCCGGCCAGCCGGTCGCCGACGGCGGTGCCGACCTGCCTGAGCATCGAGCCCGAGCTCTCCCCGCAGGTCACCACCGTGACCTCGATGGCCCGCCGGCGCAGCCGCACCCGGGCCTTGGCCACGCCGTCCACCTGCTGGGCCGCCGCCCGCAGCGTGCGCCGCAGGCCCGAACGGGTGATGCCGATGACGATCCGCTGGTCGGACGTCTCCACCGGCACCATCCGCGAGCGTCCCGGCACGATCGCCAGGAGCAGCATCAGCAGGCCCGCGCCAGCCGCGGCCACCGCGACGCCGGACACCTCGCGCCAGGTGTGCCGGCCGGCGAGATCGGCCAGTTCGTTCACCGGGATCCAGCCGAGCGGCTTGCCCAGCAGCCCCGCCACGATCTCCGCCGAGGTCAGGCCCAGCCCGGCGGCCAGCGTGAGCGCCACGACGGCCCCCGGCACGGTACGCGCCGGCCGGAGCGCCCGGTTCGCCGTGCGCAGTCCCGTGTGCTGGGTGGTGACGGCGGCACGGGGCAGTATCTGCTGCAGTGTGGTCATCACAACGACCAGACGTACACGGGTCCGGCATCGGCTGAACCGCGCCCCCGCCGCCCATTTGCCCGATCATTACGGGCGACCCGATTAATATGAACCCTCCTCATATTCATTTGCCCGATATGCCGTTACGCTGCTGGTATGGAGGACCGCCGGCGCTACGATCGCGCCACCGCCGCGCTCGAACCGCCGTTCGCCATCCTCGATCTGGCCGCCATGCGCGCCAACGCCGCGGACCTGGTACGGCGGGCCGCCGGCAAGCCGATCAGGGTGGCCAGCAAGTCGGTGCGCAGCCGGCCGGTGCTCGAACGCATCCTGGCCATGGACGGCTTCCGCGGCATCATGGCCTTCACCCTGCCCGAGGCGCTCTGGCTGGTCTCCCAGGGATTTACGGACGTCCTCGTGGCGTACCCGACGGCCGACAGGCAGGCGCTCGCCGCGCTGGCCGCCGACCCGCGCGCGGCCGCGGAGATCGCGCTGACCGTCGACTCGGCCGAGCACCTGGACCTGATCGAGTCGGCGGTGTCCGGGGTGCGGCCACGGGCGGAGATCCGGGTCTCGATCGACATCGACGCCGGATATATCACCTTCGGGGGGAAGTTCCGGGCGGGGGCGCTGCGCTCCACCATCCGCGAACCCGACCAGGCCGCCGACCTGGCCGCCGCCGTCGCCAAGCGGCCGGGGCTGCGCCTGGTGGGCCTGATGGCGTACGAGGCGCAGATCGCCGGCGTCGGCGACGACCCGCCGGGCAACGCGGCGTTCGCCCGGGTCGTGCGCCTCATGCAGTCACGCTCGGCCAGGGACCTCATCGTGCGCCGCGGCCGCATCGTGAACGCCGTACGCCAGTACGCCGACCTGGAGTTCGTCAACGGCGGCGGCACCGGCTCGATCGAGCGCACGGTACGCGAGAAGGCGGTCACCGAGGTCGCCGCCGGTTCCGGCTTCTTCCATCCGCGGCTGTTCGACTTCTACCGGCGCTTCACCGGCCGTCCGGCGGCGCTGTTCGCCCTGCCGGTGGTGCGCCGCCCAGGACGCGACACGGTCACCGTGCTCGGCGGCGGCTACCTCGCCTCGGGGCCCGCCGGGCCGACCCGGCTGCCGCAGCCGTACCTGCCCGCCGGGCTGCGCTACGCGCCGGACGAAGGGGCCGGCGAGGTGCAGACGCCGCTGCTCGGCCAGGCGGCCGAGGACCTGCGGGTGGGCGACAGGGTCTGGTTCAGGCACGCCAAGGCGGGCGAGATGTGCGAACGCTTCGACGCGCTGCACCTCATCGACGGCGAGAGCCTGGTGGAGACGGTGCCCACGTACCGGGGCGAGGGCAAGACGTTCCTCTGACCCCCGCCTGCCGGCAAGCCCCGGTCAGCCCCGCGTGCCGACAAGCCCCGGTCAGCGGCGACGGCGGCGCCGCCACAACATGATGGCGGCCCCCACCACCAGCACCGCGCCCACACCGATCAGCACCGGCGCCAGGTTCGGCTGCTCCTCCTCCCACAGCCGGTCCGGGTCGTCGCCGTACTCGACCGGGCGCCGCGGCGACACGCCGAGCGCGTCACCCACCGAGGCGACGAACGTCCCCGCCCGGGTCTTCACGTCGGCGACCGTGCGCTCGGCGACCCGCTTGGGGCTCACCCGCTCGGCGATGGCGTCGACCGTCTGCGCCAACTCCGCGCGCGTCCGCGCGATCCGCCGCTCCAACTCGTCGGGATCGGTGTCAGCCATGGCTCTCCTTTCGACCGTACTCGTGGTCACGCCCGCGTCCGTTCCGTGCGAGCTGCGACCGTTCTGGTCGTGATCAGTCTGTCAGGTCGGCGCACCGTACGGCACGGCGGCCAGCCAGGTAGGTTTTCCTGGAAGAACTCTGGAGGGCCCATGACAGAAACCAAGCTCGCGCCCGGCGACGCCGCGCCCGAGTTCGCGCTACCCACCGCCGACGGCGGCACCGTCTCGCTGGACGACTTCCGCGGCAAGCGGGTGATCCTCTATTTCTACCCCGCCGCGATGACGCCCGGCTGCACCAAGCAGGCCTGCGATTTCCGCGACAACCTGAGCCAGTTGACCGACGAGGGTTTCGTCGTGCTCGGCGTGTCGAAGGACAAGCCGGCCAAGCTGGCCAAGTTCGTCGAGCGCGACGCGCTGACCTTCCCCCTGCTGTCCGACCCCGAGCTGGACGTGCACCGGGCCTACAGCGCGTACGGGCCCAAGAAGCTGTACGGCAAGGAGGTGGTCGGGGTGATCCGCTCCACCTTCGTCATCGACGCCGACGGGAAGATCGAGCAGGCGCTCTACAACGTGAAGGCCACCGGCCACGTGGCCGCGCTCAAGAAGAAGCTCGGCCTGGCCTGACCGCCCGGGACGTGGGCCCTCGACCGAGGGCCCGCCACCGGCACGATTTCGAAGAAAAGGCCAATTAAGTCGGATATGCCGCAAGAATAGGCGCGGCACCGTCGCCGACGTGCTTCGGCACCTGGGCATCAAGTGGACCGGCGGCGGCCACGCCCACATCAGCCGCCGGTTGAAGCATTTCGGAATCGACACCTCGCACTTCGTCGGCCAGGCGCACGGGCGCGGCAAGCGCCCGCCGACCATGCGCTCCCACCAGGAGATTCTCGTGGTGCGCGAGCCCGGATCCAACCGCGAGAAGGCCCCGGTGCTCCGCCGTGCGCTGTCCGAAGCAGGGGTCCCGTACGCGTGCGCAGGCTGTAGGATTGACGGCACGTGGCAGGGAAGGCCGCTGACACTCCACGTCGACCACGTCAATGGAGACTGGCTCGACAACCGCGTGGAGAATCTACGCTTCCTCTGTCCGAACTGCCATTCTCAAACCGATACCTTCGCCGGTAAGGGAAAGGCGAAAAGGGGTCGTAGCCCAATGGCAGAGGCGCAGTCTTTAGGTGGCTGTTAGTGTGGGTTCGAATCCCACCGGCCCTACACATTCCCCGGTTCTGGCCACGTCCGATCAGGTGACCAGGTTCGCGGGCTGCCGCCCTCGGGCGTACATCGCGATCTGGGCCGCGGCCACCTCCCACGCGCGGGCGTCCGCGGTGGGCACGTCGCCGGCCACGTGCGGGGTGATCAGCACGCCGGGCGCGTGCCACAGCGGGTGGTCGTCGGGCAGGGGTTCGGGGTCGGTCACGTCGAGCACCGCGCGCAGCCGGCCCGCGCCGGTCTCCGCCAGCAGCGCCTCGGTGTCGACGATCGGGCCGCGGGCGGCGTTCACCAGGATCGCGCCGTCCTTCATGCGGGCCAGGAAGTCCTTGTCGACCAGCCACCGGGTCTGCTCGGTGAGCGGCACCATGACGACGACCACGTCGTGCTCGGGCAGCAGCGACGGCAGGTCGGCGAGCGCGCGGACGCCGTCTCGGGCGCTCCTGCCCACCATCGTGGCACGCGCGCCGAACGGTTCGAGCCGGGAGCGCAGGTTCTCGGCCAGGTCGCCGGCGCCCACGACGAGCACGTGCTTGCCGCACAGCGTGTCGGTGACCCGGGGCCGCCAGCGGCCGTCGGCCTGGCTGCGGCCGAAGGCGGGCAGTTCGCGGTAGACGGCCAGGAGCGTGGCCACGGCCCATTCCGCGACCGCGGGGCCGTGTGCGCCCCTGGCGTTCGACAGCGCGACGCGGGCGGGGAGCCGGCCGGTCCACTGGTCGGTGCCCGCGCTCAGGGTCTGGACGAGCCGCAGCCCGGGCAGCCAGGAGATCACCGACAGCACCTCGTCGACCGGCCGCGACGGCACCACGATCACCTCGGCCTCGGCCGCACCGTCGGGCAGCGGCCGCGCCACGTCGTACAGGAGGGGCTCGACGCCGGGCACCTCCGACAGCGCGGCCAGGCCCCGGCGCTCGGGGACCAGGGCGATGACGCGGCCCGTTTCGTCGTTGCCCGCCATGTCACCCCCGCTTCGCCGGCACCACAGGTGTCATTCCCCAGGCGGGAGGAGGAAACCTCTAGCCCGTCCTGGTGGGGACGGGGGTCGGCACCCGGGTGGGCGGCGCCAGCGTGACGGTCCTGGTGGGCATCGGCCGCGGCTCGACCCTGGGCTGGACCGGGTAGGGCGGCGGATACGGGTACGGGTACATCGACGGCATCGGGTGCACCGGGTACTGCGGGAAGACGCAGTAGCTCCCGCTCGGGTGCGGCAGGCAGTCGGAGCCGGGGATCCGCTGCACGCGGGGATAGTCCTGCCAGCGGTCGTGGCGGTCGTCCAGGCTGGTCAGCGCGGCCACGGCACCGCCGCCCAGCAGCACGCCGAACAGCAGGCCGAGCAGGCCGGCGGCAAGGATCTGAGCGGGTTTCTGCCGGAAGAAGTCCTTGAAGGTGTCGGAGCGCGGCGGCGGCTCGGCTCCCCAGCCGGGCGGCGCGCCGCCGGGCATGGTGTGGGCGTAGGAGGTGTATCCGTAGCTCGTCGAGGTCGGGGGCTCGCCGGGCGGTAACGCGGCCGGCTGTTCCTCTCCCGGGGTCGGGTCGCGCGGCGCTTCCTCTTCGCCGCGCGACCCGGCGTCTCGATCATGATCCGCCATCACGATCTCCCTTTACTCGCCCAGTTGGGCGCTCCCAGAGACAACGGTGCCCGATCCAGCGTAAGACCGGTGTAAGAGCCGGGCCACAGGTAAGACCTGGGTCGTACCCGGAGTTCCCCCTTGAGACGGACCAAGCGGCGACCGGGGCTACATATCGTGATGGGTGTGTTCGGCAGCGTACGGGCGTGGTCGCGGCGCCATGAGAAGACGTTCGGCTTTCTGCGGGTCCTGCCGCTGGCCGTGTTGTGCACGATCCTGGCCGTCCCGTACGTCACGAACGGGCCGATCGACGACGGCACGTACCTCAGCGCGGGCGGCTACCTGTCGCTGAGCGCGGTGCTGCTGGTGCCGCTGGCCTGGCGGCACCGGCCGCTGGCGGCGTTCGCGATCATCGCGGCGCTGTGCTTCGGCCAGTGGCTGGCACACGTCGATCCGGTGCCGGCCAACCTGTCGGTGCTGGTGGCGCTGTGGGCGGTGGCCTACCAGTGCAGGTTCGGCTGGGCGGTGGCCGCCGGGCTGGTGGCCGAGCTGGGCGTCTTCCTGATGCTGGTGCACTGGGATACGGCCACGTTCGGGACGTTCTTCAGCTGCTCGATCTTCGTCATCACCATCTGGCTGACCGGCCTGTACGCCAACACCCGCCGCCGCTACCTGGAGGGCCTGGAGGAACGCGCCGAGCGTGCCGAGCGCGAGCGCGACCAGCAGGCCAGGATCGCCGCCGCGGCCGAGCGCACCAGGATCGCCAGGGAGCTGCACGACGTGGTCGCGCACAACGTGAGCGTCATGGTGGTGCAGGCCGACGGCGCTGGCTTCGCCCTCGACAGCGACCCCGAGCAGGCGCGGCAGGCGGTGCGCAACATCTCCAAGACCGGCCGCGCCGCGCTGGCCGAGATGCGCAGGCTGGTCGGCGTGCTGCGCGAAGACGACTCCGAGAGCACCGACTACACCCCGCAGCCCGGCCTGGCCCAGTTGGAGGAGCTGGTACGCGGCTCGAACGTGCCGGCCAGGCTGCTGGTCGACGGCGTGCCGGGTGAGCTGCCGGAAGGCCAGCAGCTGGCGGTCTACCGCATCGTCCAGGAAGCGCTCACCAACGCGCTCAAGCACGGCGGGCCGGGGGTGCGGGCGACGGTGGAGATCAGCTACGACCGTCCCGAGCTGGTCGTCCGCGTCACCGACGACGGCCGCGGCGCGTCGGCCCCGGCCAGCGCCGACGGGCACGGCCTGATCGGCATGCGCGAACGTGTCGGCATGTACGGTGGCGCAGTCAGCGCGGGCCCCCGCCCGGGCGGCGGCTTCGAGGTCCTGGCCAGGCTCCCCCTGGCCGCGGCGGCATAGCGGGAGGCGGTCAGGTGATCCGGGTGATGCTCGTCGACGATCAGGAGCTGCTGCGCGCCGGCTTCAAGATGGTGCTGGGCGCGCAGCCGGACATCGAGGTGGTGGCCGAGGCCGGCGACGGCGCCGCCGCCCTGGAGCGGCTGCGGAGCGTCGACGTGGACGTCGTGCTCATGGACGTGCGCATGCCCGTCATGGACGGCGTCGAGGCCACCAGGCGGATCGACGGGCCGAAGGTGCTCATCCTGACCACGTTCGACCTGGACGAATACGCCTTCAACGCGGTCAAGGCAGGCGCGTCCGGCTTCCTGCTGAAGGACGTGCCGCCGGCCGACCTGGTCGACGCGATCAGGGCGGTGCACGCGGGCGAGGCGGTGATGGCGCCGAGCACGCTGCGCAGGATGCTCGACGCGTTCGCCGCCCAGCTGCCGGTGGAGCGGCCCCCGGCGGCCGACGACCTGACGCCGCGCGAGCGCGAGGTCCTGCTCATGGTGGCGCGCGGGCTGTCGAACCTGGAGATCGCCGGTCGGCTGGAGGTGGCCGAGGCGACCGTCAAGACGCATCTGGGCCGGGTGCTGGCCAAGCTGGGGCTGCGCGACCGGGCCCAGGTCGTCGTGTACGCCTACGAGAGCGGCCTGGTCGTGCCGTCGCATCGGCCGAAAGGCTGACCGGGGTCATCTCTGGTCCTACATCAAGTCCCTCCTCAAGGCCCACGAATACCGCGAAATCCACTCCTAGCGTTGCCTTGTCCCGACAACGCAAGGAGTGAACGTGACCCTCACCGAGACCCCGCGCCAGGCCCCACCGGCTGTGGTCGCCCGGGGGCTGACGAAGACGTACGGCCAAGGCGACGCCCAGGTGCACGCCCTGCGCGGAGTGGACGTGGCCTTCGCCACCGGTGCGTTCACCGCGATCATGGGTCCGTCCGGTTCCGGCAAGTCCACGCTGATGCACTGCCTGGCCGGGCTCGACGCGGCCACCTCGGGCAGCGTGCGCATCGGCGACGTGGAGCTGACCGGGCTGAGCGACAAGCAGCTCACGCTGCTGCGGCGCGAGCGGATCGGGTTCATCTTCCAGGCGTTCAACCTGCTGCCGACGCTCACCGCCGAGCAGAACATCCGCCTGCCGCTGGAGATCTCCGCCCGCCAGGCCGACCAGGCGCTGTTCGACCGGGTCATCGCGACCGTGGGGCTGCAGGACCGGCTCGGGCACAAGCCGTCGGAGCTGTCCGGCGGCCAGCAGCAGCGCGTGGCCGTGGCCAGGGCGCTGATCAGCAAGCCTCAGGTGATCTTCGCGGACGAGCCCACGGGCAACCTGGACTCGCGCAGCGGCGCCGAGGTGTTGTCGTTCCTGCGCACCTCGGTGCGTGAGCTGCACCAGACCATCGTCATGGTCACCCACGACCCGGTGGCGGCCTCGTACGCCGACCGGGTGGTGTTCCTGCGCGACGGCGAGCTGGTCACCGAGATCGCCGCGCCGTCGCCGCAGTCCGTGCTCGACACGCTGATGCGGCTGGAGGCCTGAGTTGCTGAAGACGGCTCTGGCCGGGCTGCGCGCGCACAAGCTGCGCCTGCTGCTCACCGCGCTGGCGATCACGCTGGGCGTGGGGTTCATCGCGGGGACGTTCGTGCTGAACGACACCATCCAGGCGGGTTTCTCCGAGCGGGTCACGGCGGACGCGGACAAGGTGAGCGTCGCCGTCCTGCCAGGGAAGAACGACAAGGCGCTCTCCGCGCGCACGCTGGAGCGCATCCGCGCGCTCGACGGCGTGACCGAGGCGCAGGGCCTGGTCCGCGCGCCCGCGCCACTGCTCGGCAAGAACGGCAAGGCCGTCGGCAACGCGGCCACCACGGCGCTGTCCGTCGTCCCCGGGCCGCTGGACCGCACCACGATCACCCAGGGCTCCGGCCCGGGCACCGACGACCAGGCGGCCGTGCTCGACGAGAACACCGCCAAGGCCCAGGGGCTCAAGCCCGGCGACACCGTCACCGTGCTCGACCACAAGGGCGCCAAGCACCAGTTCAAGCTGGTCGGGCTGCTCGACCCGGGGGTGGACCAGGAGCTCGCCTACACCGGCGCGCTCGGCTTCACCCTCGACACCGCGCAGCGGATGACCGGCGCGAAGGGCTACGCCGAGATCGACGTCGCCGGCGCCGCCCCGGACGCGCTCAAGCGGGCCGTCGCCGCGGCCGCCGGGCCGGGGCTCCGGGTCATGACGGGCGCCGAGCTGGCCGACGCGCTGGCCAATGAGGCCGGGGTGTCCGCGCAGGCGCTCACCATGGGCCTGCTGATGTTCGGCATCGTGGCGATGGTGGTGGCCGCGCTGGTCATCTACAACACCTTCAACATCCTGGTGGCGCAGCGCACCAGGGAGATGGCGCTGCTGCGGTGCATCGGGGCGACGCGCGGGCAGGTGTTCGGCTCGATCCTGCTGGAGTCCGCGGTCGTCGGGCTGCTCGCCTCGGCGCTCGGCCTGCTCGTCGGGTACGGCCTGGCCACGCTCACGCTGACCGTGCTCGGCGCGTTCGACGCGCCGCTGCCGACCGACGCGGCCGTCGCGCTGGCGCCGGCGACCGTCGCGATCGGCCTGGTCACCGGCCTGGTGGTGACGGTGGTCGCGGCCGTGCTGCCGGCCCGCGCGGCCACCAGGGTGGCGCCGATCGCGGCGCTGCGCACCCAGGTGGAGGAGCAGACGTTCCGCACCGGGCTGCTGCGGACGATCTTCGCCGGGCTCTTCCTGCTGGCCGGGCTGGGCACGACCGCCCTGGGCGCGCCGGCGATGACGCCGGGCGAGCAGACCTCGCTGTTCGTCGTCATGGGCGGGGGCGCGCTGACCTTCCTGGCCGTGCTCATCCTCGGTCCCGTGCTGGTCAAGCCGCTGAGCGCGTTCGTCGGCTGGGTCCCGCGCCGGCTGTTCGGCGTGCCCGGACGGCTGGCCGTGGACAACTCGGGACGCAACCCCAAGCGGGCGGCCACCACCACGGTGGCCCTGACCATCGGCGTGACGCTGATGACGCTGATCTCGGTGGTGACCGCGTCCACCCGGGTGACGATGACGGACAAGCTGGACGACCAGTTCCCGATCGACTACATGCTGATGACCCAGGAACGCGACTCCGCCATCCCGCGCTCGGTGGCCGAGGGGCTGCGGGCCACGCCGGAGCTGGAGTCGGTGGTGCAGATCCGCGAGGCCGTCGGCGAGGTGGGCGGCAAGGACGTCCAGACCGGGACGTTCACCGGCCCGATCGACCCGTTCGTGAAGACCGGGACCATGAAGGGCTTCGGCGCCGGGCAGGTGGCCGTGGTCGACTACGCGGCCGACCGGCTCGGCGCGCGGCTCGGCGACACCCTGACCGTCAAGACGGAGAAGGGACGCGAGCTGTCGCTGAAGGTCGTCGCCATCCTGAGCGGTACCCAGACCACGCTGACCGACCTCACCCTGAGCGAGCGCGAGTTCGACGCCTCCTTCGGCGCGGTCCCCGACTCCCGGGTGCTGGTCAACAGCAAGGACGGCGTGCCGCCCGAGCGGGCCCGCGAGCTGGTGGACGCGGCGGCGGCGCCGTACCCGACGGTGCTGGTGCAGAGCTCGACCGACGTGCGCGGGCAGTTCGACGAGACGCTGGACATGCTGTTGATGATCATCACCGGGCTGCTCGGGCTGGCGATCCTGATCTCGCTGCTGGGCATCGCGAACACGCTGTCCCTGTCGGTGCACGAGCGGACCAAGGAGTCCGCGCTGCTGCGGGCGCTCGGGCTGACCCGGCCGCAGCTGCGGCGGATGCTCTCGGTGGAGGCGCTGGTGCTCGGGCTGATCGGGGCGCTGGTCGGCGTGGTGCTCGGCGTCATGTTCGGGTGGGCGGCGGTACGCGCGATGATCGACGGCGCCGTCTTCTCCGCGCCGGTGGCGCAGATCGGGCTGTTCATGGTGCTGTCCGGGCTGGCGGGGGTGCTGGCCGCGGTGCTGCCGGCGCGGCGGGCGGCCAAGGCGTCGATCGTCGGGTCGCTGGCGGCCGGGTAGCCGGGGGCGGCCGGGTAGCCGGGCGCCGGGGCGCCGGGCGCCGGGGCGCCGGGGCGGGATAAAGGCGAATAAATCCGAAATTTATGGATAGAGGGTGCACATCGGGTCGCGCGGCCAGGGCGCGGCCCGCAGCCCGGCGCGACCCGAGGGCCGGGCGTCTCATGGGGGCGGCGCCCGGCCTTCCCCGCCCCGGACGCCGTCGCGTGCCGCGCGGGTTCATCTCACGGCGGCTCACCTGGTGGTGCGGCCTGGCCAGAGCTCGGCGACGGACTCCGGTTCGAGCAGCGGGCGCGTGGCCACCTCGCCGGTGTGCTTGTCGATCACGACGCACCCGCCGCCCACCGTGTCGGGCAGCGCGGCGGGATCGTCCGGGCCGAACTCGCGCACCCAGGCGACGTACCCCTCGCTGAACGTGTGGATCCCGACCGACAGCGGCTCATCGGCCGGACGGACGCTGTTGAAGTACTCCTCCACCAGGGCCCGGGCCTGATCGAGGTTCATCGCGCGTGCCCCTTCCTGTCGAGGATCACGCAGAACACCCCGGTCACCCGCGTATAGGGCGGTTCGACGGACATGTGGCCGCGCTGGGCGTCGATCCAGATCACCTCGCCACCGGAGTTGACCGCGTTCCAGGCGTGCGCGCCGCCGCTGGGCCAGCGCACCACGATGACCGCCGCGGCCCCGTGCCCGGCCTCCAGCAGCCGCCTGGCCAGCAGGGGGTAGGTCTGGGCGCCCTGGCCCGCGTACTGGAAGCGGTGGCCGACCCACCGCTCGATCCTGGCCACGCCGCCCTTCTCGCCGGTGAGCAGCGGCCTGCCGATCCTGTCGTACTCGGGCAGCCGGGCCGCCGCCGCCGTGGGATCGCCGTGCCAGGTGGACAGGACGGCCAGCGCGCAGTCCGCGGCATTGGACGCCCGGAACGGATCGTCGGCCGGGCCGCCGCCGTTCACCAGACGCACCCAGGTGCCGCGCGGATCGGGGAAGCGGGTGCCGGGCGGCAACGCCTGCGTCAGGTCCCGCTCCACCTGCGGGTCGGCCTGCGCCAGACCCCCTGGCACGCCGTACGGCCGGAAGTCGGCCAGCCTGCGCGGGCGGCGCGGCCCGTCGAACCAGTCACGTACGACGGGACCGCGCGGCCCCTCCTCGTCGTCCCACCCACGCTCACCGGCCACGGCCTGGGCCCCGGCAGCGCAGTCGAGTTCCCCGGGACCGGCCTGCGACCCGGCCGACCAGGGGCAACCGAACGGCGGCAACACCCCCGCCCAACCCCGCTCACCCAATGCACCGGCGATCCCCTCCGACCGCTCGCGCCCGCCGTGGTTTCGACGCGCCGCATCCAGCCGTTCCGTCTCGCCCTGGGTCCGGTGCGGTGCGTCCAGTCGGTTGCGTTCGTCTTGCGTGGGGGGTGTGGCGGCGAGCCGTTCGCGCTCGACGAACGCCCGCCGTGCCTCCTCGCGCAGTTCCAGCGCCCGCCGGACCCGTTCGGGCCGCTCCAGCGCCCGCCGTGCCTCCGCCGACCGCTCCAACTCGCGGCGCGTTCCCTGGGAGGCCGCAGCGCGGTGCGACGCCCCGCCGGGGCGCCCGGCCTCCTCGGTCGCCGCCGACTCGGACCGAACCTCCTCGGCCCGCCCATCCCCCAGGCGCGCCTTCTCCGGTCGCGCCTCCTGAGCACGCGCTTCCTGAGCACGCGTCTCCGGAGGGCGCGCGTCCAGAGTGCGGTCCTCCTGGGGTCGCGTCCCCTCCGATCGCGTGCCCTCAGCCCGCGTGCCCTCAGCCCGCGCACCCTCGGCTCGCACGCCCTCAGCCCGCCGACCCTCCGACCGCCTGCCCTCGGGACGGGCGTCTTCCGACCGTGCGCGCTCCGACCGCGTCCGCCTGGCCTGGGGGTCCGCCGAGCCGGGTGCCACCCGGTGGTCGGCCGTGTCAAGGATCTCATCGACCCGGCGCAGCGTGCCCCGCGCCTCCTTGAGGCGGTCGAGGACGCTTCGGGCCTCCTTCGGCCGCTCGGGCGCACGTCGCGACCCCTTGGGACGATCCGGCCTGCGCGGTGCGTCCGGGGAACGGTCGGTGGCGCGGCGCGCCTCCTGCTGAAGTCGTTCGAGTTCCGGCGGCGTCTTCTCGGTCTGGGAGGCCGCGCGCCGAGCCCCCTCGGCGCGGCCGTTCACGGCGCGCGCCACGGCGACGGCCCCCACGAGCGCCGCTTCCCGCGCGCTCCCCGGCTCAGCGGACGTATCCGAGGCCGGGCCCGACACCCCCGATGCGCCCGATGCGCCAGACCCCGTGGCCGCGCTCGACGCCTCTGATGCCCCCGATACCTCCGATGCCTCCGAAACCCCCGATGACCCCCGCGATAC
>NZ_JABCPZ010000084.1 GCF_013283785.1 Nonomuraea antri
GCCTTCACCGGCAGGGCCTTCGACGATGAGTTTTCGCGACCGGGGTTTCGACGCTCGGATTTCGCGACCGGCGCTTTCGACGCTCGGGCGTTCGCCGGCGGGACCTTCAGCGCCGTCCGGGCATTCGCGGGCGGGGCTTCCACTGCCGTTCGGGCTTTCAGCGGCGGCGTGAAGGCGTCGCGTTACCCTGCGCGCCCGTCGGGCCGGTGACTGGATCGGTGGCGGCAGTGGGGGCGGCTGAGGAGGAGATGGGGGGCTGCCATCCCAGCAGATCGTCCATCGACTTCAGCATCCGGTCCGAGCTGAGCTTCCCGGCCAGCGACATGGCCGCATCCCGCACCCGGACCGCGACCGGGTTGCGCACCTTGGTGGCCCGGCACACGGACATGCTGCGGCTGACGATCTTCGACGTCCGCTCGAGCCGGGCAGCCGTGTACGCCTCCAGCCCGCCGGCGACATCGCCGTCCACCAGGTGGGCGAGCACGATGGCGTCCTCGATGGCCTGGCAGGCGCCCTGCCCGAGGTTCGGCGTCATCGGATGCGCGGCGTCGCCCACCAGCGCCACCCGGCCGCTGTGGTAGGCGGGCAACGGGGTGTCCAGGTAGTACACGTCGTTGCGGATGATCCGCGCGGGATCG
Organism: Nonomuraea antri; assembly: GCF_013283785.1. Taxonomy (GTDB): domain Bacteria; phylum Actinomycetota; class Actinomycetes; order Streptosporangiales; family Streptosporangiaceae; genus Nonomuraea; species Nonomuraea antri. The sequence goes on from NZ_JABCPZ010000084.1 coordinate 639, forward strand.
GCGTCACGCAGCAACTGCGGAATCGGGTCGTGCCAGTCGTCGAACCTGCGCAGCAGCTCCGCCCGCTCGTCCTCGTGAACGGCGCCCGCGGGTGACAGGTCGGTCGCGTAGAAGTACACGAGGTCGTCGGCCACCTGGTGACTGCCGAACACCAGCCCCTTGCCCCACGACTCCGAACTCGGAATGCGCAGCCCCGGACTGGGCACCAGCCCCCGCCACGCGGTCACCCCCGAGTACCTGGGGCCGGGGTGCGCGGGGAAGATCGTCCGCCGGGTGACCGAGTGAATCCCATCGGCCGCGACCACCAGATCCGCCACCAACTCCCCGACTCCATCACCGGTTCCAGTACCCGTCCCTGTCCCGGCCCAGGTGTCGGGGAGGCTTGGGTTGTTCGCCGGGGCGGTGTGGACGATGCCCGTCGCCGGGTCCACGGCTGTGACGGCGGTGTTCAGGCGCAGGGCGTCCGGGGCGAGGGCGCCCACCAGGATGTCCATGAGCGTCGCACGCAACGCGACCACCACCGAGTCCCCGTACCGCTCCCGGGCGTTGTCCTCGGTGGTCTGCACCAGCCAGCGTCCGTCAGGACGCCGGATCCCCGCCTGCCCCTGCACCCGGGACAGCGAGCGGAGCCGGTCGCCGAGTCCCAGCGTGTCGAGTGCCTTCAGCGCGTTGGCGGCGATCGCCAACCCCGAACCCACCGGGTCGATCGACTGTGCGCGTTCCAGCACGGTCACGTCCCAGCCTTTGCGCTGGAGCGCGATCGCCGTGGTCAGCCCGCCGACGCCGGCTCCGATCACTACGGCCTTGGGCATTGCAGCCTCCTGCTCGTTAACTACGTCTGTAGTTTCACCATACTACGGCTGTAGTCGGTGTGCACTACCTCTGTAGTATCTGGATCGTGAAACGCTCAGACACCGTCGCCGACGCGGCGATCGCCCTGCTGGCCGAGCGCGGCATGCGCGGCCTGACCCATCGGGCCGTCGACGAGGTCGCGGGCCTGCCGCCGGGATCCACGTCCAACCTGGCCAGGACGCGGGCGGCCCTGCTGGAGCTGACCCTGTCGCGGCTCACCGACCTCGAACACGAGGCGGTCTCCAGCGCGCTGCGTGCCGACGCGTCCGCCTCGCCCGACCTGGCGGCGCTGCTGGCCGAGGCCATCCAGGTGCAGCTCAGCGACCGTAACCGCACGCTCGCCCGGTACGAGCTGGCACTGGAGGCGACGCGCCGGCCCGAACTCCGCAAGATCTACGACGAGGCCGGGCGCCGCTTCCGCGACCCGGCCGTCGGCTTGTTGGCCGCCGTCGGTTCGACGGACCCGCTACGGCATGCGCGGCAACTGGTGGCGTTCGGCGAGGGGCTGATGTTCGACGCGATCGCGGGGGCGGGCAGCGAACCGACCTTCGACGACCTTCGGGAGGCGTTCCGCGAGTTGTTGTCCGGCATGCTCGGCCGCCACTCCTGACGTCCCCGTCCTGTGGCCCTCCGTCCTGTGGCCCTCCGTCCTGTGGCCCTCCGTCCTGAGGTCCCCTCCTGCGGGTTCGCGTCCTGCGGGTTCGCGTCCCCGGGGGTTCGCGTCCCGTGGGTTCGCGTCCCGAGGTTCGCGTCGTGTGGGTCTCCCGTTGTGCGGGTTTCCGTTGTGTGGGGCGGGACGGGTTATGGAGGTCGGTCGTGAGTTGGTGCTCGGGTCATGTGGTCGGGCAGGTGGGGCGGTATTGGAGTTCGGGTAGGTGTCGTCCCCACTCCTCCGGCGAAAGCCCCCCGTACTTCTCACACACCCCCGCCACCGCCCGCCCGAGATCCTTCGGCGCCGCGTGTGCGAGGTCGATCGTGATCACCGTCCCCCGGTCGCTCAGCACGTGCAGCCACCGCCCTCCGTGCACCGGCACGGCCACCGCCGGGCGGTCCACGCCGGCCGCCGGTACCTGCCTGTCCAGCAGCAGCGTCCCGTCCGTGGCCAGCCAGACCCGTACCCGGTCGGCGTCCGTGGCGGCCATGAGCAGGCCGTCGGCGCTGAAGCGCAGGATGCCGGGCGAGGGACGCAGGCGGGCCGGCAGCGTCGGCACCCCGTCCAGGTCGTAGATCTGGATGCCGGTCTCCTCGGCTATCGCCACCCGGCCGCTCGGCGTGAACGTCGTGTACTCCCAGGGCATCCGGTCCAGCCACGGCGCGGGGGTCGTGGCGCCGTCCCGTCTGATCTCGGAGCGTTTGCCGGCGAACACCAGCGACACCTCGTCGCGCGGCCCCACCACCACGTGCTCGCCGGCGAAGACGGCGCGCCTGGCGCGCAGGTCCCACGCCCACCTCTCGCCCGACTGCGGGGCGGCGGCGAACAGCAGCCCGCCGCCGGGGCTGAACCAGGCCGACTGCCCGGGGGTGCTCAGTCCCAGCCCGCGGCCGAACGGCGGGCCGACGGCGGCGCTCCCGGTGTCCCACAGGTACGAGCGGTCGACGCCGACCAGCGCCAGCGTCTCGCCGTCCGGCGACCAGGCCATCGCCCTGATGCTCTGCTCCGGTTCGGACGCCTGGGCGACGATCTCGCGCGAGCGCACGTCGTACACGCGCAGCCGGCCGTCGGTGAGTGCGGCGAGCCGCTGGCCGTCGAGGCTGATCGCGTGCAGCGAGCGCGGGCCCGCGTGCGGGTCGGCGAACACCGACACCGCCGGGTCGGACGCCGCCGCGGTCAGCACCCGCTGGGCCTCGGGGGTGCGGGCCAGGCTCCACGCGGCCAGGCCGAGCTTGCGCGCCGTCACCGGGTCGGACAGCCGCAGCGCCTCCGCCCTGGACGCCGCCACCTTCGCCATGGCCAGGTCCAGACGCCCGTCCGCGGCGCTGTGCTGCAGGAAGGCGACCAGCACCGCGATCGCCGCCACCGACGCGAGCGCCGCAGTGATCGTCCGCCGCCGGCGTCGCGCCCGGCGTCTGGCCCCGGCGAGACCGGCGTCGACGAACGACTGCTCACTCGCGCTCAGCGTCACATGCCTGCGGGCGCTGGCGGCCCAGGCGAGCGTCCGGTCCAGCAGTTCGTCGCGGAACAGGTCGCTCTCGCGGCGTCCGCCGGACTCCCACTCGCGCGCCGCCCGCGCCAGCTCCCTGTGCACGGCCAGGCCGTCGCGCTCGGCCTCCAGCCATTCGTGCAGCCGCGGCCAGGCCCGCAGCAGCGCCGCGGGCGTGATCGTCACCCGCTCGTCGGTGACGAGCAGCAACCCACCCTTCCCGTACGACTCCAGCACCCGCTCGATGGCCGCCGCCTCGTCCGCGGACCGCCCGGCCACCAGGTCCTCGCCGGCCGCGGCGCGTACCGTGTCGGTGCCGTCCGGGTCCAGGTCGACCAGGCGCAGGAAGACCTCCGGCACCAGATCCTGGTCGGCCCGGCTGAGCTGCAGGTAGAGGGTTTCCGCGCGGGCCCCGAGCGGCGGGTCGTCGATCGGCTCCGGCGGCAGCAGGCGGCCCTGCTGCGACGGCGGTGCGTCGAGCAGGGCCATCAGGAGCCTGCGGGCGTCCGGCCGATGTTCGGGGTCGGGCTTGATGGCGGCGGTGACCAGTTCGCGTAACAGGCGGTCGAGACGTTCGCGGCCGGCTAATCGGTCGTGCGCGGCGAAGGCCAGCACCCGTCCCCAGGCCTGGACGTCGTCGGCGGGCACGTGATCGGCGGGCGCGAGCCCGAGCCCGACCAGCCGCGGACCCTCCGCGCCGAGCACGACCCGGTCGGGGGTGAGCCGCCCGTGCACCGCGCCCGCCTCGTGCACCGAGGCCAGCGCGGTGGCCATGGCGGCGGCCAGCCGGTAGAGGTCGTCGGCGGCCAGGTGCCCGTGCCGGTCGACGACCTGGCGCAAGGTCGGCCCTTCGACGTATTCGCTGACCAGGTACGGGGGAGCGGCGTCGAGCCGGGCGTCGATCAGGCGGGCCACCGACAGCGAGCGCACCCGCATCGCGGCCTCGACCCCGGCCCCGGCCCCGGCCGCCAAGGGACCGCCCGCCTCGGGCTCGTCGAGTATGCGCAGCGCGTAACGCGTGCCCGACTCGTCGTACGCCTCGACCTCCCGCCCGCCGTCGCCGAGCCGGTCGCCGAGCCAGTAGCCCCCCAGCCGATCAGTCATGCGGGATTAGATGCCGCCCTTCAGCTAACGGTTCAGGCGCGCCCGGTGCTGCGGCCACTCCTCTTCGAGGATGCCGAAAACCACGGTGTCGCGCCAGGTGCCGTCCTGCCTCTTGCGGTGCCGGCGCAGCGTGCCCTCGTACAGACCGCCGATGCGCTTGATGGCGTTCTGCGACCTGAGGTTGAGCACGTCCGTCTTGAGCATCACCCGGTTGTAGCCGAGCGTGAACGCGTGGTCGATGAGCAGCAGCTTGCACGCCGTGTTCACGGCCGTGCGCCACACCGCCCGGCCGTACCAGGTCCAGCCGATCTCGACGCTGTACTCGAAACCGGGCACGTCGGCGTACGTCGTCCAGCCGACCGCGCGGCCGGTCTCCTTCGAGATCACCGCGAGCGGGACGTGCTGGTCGTCGTCGATCAGCTTGCGCGCCAGCTTGCCCAGTTCCTCCTCGGTACGCGGGGCGGCGGTGAGCCAGCGCCACACCTCGTCGTCCCCGCCTCCCGCGGCGAACAGGTCGGGCACGTGGCCCATGGACAGGGGCTCGAGCCGGACGACCTCGTTCTCGAGCACGACGGGGGCAGGCAACTTCGCGGTCATGCCGCACACCTTATGAGCTGGGCGGAGTCCGGATCAGGGCCACCTTGCCCGGTTTGCGGGGAACCACCTGTCGACAGTCATACCGGCCGGTCGGTAGGGTCGGACGCATGGACTTCGCCTACGACAGCGTCACCGAGGACCTGCGCGAGCGGCTGCTCCGCTTCATGGACGAATGCGTCTACCCCGCCGAGCCCGCCTTCGAGGAACAGGCGGCCGCGAGCGGCTGGAGCCCGCCGCCGCTGATCGACGACCTCAAGGACGAGGCCAGGAAGCGCGGCCTGTGGAACCTGTTCCTGCCCGGCGACCACGGCGCGGGACTGACGAACCTGCAGTACGCCCCGCTGGCGGAGATCATGGGCCGCAGCCCGGCCCTCGCCCCGGTGGCCACCAACTGCGCCGCGCCCGACACGGGCAACATGGAGGTGCTCTCCATGTTCGGCACCGACTGGCAGCGCAAGGAGTGGCTGCGCCCGCTGCTCGACGGCGAGATCCGCTCGGCGTTCGCGATGACCGAGCCCGACGTGGCCTCCTCCGACGCCACCAACATCGCCACCTCCATCGTCCGCGACGGCGACGAGTACGTCATCAACGGCCGCAAGTGGTTCATCTCCGGCGCGATGAACCCCAACTGCAAGATCTTCATCGTCATGGGCAAGACGAACCCGGACGCGCCCTCGCACCGCCGGCAGAGCATGATCCTGGTACCCCGCGACACGCCGGGCCTGGACGTCAAGCGCGGCATGCACGTGTTCGGCTACAGCGACGCCGACCACGGCGGGCACGCCGAGGTCGTCTTCACCGACGTCCGCGTCCCGGCCGAGAACCTGATCGGCGAGGAGGGCGGCGGCTTCGCCATCGCGCAGGCCAGGCTCGGCCCCGGCCGCATCCACCACTGCATGCGCCTGATCGGCATGGCCGAGCGCGCGGTGGAGCTGATGTGCCGGCGCGCGCTGGGCCGCACCGCCTTCGGCAAGCCGATCGCGCAGCAGGGCGTGATCCAGGACTGGATCGCCGAGTCGCGCATCAGGATCGAGCAGTTGCGCCTGCTGGTGCTCAAGACCGCCTGGCTCATGGACACGGTCGGCAACCAGGGCGCGCACACCGAGATCCAGGCCATCAAGATCTCCACCCCGATCACCGTCGAGTGGATCCTGGACAAGGCGATCCAGGTGCACGGCGCCGGCGGCGTCTCGCAGGACTTCCCGCTGGCCGCGCTCTGGGCGGGCGCCCGCTCCCTGCGCCTGGCCGACGGCCCGGACGAAGTACACAAGCGTTCCCTCGCCTACCGCGAACTCAAGAGGTATATGTGAACGAAACGGACATGAAGCAGCGTGTGGCCGCGTTCCTCGGCGAGCACGACCCCGACGGTGACCGGCTGGAGTTCCTGCGTGCCAGGTTCGACGCCGGTCTGGCCTGGGTCTGGTTCCCAGAAGGGCTGGGCGGGCTGGGGGTGTCGCGCGAGCTGCAGCAGGTCGTCGAGCGCGAGCTGGCCCACACACCGCAGCTCAACACCGGCGTCCAGGGCATCGGCCTGGGCATGGCGGCGCCGACGATCCTCGCGTTCGGCACCGAGGAGCAGCGGCGGCGCTTCCTGCGGCCCCTGTGGACGGGCGAGGAGATCTGGTGCCAGCTGTTCAGCGAGCCCGGCGCCGGGTCCGACCTGGCGACGCTCGGCACGCGGGCGGTCAGGGACGGGGACGAATGGGTGGTCGACGGGCAGAAGGTGTGGACGTCCGGCGCGCACCACGCCCGCTGGGCGATCCTGGTCACCCGGACCGACCCGGACGTGCCCAAGCACCGCGGCATGACGTACTTCATCTGCGACATGCACGCGCCCGGCGTGGACGTGCGGCCGCTGCGCCAGATCACCGGTGAGGCCGAGTTCAACGAGGTGTTCCTGACCGGCGTGCGGCTCGGCGACGACCTGCGGCTGGGCGAGGTGGGCGACGGCTGGCGGGTGGCGCAGACCACGCTGATGAACGAGCGGGTGGCCATCGGCGGCGCGCCGGTGCGGCGCGGCGGCGGCATGCTGGCCGCGGTGCTCGACGCCTGGCGCGAACAGCCCGAGCTGCGCACCCACGACCTGCACCAGCGGCTGCTCGCGCTGTGGGTGGAGGCCGAGGTCACGCGGCTGTCCGGGGCGCGGCTGCGCGAGCAGCTGGCGGCCGGCCAGCCGGGGCCCGAGGGTTCCGGCATGAAGTTGTCGTTCGCCAAGCTGAACCAGGCGGTGTCCGGTCTGGACGTCGAGATGAGACGGGACCTGGGCTACGACGACTGGTCGTTCCGGCGCTCGGAGGACGTCGACTTCTACGGCCGCGGCCCCGGCTACCGGTACCTGCGCGCCAAGGGGAACTCGATCGAGGGCGGCACCTCGGAGATCCTGCGCAACATCATCTCCGAGCGGGTGCTCGGCCTGCCCTCCGAACCCCGTATCGACAAGGACGTGCCGTGGAAGGACCTGCCGCGATGACTCTGCTCTATTCCGAGGTCGAGGAGGAGCTGCGGGCGGCGGTGCGCGGCCTGCTCGCCGACCGGTGCCCGCCCGGCACGGTGCTGAAGCGGATCGAGTCCGAGCCGGATCGCCGCGAGCCCCTCGACTCCGCGAGCTCCGTGTACGACCCGGACCTGTGGAAGACGCTGGCCGGCGAGATCGGCGTGGCCGGGCTGCTCATCCCGGAGGAGCACGGCGGCGCGGGCGCCTCGGCCAGCGAGGTCGCGGTGGTGCTGGAGGAGCTGGGCCGGGGCGTGGCGCCGGTGCCGTTCTTCACCAGCTCGGTCATGGCGACGTACGCGCTGGTGCGGGCCGGGGGAGCGGGCGAGCTGCTGGCGGAGCTGGCCGAAGGGCGCAAGACCGCGGCGCTGGTGGTGTCGTTCGCGGCGGGGCCGTACCGGCCGGGGCTGAACTCCTCGGTGCGGCTGGAGGACGGGCGGCTGACCGGGTCGGTGCGCGGCGTGGCCGGGGCCGAGGTGGCGGACGTGCTGCTGGTGCCGTTCGGCGGGCGGCTCTACCGGGTGGAGGGCGCGAGCGTCGAGGTGGTGCCGTCGCTGGACCTGACCAGACCGGTCTCGACCGTGACGCTGCCGGGCCCGGCGGCCGACGTTGGCGCGTGCGACCTGGCCGAGGTGTTGCGGTTCTCCGCCGGGCTGCTGGCCTCCGAGCAGTACGGGATGGCGCAGTGGTGTCTGGACGCGACGCTGGCCTACGTCAAGGAGCGGCACCAGTTCGCCCGGCCGATCGGCTCGTTCCAGGCGATCAAGCATCGGCTGGCCGATCTCTGGCTGGACGTGGTCAGGGCCAGGGCGGCGGCCCGTGGCGCGGCGGCGGATCCGTCCGAGTTGTCGGTGGCGGTGGCCCAGGCGTGGAACGCGGACGTGGCCGTGCACGCGGCGGAGGAGGCGCTGCAGTTGCACGGTGGCATCGGGATGACCTGGGAGCATCCCGTGCATCTCTATCTCAAGCGGGCCAAGGCCGCGCAGATCGCGCTCGGCACGCCGGGCGACCATCGCGAGGCGCTGGCCTCACTGGCCGACGTCCCCGGCCCCGAGGGACCTCAGCAGTAGGTCGGCGAAGTGCTTGCCCACCTGGGCGCCGGTGAGCGGCCCCGCCGCGTGGAACCAGGTGCCCAGGTGGTGCACCGAGCCGAAGAAGTAGTCGACGACCAGCTCGGCCGGGACCTTGTCGCTGAAGACGCCCGCGCGCTGGCCCTGGGCGACCAGGTCGCGGAAGCGTTCGTGGTAGCGGCGGCGCTCGGCGCGCACGTTCTTCTGCGTCTCGGGCGCGAGCAGGTGCATGGACCTGAAGAAGATCTTGGAGTCGTCCAGGTTCGCGGTCGTGGTCTCCACGACGTCGGCGGCGGCCCGGTGCAGGCGCTCGGTGAGCGTGCCGGGACCGTCGGCGATCTGGGTCAGGCGATCCATCTGCATGCGGAGGAGCCGGGCATAGATCTCGTGCAGCAGATCATCTTTTGAGTCGAAATAGTGGTACATGGCGCCCTTGGTGACGCCGGCCGCGAGCACGATCTCCTGAACGGACGTGCTCTCGAAGCCGCGCTCGGCGAACAGCCGAGTCGCCTCGGCCAGCAGCCGCTGCCGTACCGATTCTTCCTTCACTTGGTCCCCCTTGGTCACGCTGCACAGCATACCGACTGGTCGGTTGATGGTCTTGCGGGTTCTAATTCCGTCACCTTAGGCTCCCCTTGGTTCTGTATTGGGTATCAGGTGACCGGCGAGGGATCTTCGGCGTGGCAGATCCTTATGGTTTTCGACTCATTCGGGGAGTTTGCCGTGCCCGGTGGCTCTATCTACGTGCAGCAGGACGCGAAGTTCACGGGAGCGTCCCCGCAGTGGTACTACGAGAAGTACTGGCGCGAAGGGGCGCAGAGCAGACGTAGGGCCAGAGCGGCCAAGGCGGCCGTGGCATTCGTCATCGGGTTCGCCGTCGCGCTCAGGTTCGACCTGGCCGGTGGCGCCGTCTACGGTCTGGTGCTCGCCGTCGCCACGGCCGTGGGTGATTGGTACTACGGCTGGCGGTCGTTCCGCAAGACCGCCGTGTGGCGCGGGCAGCGCCGCGGCGAGGTGATCACCGGCAAACTGCTGCGCCGTTCGCTGGGCAAGCTCGGCTACAGCGTGCTCGACGGACGGGCCATCCGCGGCCAGGCGTCCATCGACCATCTGGTGATCGGCCCGGCCGGCATCTGGATCGTCGACAACGAGTCGTGGGCGCCCGACGTCGAGATCGCCTCGTACAACGGCCGGCTGTTCTTCGGCGAGAAATACGGCACCAAGGTGGCCAAGCCGCTGGTCGACACCGCCGAGGCGTTCGCCGAGCTGCTGACCAGGGAGACCGGCATCCCGGTGACGATCGCGCCCATGCTGGCCGTGCACTGCGGCCTGCTGCCGCGCGGCGGGCTGCTGATGGCCGAAGGGCTCACGCTGCTCAAGCCCGGCCTGGCGGCCAAGGTCGTCCGCGCCGCCGAGGGCGTGGCGTACAGCAGGGAGCAGATCGAACTGCTCACCCGCACGGCGGCGCGGGAGCTGCAGAAGGCGGCCTGATCAGGCCAGGGTCTCGATGAACGCGGTGAGCTGGGCGACGTTGCGGCACTCGTGCATCGGCACGACCGAGGCGTAGTCGCTCGCCACCGAGTCGCCGGTGTCCCACTGCCGCCGCGGCTCCGGGTTCAGCCAGTACGCGTGCCGCGACCGCGACACCAGCGACTTGAGCGTGTCGAGCGCGGGCGGCTGGTAGTTGGACCTGGCGTCGCCGAGGATCAGCAACGACGTCCTGGGGCCGATCGCGTCGGCGTACCGCTCGGCGAACCGTTCCAGCGCGTGGCCGTAGTTGGTGCGGCCGAACCTGACCATGTCGGCCTCGTTCGCCAGCCGGGTCATGGCCTCCACCACGTCCGCGCCGGGCACGAAGAACCTGGTGATCTCGTCCACGGTGTCGACGAAGCCGAACGCGCGCACCTTGGTGAACTGCTCTCGCAGCGCGTACGTGAGCAGCAGCGTGAAGTGCGCGAACGACGAGACCGAGTCGCTGGTGTCACAGAGGATGACCAGCTCCGGCTTGTGCGGGCGGGGCGGCTTGAAATGGGTGGTCAGCGGCACGCCGCCGCTCTGCAGCGAGGCCCGCATGGTCCTGCGGAAGTCCAGCCGGCCGCGCCTGCCCTTCCTGTGCTTGATCGTCAGCCGTGCGGCCAGCCGCCTGGCCAGCGGGTGGACCTCCCTGCGCAGCCTGGCCAGGTCGGCCTTGGTTACGCGGAGGAAGTCGATCTGGTCGAGCGGCGGGCGGACGGCCGAGCGGGCGATGCGCTCGATGCCCGAGTCCTCGGCGATGCGGCGGCGCACGTCGGTGGCCACGGCGTCCTCGAAGCGCTTGATGCCGGCGTTCACGCGCTGGCGGGCGGTCTTCTCGGCCAGTCCGCCGCGCTCCCGCCCGGCCAGGACCTGCTGCAGGATGCGGGCCATCAGGGTCTCCGGCGACAGGGCGCGCAGGACGCTGTAGGAGAACCAGTTCTGCCGGCCGGGGCCGGCCTCCTGGCGGCCGAAGCGTTCGACCATGGCCTGGGCGAACTCCCGGATCTCCGCCTCCGTGCCCTCGGTGAGGAGGTGGGCCAGGTAGTCGCGCAGGTCGGGGAGCGGCGCCTGGTCCGGGTTCACCGGGCGTTCCTGACGCTTTCCGTACCTGCCGGACGTGGCGGCCGGGAACCAGAGGTCGAACAGCACGTCGAACCCGGGCCGGTAGGCCGGCTTCTTCACCAGCGTGGCCGCGTAGGCGGCGCGCAGCGACTCGCGGTCGATCAGGTCGATCACCGCCAGCGCGCGGGCCGCGTCGAGCCCTTCGGCCAGCGACACCGGCACCCCCGCTTCACGCAGCGCGTGCACGAATCCCACGTGCCTGTCGACCAGCGACATCAGCCCAGACCCAGTTCCTTGATCGCACGGGTCTGGTCGGAGACGTGCTTGAGCACGACCCCGAGCGTGCCCGCCACCGTCGCCTCGTCCAGGTCCTCGCGGCCCAGCGCCAGCAGCGTGTTGGCCCAGTCGACCGTCTCGGCCACCGACGGCGCCTTCTTCAGCTCCAGCGACCGCAGCGTGGCCACCGTCCTGGCCAGCTGCTCGGCCAGGTCGGCGCGGATCGTCGGCACCTGGCTGAGCACGATGTCGCGCTCGCGCTCCGGCGTCGGGTACTCGATGTGCAGGTAGAGACAGCGCCGCTTGAGCGCCTCGGACAGCTCGCGCGTCGCGTTCGAGGTCAGCACCACGAACGGCTTGCGCACCGCGCTGATCGTGCCCAGCTCCGGGATCGTCACCTGGAAGTCCGACAGCAGCTCCAGCAGCAGGCCCTCGACCTCGACGTCGGCCTTGTCCGTCTCGTCGATGAGCAGCACGGCCGGCGACTCGGACCTGATCGCCTTGAGCAGCGGGCGTTCCAGCAGGAACTCCTCGCTGAAGATGTCGTCGTCGTCGCTGGTGGCCTGGATGCGCAGGAGCTGCTTCTTGTAGTTCCACTCGTACAGGGCGCGGGCCTCGTCCAGGCCCTCGTAGCACTGCAGGCGGATCAGCTCGGCGCCGGTGGCCAGCGCCACCGCCTTGGCCAGCTGCGTCTTCCCCACGCCCGCCGGCCCTTCGACCAGCAGCGGCTTGCCCAGCGCGGCGGCCAGGAACACCGAGGTGGAGATGGCGTCGTCGGAGAGGTAGTCCACGGCGGCGAGCCGCTCGGTCACTTCGGCGGGCGAGTCGAACATCAACGCTCCTGTCTGCGGGCCGGAGGGCCGGTGGCCTGCGGGGCCTCCGGGGCCGAACTTTATTCTAGCCTCACCGGCTCCGCGGAAACCGATTCGACCTACATGCGGAGTACCGGTATATTCCTCTCTGCAAGCGCCGCTAGCTCAGTTGGTCAGAGCAGCTGACTCTTAATCAGCGGGTCCGGGGTTCGAGTCCCTGGCGGCGCACCGCACCGAAACCCCAGCTCAGTGAGCTGGGGTTTCTTGGTTTTCGAAGGGCTCCGGCGGGGTTGAGCCGCTCGACCGGGAGCAGCATGTCCCGATCCGGATGACCGGCGCCGGAGATTGTCTGAAGTGGCGGACCCGGGCTGGCAGACAATCCTCCGTCTGCTGAAACTGATCTCCGGCCCCTGGAACCGAGCACGTTCGTCGTCGACGGAGGTCGCATCGGGGGTGATCGTGCTCGACCACGGCCGCGCAATCCACGACAACTCCTCAAGGGGAGGGCGACACGTTGCGGTTCAGGTTGCTAGGTCCCACGCAAGCGATGTCCGACGACGGACGGGAGATCCGCCTCGGGCCGGCCAAGCAGCGGTCCGTGCTCGCGATGCTCCTGTCGGACGCGGGCGAGGTAGTCCTGGGTGACCAGCTCGTGGATGGGCTGTGGGGGGCGGCCGCGCCTCCGGGGGCGCGGGGCACCCTGCACTCCTACATCGCCCGGCTGCGCGGGGTCCTGCACGCGGGCGGAGTCGAGCTGGAACGCCACGCGGGCGGTTACCTGCTGCCGATCGAGCCGGAGCGGGTCGACCTGCACCGTTTCCTGCGGCTCGTCGACGAGGCGCAGGTCGTCCACGAGGGCAGGCAGGCGACGGCGCTGCTGCATGAGGCCCTCGACCTGTGCCGGCACGAGCCTCTGGCGGGCCTGCCCGGCCCCTGGGCCGCGGGCGCCCGGGTCCGGCTCGGCGAGGTACGGGTGGCCGCTGCGCTCCGCTACCACGAGATTCAGCTCGACTCCGGACACGCGGAGCGGGTCGTGGCGCGCATCCACGAGATGGCGCCGGCCCATCTCCTGGACGAGCGGCTGGCCGCCCAGCTCATGACGGCGCTGTGCCGATGCGGGCGGCAGGTGGCGGCGGTGCGGGTTTACGAGGAGTTCGCGGAGCACCTGGAGAGCCGGCTCGGCGTCACCCCTGGACCGGAGTTGCGCACCCTGCTTCAGCAGATCCTGCTGGCCCACCCCGAGTCGACGAGCTCGAAGACGACCCGCGCGCCGGGCGGCGGCGGCCCGTTCCAGCTTCCCGCCGCGCTCGCCGACTTCGTCGGCCGCGAGCCGGCCCTGCGCGAGCTGTCCGGGCATCTCCTCGCCGGCCGCGAGCACGGCGTCGGCATGGCGGTGATCTCGGGCCCGGCCGGCGTGGGCAAGAGCGCGCTGGCCGTGCACGCCGCCCACCGGTTGCGCGACGCCTTTCCCGACGGCCAGCTCTACGTGGACCTGCACGGGCTGGACCCGCGTCCCGCCGACCCCGCCGCCGTACTCGAACGGTTCCTGCGGGCGCTGAACGTCGATCACCGTTCGATCCCGGACGGTTTGGAGCCGCGCGCCGAGATGTACCGCGCCCTGCTCGCCGGGCGGCGGATGGTCGTGGTGCTGGACGGCGCCGCCGGCGAGGCGCAGATCCAGCCGCTGCTTCCCGGTACGCCCGGCTGCGCGGTCGTGGTGACCAGCAGGTACCGGCTGGCGGGGCTACCCGGGGCGGGAAAGTGGCACCTCGGCATGCTCACCCGCGATCAGGCGCTGGAACTGCTGAGCAGGATCGTCGGGCACGAGCGAGTGTCACGGGAGCCGGAGCCGTCGGCTGCCCTGATCGAGCGATGCGCGGGACTGCCACTGGCCGTCCGGATCGCGGGGGCCCGCCTCGCCGCCCGCCCGCACTGGCCGGTCCGGCACCTGGTGGGCAAGCTGTCCGGCCCCCGGCGCTGCCTCGACGAGCTGAGCCACGGCCCGGCCGACGTGCGTGCGGCGCTGGCCGCGGCCTACCGGCTGCTGGACGCGCCGGCCCGCCACCTGTTCCGGCTGCTCGGACTGGTCGAGGCGCGGCCCTTCCCGGCGTCGGTGGCCGCCGCGCTCGTCGGTGCGGCCCTGCCCGCGGTGCACGACACGCTGGCCAGGCTCGTGGACCTCTGCCTGCTCGACGCGTCGGCCGACGACGCCGGAGAGATCAGCTTCGAGATGCACGAGCTGACTCGGGCGTACGCGCGGGAGCGGGCCATGACCGAGGACCCCGCACTTGAACGGACCCGCGCCCTGGCCCGGGTGCCATCGCATCCGGCCTGACGCCGGTTGGCGCCCTGCCTGCGTGTCGTGCTCGATCACCACGTGACCAGCAGGTCCACCGGATGCGGCGTGAGCCGTCCTGGCCGGCGACGCGGCATGTCGTCGGGGAAGGCCAGCCGCAGCCGGGGGAACCTCCGGGGCAAGGCGGCGAAGAGCACCTGCAGCTCGGCGCGCGCCAGCGGCGCGCCGGGGCAGTAGCGCGATCCGAAGCCGAACGTCAGGTGCGGGTTCGGGTGGCGAGTGACGTCGAAGCGCGTGGGGTCGGGGAAGACGCGGGAGTCCTGGTTGGCGTCCAGTTTTCGGACGAGGATCAGGTCACCGGTCCTGATCGCGGCCCCGGCCGCCTCGATGTCGTGGTGGGCGTAACGGACGATGCCGAGCTGTTCGGTGGCCGGGTCCTTGGGCAGCGGGTTGCGTACCCGGAGGATCTCCTCGACGGCGCCCGGCACCAGGTCCGGGTTCCGCCACAGCGCCACCCGCGCCTCCTCGTCGCCGAGCAGCAGCAGGACTCCTTTGCTGATCGCGGCGACGGTGGTCTCGTTGCCGGCGAAGAGCAGCGTCGTGGCCAGCGCGACGACCTCCGTCTCCGTCAGCTCGCCCGAGCCGTCGGCCACGCCCAGCAGGTCCGAGATCGCGTCGTCGCCGGGTTTGTCGCGCTTGTGCCTCACCAGCTCGGTCATGTACGCCCGCAGGTTCTCCATGCCCGAGCGCGCCCGCTGGTGGTCATCGGCGTGTGTCCAGTCGTCCGACCAGCGGTGGAACCGGTCACGGTCCTCCACGGGCACTCCCAGCAGCATCGCGACGACGAGCGCGGGCAGCGGCTGGGACACCGCCTGGTGGAAGTCGGCGGGCCGGGGCAGCGCGGCCAGGTCGTCGAGCAACCGTTCCGTCAGTTCCCGGATCTGCGGACGCAGGGCCTCCGACTGGCCGGAGGAGAACGCGCGGGCCATCAGCCGCCGCATCCTGGCATGCTCGGCCCGCTCGGTCTCCACCGTGCCCCATGGGCGGCCGAACAAGGTGGACTCCGAGAAACGTGGCGCGTTGGCCGGGTCCGGGTGGGACCGGCCGACCCGGTTGTCGGCCAGCAACGCCCTGGCGGCGTCATAACCGGTCACGAGCCAGGCGGGATCGCCGGCGGGTGTGGTGATCCTGCGGATGCCCGGGCAGCCCTCGGGCTTCCCGTCCTGCACGCTGTCCTGCATGCCTTCCATGCCTCCTCCTTACGATGGCGTGTCGCGTACCGCGCCGATCGCCCGGGTGCCGGCGACGAGCGCGGTGATCAGCACGGTCACGACGGCCCCGCCGACGAGCGCGGCGCGGAAGCCGACCGCGTCCGCCACGGCCACCGCGGCGACGGAGGCCAGCGGGAGCAGCGTCAGCGAGACCGCCTGGTCGGTGGCCACCACCCGGGACAGCCGGTCCTGCGGGATCCGGGTGGTCACCAGCGTGGTCCAGAGCGTGGCGTACATGGCCAGGGCGCAGCCGGTGAGCGCCTGGCCGAGGAGCACGGGCACCGGTGAGCCCGCGAAGGCCAGCGCCACGTTGGCCGGGACCGTCGCCGCCACCAGCAGGCAGGCCGCCCGCGCCGGGCGCGCGGGCCGGAACCGGAACGACGCCAGCCGCCCGGTCAGGTACCCGACGCCCAGCCCGGCCTGGATCAACCCCCAGGCGGCCGCGCCGCCGAGCCGGTCCCGCGCGACCACCGGGCCCAGCACGGTGAACAGGGCGAGCCCGCAGAACACGAACGCCGCGAACTGCGTGCTCAGCAGCCACAACCATCGTTGCCTGGCGAACTCGCGCCACCCCTCGCGCAGGTCGTCCAGCATTGACGGCCGGCTGGGCGGAGACGGCCGCCGTCCGCCGGAGCGTATTCTCCGCAGCAGGGCGGCGCTGAGCGCGAAGCTGATCGCGTCGATCGCGATGACCGGAGCCGGTCCGATGAGCGCCACCAGCCCGCCCGCGACGGCGGGCGCCACCAACATCGCGGCGCTCGAGGCCAGCCCCAGCGCGGCGCTGGCCTCCCGGCGCCGAGGTTCGGGCACGATCTCGGCGATCAGGCCCACGGCGGCCGGGTCGAAGAACGACGTCGCCGCGCCCAGGAGCGCGGCCAGCAGCACCAGGACCGGCACGGTGGCGGCCCCCAGCAAGAGAACAGCGACCAAGGCCGCGGTGATCGCCGCCGCCACGAGATCGCCGATCACGAGGACGAGTTTGCGGTCGAGCCGGTCGCACCACGTTCCCGCCAACGGCGTGAGGACGATCTTCGGCACCAGCTCGGCCGCCACGACCACGCCCAGCACCGCGGGCGGATGCCCCGCCTCCAGCACCGCGAAGGCGAGGGCGATCCTGAACATGTGGTCGCCCAGCAGCGAGAGCAGCCGCGCCCCCATGAAGAACCGGTACGGCCGCCCCGCCCCCCGCACCCCGCGCACCAGCCCGCTCGCGGCGCCTTCCGTGCCTCTGCCCGCGCTCACTCGCACGCGCTGAGCAACTGGTCGGCGGCACCCGAGACCGCGCCGGACAGCGGCCCGCAAGCCCCGTCACGAGCGGCCAGGTCGTCCCGCTCGGCGCGGGAGGCGTCCAGGACGGCCATCGACCGGCCGGCCACCGCCGCCGACCCGGCCTCGTCGAGCCCGTCCTTCAGCGTCATGGACACCAGCTCGCGCAGCGCCTGGTGCGGCAGGCGGCGCAGGCGGTACATCTGCTGAATGGCGGCCCGCCGCGCGTCCTCGGCCTGGCCCTGCACGGCCTCGCGGTGAATGAGGCGCCAGGCCTCGATCTCCTCGTTGATGCGATGCTGCGCCCGGTCGCGGAAGCCGCCCAGCGCCGCCCAGATCCGGTGGACCTCCGGGTTCTCGAACCACTTCGGGTCGTCCTGCTCCGGCATCGGCCCGGCCGCCCACCGGTCGTAGAGCGGCGTGCCCGGGTAGAAGGTCAGCCTGCTGTAAGCCGTGGTGGGATAGCCCGCGTCGGCTCCCGCCGCCTCCAGGAAGTCGAGGCTTTCCGCCAGTTCCGTGGGCGTCGACCACGGGTCGAACATGATGTAGTCGATGATCGTGCGGATGCCGGAGGCCTGGATGAGGCGGATCGCCTCCAGGTTGACCTCGACGGTCAGGTCCTTCTGGTACCGGTCGAGCACGCTCTGGCTGCCGCTCTCGATCCCCATCTCGATCGACGAGCAGCCGCCCACGGCGAGCGCGTCGAGCAGGGCCGGATGCTTGACGACGTGGTCGGCGCGGGCGGCGAACGAGAACGTGCCCGGTTTGTCGGCCTCGACCAGGGCGTCGGAGAAGCGCCGCACCCAGTTCGGCGCGTACGGGAACAGGTCGTCGACGAAGGCGAAGTGCTCGGCGCCGTGGTCGCGGCGGACCATCGCCATCTCCTCGGCCACCGACTCCGGCCGCCTGACCCGGCGCATCGGCCCGTCCTCGCGACGGTAGAAGGACTGGATGTCACAGAAGGAGCAGCGGTAGGGGCAGCCGCGGCTGGCCGCGATGGTGGCGCAGGGCACCACGTCGAGCGTGGGCCAGCGGCGCACGCCGGCGTACTCGCTGAGCGGTGGCAGCAGGTGGCGGGCCGGCAGCGGCAACGAGTCCAGCGAGGACAGGAGCTTGCGCGATCCGTTCCAGACCAGCTCTTCGCCCCTGCGGAAGCTCAGGCCGCGAATTCCGGTGAAGTCCGCGCCGCTCGCGTGCGCCTCGACCAGTTCGGCCAGGGTCTGCTCGCCCTCGCCGCTCACCACGGCGTCCAGTTCGGGTACCTCGGCCAGCACGGTCGTCGGGAGCACCGCGCTCACATGATGCCCGCCCGCCACCAGGAGCGCCTGTCCACCGGCCGCGCGGTAGCGGGCGGCAGCCTGTCCCACCATGGGGAACGACGGGGTGGTGGTGGAGAACCCGATCAGCCCGGCCCGCTCCGACAGACACCGCTCGACCAGGCCGTCGAGCCCCCCGGAGTCGCTGCTGCCCTCATGGATCTCGACATCGTGCCCCCGTTCGAGCAGGTAGGCGGCGAGGTAGGCGACTCCGAGCGGCTGGCTGCGCCGCCCGAAGGACACCTTCGGTGGCGTCGGCATGTTCACCAGGAGTATGCGCATGGCTGGGTGACCTCCAGTGATGATCAGTTACGCAGCACGAGTGACGCGGAGACGTCGATGCTGTCGATGTCGTGGAACCAGCCACGCGGGATGTACAGCGCGTCGCCCGGTGACAGGGTGGCGGCCAGACAGGCCGGTGGGTCGTCGCAGGAGGCCGCGTAGGACTCGTACGTGCCGGGCCAGGATCTGATGGCGGCGATCTGAGCCAGGACGCGCTC
Organism: Nonomuraea antri; assembly: GCF_013283785.1. Taxonomy (GTDB): domain Bacteria; phylum Actinomycetota; class Actinomycetes; order Streptosporangiales; family Streptosporangiaceae; genus Nonomuraea; species Nonomuraea antri. The sequence goes on from NZ_JABCPZ010000084.1 coordinate 19,208, forward strand.
TTCGGCGTGCGGAGGGAAGAGATAGGCCCGCTTGTGCCCCGCGATCTGGCCCAGCAGCCCGTCTCCTCCATCGCGGTGGATCGGCGTACGGCTTCCGGGAGAGGCCAGCCAGACGGCCGTCACCTCTGGGTCGGCGGGGGCGGAGAACAGCTCCTCCGGGTACCGCAACTCCGGTTCGAGACGCTCGCGCACCTCCGGGTCGGACAGCCGGAGCCGCAACTGCGCCCGCCACTCGTCCCCGCTCACCGCCTTCGCCGCCTTCGCCGCGAAGTCCGTGACCGTCATCCCGGTCTGGGACACCACGTCGTGCAGGTCGGTGTGGGTGGAGATGGCCTGGCCGCGCCGGCTCTCGTAGCAGGGGAAGAGCCGGTCGGGAAACATCGCGACGAGCGCTTCCCGGGTACACCGGGACAGGGCCGGCAGCCCGCGCGCGGCACCCGTCAGGACGACAGGCCGCTGGTCCAGGTAGTCGTGCCGGAACCGCGCGACGACCGGCGGGGCGAACGCGATCGACTCGATCTCGGCCGGTGTCCGGGTCCTCATACGGCCGCTGCTTCTGATACGGCCGCCGCTTCCCAGACGCGCCGGGACGCGGCGGCGGGCGCGGGCTCCTGCTCGCCGAGCACCGTACGCAGGTGTTCCAGGCACGGTTCCACCAGCTCCGGCAGGCCCGTGCGGGGCAGCAGGTGGCGCAGCCGCGACGTGGCGGAGACCGCGCCGGGATCGATGGCCAGGCAGGACAGGTAGCAGGTGACGGCGTGCTCCAGGTCGCCCAGCCGCTCCCGGGCGTACCCGGCCATGAACCAGGCCAAGGGACTGGTCGAAGGGCCGAGCCAGGCGCTGCGCTCGAAGGCCGCGGCGGCCTCCGGCCACTTGCCACGCTGCTTGAGCACCTCGCCGAGCACCATGTGCCGCATGGGGTCCAGCTTGTTGCGTGCGGCGCTCTCCCGGATGCGCTCCTCCGCGAGGTCGAGGTCGCCGAGCCACTGCGCCTCGCGGCAGCGCGTCTCCAAGATCGTGGCGAGGTTGTCCGCCTTGAGCAGCGCCTGGTCGGGGGTGTCCGCGGGCAGTCCGCGGGCCAGTTCCTCCGCCTCGCCGAGTTGTCGCGTCACCTCCTCCCGGGCACCGCGCAGCATGGGCTCGAACGCGACCGCGCGCAACATCTTGCTGCGCCCCAGGTCCCGGTGGAACGGATCGTCGCCGTGGTCCAGCCCCTCGAAGGCGGCGCGGGCCACCCCGGCGTAGTGGCGCACCGCGTCGGCGTCCTTGACGATCTTGCCGAACAGCACGCACAGCAGCATCGCGGCGGACAGGCGTGCCCGGCTGCCGGGCGGAGCGCACGCCGCCAGGCGCTCGAGATCCGACGGCCAGTACTCGACGGACGTGCCCGGCGGGCCCAGGGCATAACCGGTGAAGAGGGTGGAGCGCGCCGCTGCGAGGACGTACGCCAGATCGGCGTGGGCCTCACCCGCGCCCGCCACGTCCTGCTCGCCGAACAGATCGAGGGCGAACAGATCGAGGGCGAACCGGTCGAAGCCGAGCTTGACCAGGAGCTTGGCCAGGGCGACGCGCTGCGACGCGGTCAGCTCGGCGACGGCGGCGACCCATTCGGCGAGTCGTGCCGCCCGGCCGTCGCCGGCGTCACGCAACGCCTCGACCGGCGAGGTGAGCGCCACCGCCGGGACCCCGAGGTGCCGGGCCAGCAAGGGGCGGAACGCCGGTGGATGGACCTGCTGATGCCAATGGAACGGCGGCACTCCCCGCTCGACGTTGCGGAAGGCCAGCCCGACGCCCTGGGCGTGCAGGGCGCCGTACGACGCCTCCCTGAGGTCGAGGTACGGCGCGTACAGCAGGCCGAGCGGCCCGTGCCCGGCGGGTGGCGCGAGAGGGGTGGCGAGCAGGGGCCGGCCGCTGATCGCAGGGACGCGGTGCTCACGGGCGCCGGCCGCCGGGCGGCGGAAGACGACTCTGACCGTGCTGACCGACTTGAAACGGGCGCTGCCCGACATGGCGCTCTCCGGGTTTGTCGTTTCTGGACTGTCAATCGCCGCAGACGTCGCAGCCGGGGTCACGGTCCACGGGGATGCGCCGCGCCTCACCGGAGGGGGCGTTCACCGTGACCATCCCGTTGATCGTCGCGGGCGTCTCGGTGCCGGCCAGGAAGGAGACGGCTTCCCAGGTGGCCAGGCCGCACATCAGCATGTTCATCCCGGGCCGCGTGCGCGAGGTGTACGGGTAATGCCGGTCGAGCTGGTCCGCGACTCCGCGGTAGTCCGTGTGGACCTTGGCCGAGAGCCGTTCGTAGCAGCGGAAGCAGGCGGTCTTGCCGGGGACGCACAAGGGGCCCGCGTAGGAGTTGAAGAACATCAGCACCGGGACCCGCCGCCGCACGCACGCGCGCGTCGTCTCCAGGCGCGAGCCCCTGGGCGGGTAGTCGGCCAGGTGGATCACCAGGTCCACGTCGTCGAGCAGGTCCTCCAGTTCGCCGGCCGCCATCATGTACCTGGGCACGGCCGTGAACTCCAGGTCCGGGGTCCGTGCCTCCAGGCGTGCCTTGAGCGCCACGGCCTTCGGCTTGTCGATGTCGTCGGCGGTGAAGAACAGCTGACGGTGCAGATTGTCGGCTTCGACGGCGTCACCGTCCATGCCGATCAGGCGCCGCACCCCCGAGGAGACCAGCGAGGCCGCCATCAGGCTGCCCGCCCCGCCCAGACCCACCAGCATCACCCGCGACCGCTTCACCGCCAGGTGGATGTCGAAGCGGCTGCGCTGCTCGGTCTCGAAGTCCGCGTAGTAGGCGAGGTGACGGCGGTAGGCGGCCACGTCGTCCAGCGTCAGGCCGGCGGGCACCGGCGCCTGGGCGTCGACCAGGACGCGCCGGTCGCCCAGCATGCGCACCAGCCGGCGGACGGCCGTGGGTGAGACCTTCGGGTGGCGGTCCTGGATCGCGTCGATCACGCCGTCCACCGAGCGGCTGCCGTCGAGCAGCTCGAACAGGTCCCTGATGGCCTGGGCGGGCAGGCCCGCCTCCGGCTGCGTCCGTATGACGACTCTGCGCAGGTCCCTGGCGACGACGAGCGCGCCGTCCTCGAATTCAAAAAGGCCCCAGCCGCTCACGCGCTGGGGATGTACATCAGCGGTTTCGTACACGTCGCTCCTCCCGAATCGGACTGCTTTCAGGTGCCACGTTGTTCGCCGAGTGGCAGGACAATACGCGCCGACGGCGCCCGAATCATCGAGCGCCGTCCTCTGGCTCGTGCACTCGAAGCTTCGGCCTACCGGCTCAGGGCCATTGACCTATTCTTCGTACGTCAGAATCGCCGCCGCGTCGGGCAGGCCCTCGATCGTGGAGCTGATCTTCTTCTCCTGCTCCTCGACGCTGATGACCTCCACGTCGACATCGGTGGCCGTGAGCGCGCCGGCCGCCGATTCACTCCGCACTTCCGGGTCCATGACCTCTCCCCTTCCCTTTCCATTCATGGCGCACGCCTTTTATGGCGGCGCGGTGATTTTGACCATAAGTAGTCGCGGACGGGGCGTCAATAATGTTCGGCAGGCCCGAGAATATGGCTCCGGAGTTTTCCTTGAATTTTTCTTGCTACTTTCTTGAGATGAACGGTCCGGACGCCGGACAACCATTCCGTGCAAGGCCGGGAATTCGGCATCGTCCGCGGGACGACGAGTCAATCGGCGGTCACGGGGCGTTCGAAGTCGATCCGGTGCTCGTGCAGCCAGGCGAGCACCTCCGGCCGGTTGAACCTGCGCATCATCGCCGGGAACATCGCGTCCCGGATCATCCGTCCGAATCCGGTCGCGGATTTACTCCAATTGATCTGCTTCGCCCCCGCGTGTATCCGCCGTAATCGCGGCTCACGCAACCGCTGGTATGCGGCGAAGGCCTGCTCGACGGGCAGGTCCCGCAGGCACCGGGCGAGCTCGACGGCGTCCTCGATCGCCATCGACGCCCCCTGGCCGGAGCTGGGCGAGGTGACATGACAGGCGTCTCCGATCAGCACGGCACGCCCACGGGACCATACGCGCGGCGCCGCCATCTGATGCGAGACGAACCACTGGTAGGCGGGCGGCGTGGCGCCGATGATGCGGCTCGCCGGTGAAGCGTCGCGAGCGTGGAGCGCCTGCAGGCGAGCGTGCCATTCGCTGTCACTGACGGCGGCCGGCGCGGCCGGGTCGGGCTCTTTCGACGCCGGGATGTTGACGAACCACCAGACGCAGCCGTCGTCCCGGACGGTGTAGCCGAAGAAGGCCTTCTTGCCGAACACCATGTGGAAATCGCCCGGCTCGGCGTCCACCTCGATGTCGCGGGCGAATCCGCCGGTGCCGAAGATGCCCGAGTAGCGGGGGCGAGGGGCCTTCGGGTCAATCTCGGCCCTGGTCACCGAGTGCATGCCATCGGCGCCGATGAGCACGTCCCCGGCTTCTCGGCTGCCGTCGGCGAAGTGGGCCATCACGTGATCGCGGCCGTGCGTGATCCTGGCGAGGCGTTTGCCGTGCACTGTCCGGATCCCGCGCTCGGCCGCCAGTTCGCGCAGCGTGCCGTACAGATCGGAGCGCAGGAGCTGGATGGCTGTCGTCCCGTCCGGTAACGGCTCCCGGACATCCTCCCCGAGCCTGCGGCCGTTGCCCAGCCACAGGACTCCGCGCGGAACGGGGAATCCGGCGTGCCGTACCGGCAGGTGGGCGTCGAGGGCCTGGAGCGCGGCCAGGCCGTTGGTGGACAGGCCCATCGTCGCGCCGACCCCGTGCGCGGTGTCGTGGTGGGCTTCGAACACCGTCGATCCGAGGCGAGGGTCGGGCATGTCAACAGATCTCGTCGCGGCGGCACTCGCTGAGATTCCGCGGTTCGTCAGTGCGACCACGCTGTTCCAGAACGCGGTCGCCGATCAGCTGGGGGTGCCGCCGGGTGATCTGCACTGCCTGAATCTGGTCGGCACCGGAGAGGCTGACACACCCACCGCGCTGGCCGAGCGGATGGGGATGACGACCGGGGCGGTCACCAAGATGCTCGACCGGATGGAGGAGAACCGGTTCGTGCGCCGGGAGCCGCACCCGGATGACCGGCGGCGGGTCGTCATTCGCCCGCTGCCCGATCGGGCCGAGGAACTGGCGGCTCTCTACGAGCCCATGGCCCGGTTCCTCACCGAGGAGATCGCCCGGTTCGAGGAGGAGCAGCTGCGGTTTCTGGTGGAGTTCGCGCGGACGGCTCGGGAGGTCGCCGTGCGGGAGACGCTTCAGCTTCGGAAAGCCGGCCGGAGTCATGCCACCAGGGCGCGGGGCACCAGGTAGCTCCGAAGAACTCTCGATCCAGCTCGGTGAGCCGGGGTTTCCTGGTTTCCGGCGAGTCTCGTCCACGGACACCGAGGGTGGACAGGCTCGACGCCGCTTCCAGGCGTGCACTATCAAGGAGTCCACATCCCCCAGCGAAGCCGCTCGTCTTCCTTGAAGCCCCTTGACCAAGATCGTGGTGCTCATGCGGAAACTATCCACAGTGCTCGTCGTCGGGGTGGGTCTCATCGGCACCTCGATCGCGCTCGCCCTGCGCAGCCGCGGCGTGACGGTCGCGCTCTCCGACGTGGACGAGGACGCCGTGCGGCTCGCGCGCGAACTCGGCGCCGGTCAGCCGTGGCAGGGTGAGCCCGCCGACCTCGGGGTGCTCGCGGTGCCGCCGGACCTGATCGCCGAGGTCCTGGCCGATCTGCAGAAGCGGGGCGCCGCCCGCGCGTACACCGACGTGGCCAGCGTCAAGGCCGAGCCGACGGCCGCGGCGGCCCGGCTCGGGTGTGACATGACCACATTCGTCCCAGGTCATCCGCTGGCCGGGCGGGAGCGCTCCGGCCCCACCGCCGCCCGCGTCGACCTCTTCCTTGGCCGTCCCTGGGCGCTCTGCCCGGGGCCGGAGACCTCCGTCGAGTCCGTCCGGCTGGCGCGCGAGCTGATCTCACTCTGCGGAGGCCAGGAGATCGACGTCGGAGCACGGGAGCACGACGACGCGGTCGCCCTGGTGTCGCACGCCCCGCACGTCGTGGCCGCGGCCGTGGCGGCGGCGCTGGAGCGGGCGGACGGGCACGAGCCCGATCATCTCCGGGAAAGGCCCGTCGCGCTGGAGCTGGCCGGCCAGGGGCTGCGCGACGTGACCCGGATCGCGGGCGGCGACGTGCGATTGTGGCGGGCGATCCTGGCCGGGAACGCACTCCCGGTCGCCGACGAGGTCGCCGGAATCGCCAGGGACCTCACCCGTGCGGCGACCGCGCTGCGCATCGGCCAGTTGGACGTGATCACGGACCTGCTGCGGAGGGGGATCTCGGGGCGAGCCAGGATCCCCGGCAAGCACGGTGGGCCCGCCCGCGACTACGCCGTGCTCCAGGTGGTCCTGCAGGACCGGCCCGGCGAGCTCGGCCGGCTGTTCAACGCCTCCGGGCTCGCCGAGGTCAACATCGAGGACGTCCGACTCGAGCACTCGCCGGGTCTGCCCGTCGCCGTGGCCGAGATCTCCGTACGGCCGCGGGACGCCGAGCGCCTGACCGAGGCGCTGCAGTTCCACGGTTGGTACGTGTCGGAGCTGTGGCCGGGACACTGTGACCCGGTTGTGACTGAGGTCGGGGCAGGATAGAGCGGTATGCGTGTGCTCGTGGTGGAAGATCAGGTCGAGCTGGCCGATTCCGTGGCCAGGGTGCTGCGCCGGGAGGGCATGGCCGTCGACGTCAGCTACGACGGCGACGACGCGCACGAGCGGCTCTTCGTGGTGGACTACGACGTGGTGGTCCTGGACCGGGACATCCCCGGCATGCACGGTGACGACCTGTGCGGCGAGCTCGCCGCGGGGGCCCGGCGGACGCGGGTGCTGATGCTCACCGCCTCGGGCACGATCGCCGACCGGGTCGCCGGCCTGAGCCTCGGCGCCGACGACTACCTGCCCAAGCCCTTCGCCTTCGCCGAGCTCGTGGCCCGGATCCGCGCGCTGGGCAGGCGCGCGCAGCCGCCCACGCCACCCATCCTGGTCCACGGCGATCTGCGGCTCGACCCGGCCGGGCGGGTGGCGACGAGAGCCGGCATGCGGCTGCCGCTGGCGCCGAAGGAACTGGCCGTGCTGGAGTATCTGCTCGCCGCCGGAGGTCGCGTCGTCCCTGCCGAGGAGCTGCTGGAACGGGTGTGGGACGAGGAGGCCGACCCGTTCACCACCACCGTCAAGGCGACGATCAACCGGCTTCGGTCGAAGCTGGGGCCGCCCCCGTTGATCGAGACCGTGCCCCGCGTGGGCTACCGGATCTGATCGCCGCGCGGCCTGGTGGCCGGTGGTGCGTCACACCACGGTCACAAGACGCCTGACGTCCCTGTCACCGCCCCTCCCGTAGACAAGTGCCGAGAGGTTCACCGGACAGGAGAAAGGCGCCATGCGGAAGGCAATCATGACACTGGCGGCGGTCGGGCTGATCGTCGCGGGCTGCGCGAGCGGGCCGGACCCCGAGGGTTCCGGCAACGGCAACGCCGGCAGCGGAGACCAGGCCGGGGACGTGCAGGCGAAGGCGGTGAAGTTCGCCGAGTGCATGCGCGGCAACGGGCTCAAGGACTTCCCCGACCCGGTCGACGGTCAGTTCAACACCAACTTCAGGAGCGGCACCGTGCTGGACCCCAGCTCGCCGCAGTGGAAGACGGCCCTGGACAAGTGCAAGGATCTGCAGCCCGCCGGGTTCCTGGGCGGCGGCGGTCAGCTCTCCGGCGAACAGCAGCAGAAAATGATCAAGTACGCCGAGTGCATGCGGAAGAACGGCGTCCCGGACTTCCCCGACCCGCAGGGCGGCGCGCTGCTGAGCGGGGACGTCGACCGGAACTCGCGGGAGTACAAGGCCGCGGCTGAAGCCTGCCGCGAGCTCAACCCCGGCGGGCTCATCGGCGGGCAGTGATGCGCAGATCCCGGGTCATCACCGGTCTGGCGGCCGGCGTCGCGGCCACCGTCGCCACGGGGGCGGTCCTGCTGACCTATTCCGGCGGCACCGCGTCGAGCGCGCAGCCCCGCCCACCGGAGACGGCGGCGGTGACGAAGGGGCGGCTCGACTCCCAGATCACCGACGACGGGACGCTCGGATACCGCAAGCGTCCCGACGGCTCGCCGTACTCCGCGGTCAACCAGGCGAGCGGGATCTACACCCGGTTACCGCAGGAGGGTGACCAGGTCGGCTGCGGGGAGACGTTCTACCGCGTCGACGACCAGCCGGTGCTGCTGCTGTGCGGCGACACCCCGGCCTATCGCGACCTGTCGGCCGGCGCGAAGGGCAAGGACGTCCGGCAGCTCAACCAGAACCTGAAGGTGAGCGGAGACCGCTTCACCGCGAAGACGGCGCGGGCGCTGCGGAAGCTGCAGAAGCAGCGCGGGATGCCGGTGACCGGCGAGCTCCCCCTGGGCGACGCGGTCTTCATGCCCGTCTCCATCAGGGTGATCGGGGTCGCCGGCAGGCTCGGCACCCGGGCCCGCGTCGGCGCCGAGGTCGTGCAGGCGTCGCTGGCGGAGCGCCAGGTCGGCGTGGATCTCAACGCCGCCCAGCAGAGCCTGGTCGAGGTGGGGGATCGCGTTCAGATCACCCTGCCGGACAACACGACGACCCCGGGCGAGGTCATCTGGGTCGGCGCGGTCGCCAGGCGGGGGGAGGGCGCGGGGGCCGGAACCACCGAGACCACGATCCCGGTCCTCGTCGACCTGGACCGGCCGCAGGACGTGCGCAAGCTGGACAACGCCCCCGTCCGGGTGGAGATCACGGTCGGCGGCGTGAAGGACGCGCTGATCGTGCCGGTGACCTCGGTGATCGGCAGGGCCGCCGGCGGGTTCGCGGTGGAGCGGGTGCGCGCCGACGGGCGGCGGGAGATCGTCCCCGTGGAGCTCGGCCTGTTCGACAACGTCACCGGGCGTGTCCAGGTGACGGGGGCCCTCGCCGCGGGCGACAGAGTGGTGGTGCCGTCGATATGAGGCGCTCCGCCGAACCCGCCGCGCGGAACTCCGTCACGGCGGCGCACCGGGACAAGGTCCTGGAGCTCGATGAGGTCACCAAGGTCTACGGTGAGCAGCCGCCGGTGCCCGCACTGCGCGGGGTGAGCTTCACCGTGCGCCGCGGCGAGCTGACGGCGATCGTCGGCCCGTCCGGCTCGGGCAAGTCCACGCTGCTCCACGTGATGGGGACGCTGGAGCGGCCCAGCGGTGGCACGGTGCGGATCGACGGCGTCGACGTCGCCGGACTGACCGACACCGATCTGTCCCTCCTGCGAGCGCACCGCATCGGCTTCGTCTTCCAGCAGTTCTTCCTCGCCGAGTACGCCACCGTGCTGGAGAACGTCGCCGACGGGCTGCTGTACACCGGGGCGGGCCTGGCCGAGCGCCGTGCGCGTGCCGAGGAGTCGCTCGAGAGGGTCGGCCTGGCGCACCGGTCGGGTTTCCGGCCGCCCAAGCTCTCCGGCGGTGAACGGCAGCGGGTGGCCATCGCCCGCGCCCTGATCGGCCGGCCGGCGATCGTCCTGGCCGACGAGCCGACCGGCAACCTGGACAGCGTCACCGGCACGTCGATCGTGGAGCTCCTGCACGAGCTGCATGCCGACGGGGCGACGATCATCGTGGTCACGCACGACATGGAGCTCGCCGCCGCCCTGCCGCGCCAGATACGGATGCGCGACGGCCAAGTGATCTACGACTCGGCGGTGAAGCGGCATGAAGCGGTGGAGCGGCATGAAGCGGTGGAGCGGTACGAAGCGGTGGAGCGGTACGAACAGGACGGGGTCGGATGAGCACGGCTACGCACGAACGCCCAGGCGTCGGCCGCAGGGCCCGGCTGTCCTTCCGCGACAGCGCGCGCATCGCCAACGTGGGGCTGCGCACCCGGCCGCTGCGTGCCGCCCTGTCGGCGCTGGGAATCGCCATCGGCACCGCCGCCATCGTCGGAGTTCTGGGCCTGTCCTCCTCCTCGCAGGCGGGACTCCTCGCGGAGATCGACCGGCTCGGGACCAACCTGCTCAAGGCCGAGGCCGGACGCACCTTCGGCGGCCAGAACGCGAACCTGCCGCTTGAGGCGCCCGCGCGGGTGTCGCACATCCCCCACGCCCAGCAGGTCGGGCACGTGGGGTTGATCAAGGACGCCAAGGTGTACCGGAGCCCCATGGTCCCCCCGGCCAACACCGGGGCCCTGCAGATCCGGGCCGCCAGCCTCAACCTGCCCTCGGTCCTGACCATCGGCGTGGATCGGGGGAGCTGGCTCAACGCGGGCACCGCCGAGGGCCCCGTCGCGGTGCTGGGGTCGGTGGCGGCGCAGCGGCTGGGGATCGACCGCGTCCATCCGGGCCTGCGCATCTGGGCCGGCGGCCAGTGGTTCCACATCGCGGGCATTCTGCAGCCGGCCACGCTGGCCCCGGAGATCGACGTGAGCGTGCTGATCGGCTACCCGGCGGCGGGCAAGTATCTGGGACACGTGAGCGTCTCCGGCGGCGAGGCGACGCACGGCCCGCCCACCACGCTCTACGTCCGCACGGCCACCGATCACGTCGAGGAGGTCCAGGCCGCGCTGGCGCGGACCGCCAATCCCCAGGCCGCCAACGAGGTGAACGTCAGCCAGCCGTCCGACGCGCTGACCGCCCGGGCCGCGGCCGAAGGAGCCTTCAACAGCCTCTTCCTCGGCCTCGGGGCCGTGGCACTGGTGGTGGGCGCCGTCGGCGTCGCCAACATCATGATCATCTCAGTGCTCGAACGCCGCTCGGAGATCGGCCTGCGCCGCGCACTCGGCGCCACGAAGGGGCAGATCCGCATGCAGTTCCTCGGTGAGGCGGTCCTGCTCGCGGCACTCGGCGGAGTCGCCGGCGTGGGCGCGGGCGCGCTGGCCACCGTGGTCTACGCGACCGGCAGGGGCTGGGACGTCGTCGTCCCCGTGCAGGCGTGGGCGGGCGGTATCGCCGCCGCGCTGCTCATCGGTGCGTTCTCCGGGCTGCTGCCGGCCCTCCGCGCGGCCCGGATGTCGCCGACCGCCGCACTCCGCACGGTGTGACCGGCTCGGGCCCGTCAAGGCTCCTTCCGCGGGGCCAGGCCGGCCGCGAGGGGGAAGGCGACACGCACCGACAACCCGCCGTCGGGCCTGGCCCGCGCGGAGAGCAGGGCGTCGTGCGCGGCGGCGATGGCGCGGACGATCGACAGGCCCAGCCCGTGGTGCCCGTTGCTGCGTACGGTGCGATCCAGCCGCTGGAAGGGTTCGAGCAGACGTTCCAGCTGGTCGGGCGGGATCACCGGCCCGGTGTTCAGCACCGAGACGACGGCCCAGCCCTCCGTGACCTCGGTGACGATCTCGACCCGGCCGCCCGCCACGTTGTAGCGCACCGCGTTGTCGACCAGGTTCGCCACGAGGCGTTCGATCAACGCCGGGTCGCCAGAAGCCAGGGCGGAGGAGAGCGTGGACTGCAGCAGCAGGTCACCGGTGGAGGTCGCGCGGACCACCCGGTCGGTGACCGTCGCCAGATCGACCGGCTGCCGGTGGACGAGCCCGCCCTCGCTCTCGGCCAGGGTGAGCAACGACTCCAGCAGGCGCCCCTGCTGCTCGCTGATGGTCAGCAGCGTGCCCATGGTGGAGCGCAGGGTGTCGGCGTCGGCGCCGGGATCGAGCAGGGCCTCCTCCAGCAGCGCGTGCTCCACGGTGAGCGGCGTGCGCAGCTCGTGCGCCGCGTTGGCGACGAAATGCTTGTGCGCGTCGAGTGCGGCGTGCAGCCTGCTGAGCAGCCCGTCGACGGTGTCGGCCAGATTCCGCAGCTCGTCGCGGGGCCCTTCCAGGGCGAGCCGTTCATGGATGTTCCGCGCGGAGATCCGCCTGATCGTGTCGTTCATCGTGCGGAGCGGCCGCAGGACCCGGCCGGAGATCAGCCAGCCGATCGCGAACGAGATGATCGTCATGATGGCGAGCGCGAACACCGACTGGATCAGCAGGTCCTGGATGAGGGCCTCGTTCTGCCGCTGGACGTAATCGCGGGCCTGCTCGGCGACGGTGAGTGACGGGGTGGGCGCGGGCAGGCCGGGCTCCAGGGTGCCGTAGCGCAGCGCCGTGGCGTTGCGCCGGGAGTTCCACACCAGCAGGAAGGTGATGGTGAGCAGCACCGCGCCCGAGGCGGCGAACAGCACTCCGTACAGCAGGGTCAGCCGCAGCCGGACCGTCCGGGGGGAGGTGACGAACCGCAGGGAGGCCAGCATCTCTCCCATCGTAGGGGCCGGGGGCTAACGGCGCGCGGCGGCGGTGTCCAAGTGAACTTCGCGTGCGGTTGGACCACTCGTGGACAGAATGCGCCGCCGGGGACGATGGACCGCGCGAGATAAACCGGCCCTGGGAGAGACATGGGACAGGTCATGATGACGGCGGGTCCAGGGGGGGTGATGGTGCGTGGCGGCGACGACGCCGGCACCGCCCGGATCCGCCCGGGAACGGCGCGCCGGACGCTTGCCTACCTGCGGCCCTACGGCGGGCCGATCGCCGCGTTCGGCCTCGTCGCCGTCGTGGAGGCGATGATCATCGTCGCGACGCCGCTGTTGCTGAAGGCGATCGTGGACGACGGGATCCTGAACAACGACATGGCGACGGTGACCCGGCTGGCCGGCGCGGTCGCGGGGCTCGCCCTGATCGAGGCGCTGGCGCAGCTCGTGCTGAGCCGGATCTCCGGCAGGATCGGCCAGGGGGTCAGCCACGACCTGCGGGTCCAGGCCCACGACCACGTGCAGCGGCTGCCGCTGGCCTTCTTCACCCGCACCCAGCCCGGAGTGCTGTCCAGCCGGATGCACACCGACATCGTCGTCGCCCAGCACGCGTTCACCCAGGTGCTCATGTCGGCGACCGCCGTGGTCACGGTGGTGCTCGTGGTGGCCGAGCTGTTCTACCTGTCCTGGCTGGTCGCGGTCGCCGCCCTGGTGCTCATCCCGATCTTCCTGGTGCCGTGGGCCTACGTGGGCCGGCGGCTGCAACGCCACCAGCGGCGGCAGATGGAGCTGCAGAGCGGCCTGGCCGGGCTGATCCACGAGCGGTTCAACGTGCAGGGCGCGATGCTCGCCAAGCTCTTCGGCCGGCCCGCCGAGGAACTGGCCGACTACACGGACCGGGCCGAGCGGATCCGCAGGATCGGGGTCGTCGTCACGGTCTACGGCCGCCTCGCGTTCATCATCATGGCGCTGCTGGCCTCGCTCGCCACCGCGGTCGTCTACGGCGTCGGCGGCGGGCTGGTGCTGGACGGGGTCTTCCAGCTCGGCACGCTGGTGGCGCTCGCCCTCCTGCTGAGCCGGCTCTTCGGCCCGATCACCCAGCTCTCCGGCATGCAGGCGGGCGCGCTGAACGTGCTGGTCAGCTTCGACCGGGTGTTCGAGCTGCTCGACCTGAAGCCGTTGATCACCGAACGCCCCGACGCGGTCGCGCTGCCCGACTCGGGTCCGGCACCGGACATCGAGTTCGAGGACGTGTCCTTCCGCTACCCCCGCGCCGACGAGGTCTCCCTGGAGTCGCTCGAAACGAACGAGCACGCCCTCGCCGAGCGCGCGGACGACAGCCCGGAGGTGCTGCGCGGGGTCGGCTTCCGGGTTCCCGCCGGTACGGTCACCGCCCTGGTCGGCCCCTCCGGCGCGGGCAAGACCACGCTGACGCACCTGGTGTCCCGGTTGTACGACCCGACGTCGGGCGCCGTTCGCCTCGGCGGCCACGACGTCCGTGACCTGACCTTCGAATCGCTGCGCCGCACGGTCGGCGTCGTCTCGCAGGACTCCTACTTGTTCCACGACACCATCAGGGAGAACCTCCGCTACGCCCGGCCGGACGCGACCGAGGAGGAACTGGTCGAGGCCTGCGAGCGCGCGCAGATCTGGGATGTGATCAAGGCTCTGCCGCGCGGGCTGGACACCGTGGTCGGCGACCGGGGATACCGCATGTCGGGCGGGGAGAAGCAGCGGCTGGCCATCGCCCGGCTGCTGCTCAAGTCGCCGTCGGTGGTCGTGCTCGACGAGGCCACCGCGCATCTGGACTCGGAGTCCGAGGCGGCGGTCCAGCGTGCCCTGGTGGCCGCGCTGCGGAGCCGTACCGCGCTGGTGATCGCGCATCGGCTCTCCACCGTCCGCGAGGCCGACCAGATCCTCGTCATCGACGACGGCGGGGTCCGCGAGCGTGGCACGCACGAGGAACTGCTGCGGGCCGGCGGTCTCTACGCCGGGCTGTACCACACCCAGCTGAACGGGAACGGGGTGGCGAAACGCCAGGCGGTGGCACTGGAGGAGAGCCGATGAACGCGATGCCCGTGGACGAGATCGAGGGGGTGCTGGCGGCACAACCCGGGGTACGGGAGGCCGCCGTGGCAGTGCGCGAGGGCCGCCTGATCGGCTATGTGGTCGCGCACGCGCCGCTTGATCCGGTACGGCTGCGCGAGCGACTGTCCGAAGTGCTGCCCGACCACCTGGTCCCCACCGTGATCATGCCCGTGGCGGTGATCGACCGGCAGGCGCTGCCCGAGCCCGCCGCCCCCGGCAGTGACGCGGCCGCACCGGCGGCGGACCCGGACGCCGAGCGGGTCTTCCGCGAGCTGTTCTCCGAGGTCCTCGGGGTGCCCGGGATCGCGGCCGGCGACCGCTTCCTCGAACTGGGCGGCGACTCGATCCTGGCCATGCGCGTCGCGGCGCGGGCGGCCGGGCACGGCCTGATGGTGACGCCGGCCCAGGTGCTGACGGAGGGGACGGCGCGGAGACTGGCCGCCGTCGCCGAGCGCGGGAAGGCGGCCCCGGCAGGGACGCGGCGGCTGATCGAGCTGTCCGCGGCGGAGTCGGCGGAGCTGGCGGCGGCCGCCCCCGGCCTGGCCGAGGTCTGGCCGCTGTCACCGCTGCAGGAGGGCCTGCTGTTCCACGCCGAGAGCTCCGACGCCTACCAGGGCCAGTGGATCGTGGAGCTGCCCGGGCCCGTCGACGTGCCGCGGCTGCGCACGTCGTGGGCCGAGGTCTTCGCGCGGCACGCGGCGCTGCGGGTGTCCTTCCACCGCCTGGCGTCGGGCAGGGCCGTCCAGGCCGTCGCGGGCGCTGTGGACCTCGACTGGCGCGAGGTGGATCTGAGCCACGTGCCCGACCAGGAGGCCGCGGTGGCCGAGGTGATCGCCGGGGAGCAGGCGGAGCTGCTGGACCTGGCGAAGGCGCCGCTGACCCGGCTGGTGCTGATCCGGCTGCGGGCGGACCTGCGTCGGCTGCTCGTCGTGCACCATCACATCGTCACCGACGGCTGGTCGGTCGCGGGCGTGCTCAACGAGGCGGCCGAGGTGTACGCGGCGGGCGGCGACGCCTCCGGGCTCGGCCCGGTGACCTCCTACCGCGAGTATCTCGCCTGGCTGGCCGGCCGGGACGCCGACGCCGCGCGCGAGGCCTGGCGCGCCGAGCTGTCCGGCCTGGACGAGCCCACCCTGGCCGGCACCGGCGCCCCCGGCGGCGAGAGCGTGTACCGCGACACGGTCGTCCCCGCGGCACTCCACACGGCGCTGCTGGACTTCGCCCGCGCCCGTGGGCTCACCCTCGGCGTGATCATGCAAGGCGCCTGGGGGATCGTCCTGTCCCGGCTGGCCGGCCGGAACGACGTCGTCTTCGGCACGGTGGCGGCCATCCGCCCGCCCGAGCTTCCCGGCGTGGAGGGGATGCTCGGGCTGATGATGAACACCGTGCCGGTCCGGGTACGGCTGCGCGGCGGTCAGCCGGTCGGCGAGATGCTCGCGGAGCTGGCGGGACGGCAGGCGAACCTGATGCCCCACCAGCACCTGGGGCTGGCCGAGATACAGCGGGCGGCCGGGCCGGCCGCGGGCCTGGACACCCTGCTGGTCATGGAGAACTACCCGCGCGACTTCGCCGGCGGCTACCGGTACCTGGGCACGGTCGAGGCGACCCACTACCCGCTGACCATCGGCGTCGTGCCGGGTGCGGAGCTGACGCTGCGGCTCGCCTACCGTGAGGGGGCGTTCGACGCCGGTGTCGCCGGGTCCCTGCTGGAGCAGCTGCTCGGCGTGCTGGCCGGCATCGTGGCCGAGCCCCTGGTCGGCAGGCTCGGCCTGCCCGCGGCGCAGCCGCTCGACCAGCCGCTCGACGAGCCGGTGGCGGCGCCGTCGCTGCCGGTGCTGGTCGGACGGGCGGTGCGGCGCGACCCCGATGCGGTGGCCGTGACGGGCCAGGACGGCGAGCTGACCTACGCCGAGCTGTGGGATCGGGCGACGGCGCTGGCGAGGAACCTGGTGGCGCGCGGAGTGGGGCCGGAGTGCCCGGTGGGCGTGGTCGCCAAACGGTCGCCCGAGCTGGTGGTCGGCCTGCTCGCCGTGTCGCTGGCGGGCGGCGCCTTCGTCCCGGTTGATCCGGAGTATCCGGCGCGGCGGGTGGCGGACATGCTGGCCGACGTGGCGCTGGTGCTGTGCACCCCGGAGACGAGGGACGTGGTGCCGGCCGGGTGCCAGGCCGTCGGGATCGACCCGAGCGGGCCCGCCTGGGACGGGCCGCTGCCGCGGGTGGACGGCGGGAACGCGGCCTACGTCATCTACACCTCCGGGTCGACGGGAGCCCCGAAGGGGGTCACCGTGTCGCACGCGAGCCTGTCCCGGTTCATCGCCTTCCGCCGGGACAGGTACCGGCTCGACGCGTCGAGCCGGGTGCTGCAGCTCTCGTCGCCGAGCTTCGACGTCGCGATGGGCGACATCTGGCCGACGCTGTGCGCCGGTGCGACCCTCGTGCTCGGGCCGGCCGGCCGGTTCTCCGGGGACGAGCTCGCCGACCTGATGCGGGACCACCGGGTCACGCACGCGATCATGGTGGCCGGTCTGCTGGCGCAGCTCCCGGACCGGGACATCCCTGAGCTGCGGGTTCTGGTGATCGGCGGGGAGGGCGCGAGCGACACCGCGCTGCGCTGGTGGTCGTCCAGGGTCGAGCTGGTCAACGAGTACGGCGTGACCGAGGCGACCGTCACCTCCACCGTCACCGGCGCGCTGACCGGCGCGCCCGCGCCGCCGATCGGCCGCCCGATCCCGGGCTGCCGCGCGTACGTGCTCGACGCGTTCCTGCGGCCGTTGCCCGCCGGGATCACCGGTGAGCTGTACCTGGCCGGGAGCGGCCTCGCCCGGGGCTACCGGGAGCGCGCCGCCCTGACGGCGGAGCGTTTCGTGGCGGTGCCCGGCTCGCTCCCCGCGGCGGCCGGCGAGCGGATGTACCGGACCGGGGACCTGGCCTACTGGACCCCGTCGGGGGAGCTGATGCACGCGGGCCGGGCCGACGGCCAGGTCAAGGTGCGCGGGCACCGGGTGGAGCTCGGCGAGATCGAGGCCGTGCTGATGAGCCACGAGTCCGTCGGCGAGGCCGTGGTGACGGTGCGGGAGGTCCAGCCCGGCAGGCGGCACGTCATCGGCTATGTCGTCCCGCGCGAAGCGGGGCAGGACCCCCGGCTCCTGCGCGAGCACGCGGCCGGCCGACTCCCCGAATTCATGATCCCGACGGCGATCGTCGTGCTGGCGGAGCTGCCCAGGACGCCCAGCGGCAAGGTGGACCGAGACGCGCTCCCCGCACCGGACCTGGCCGGGCCGGCCTCCGGCCGCGAGCCCGCCACCGCGCTCGAACGGCTCCTGTGCCGGCTGTTCGCCGAAGTCCTCGGCCTGCCCAGGGTGGGCCCGGAGGACGGCTTCCTCGAACTCGGCGGTGATTCGATCACCACGATGCAGCTCACGGCGCGGGCCCGCAGCGAGGGTCTCCGCTTCACCGCGGCGCAGGTCTTCACCGAGAAGACCCCGGAACGCCTGGCACGGTTGATCGACAGCGACCCGTCCACGGCCCCGGCCGCCGAGCCGGCGGCCGCCTCCGGGGTCGACGCCGGCGTCGGTGAGATCCCGCCGACCCCGGTGATCCGGGCGTTCGGCGACGGCGCGCTGGGCACGTGGTTCGCGCAGTGGGTGGTGCTCGCCGCTCCCGCGGACCTGACCCTGCCGGTGCTGACCCGAGCGGTGGAGGCGGTGCTGGCGACGCACGGCATGCTGCGGGCCTCGGCGGCGGACGGTCGCCTGGCGGTCCCCGACACCGGCGCCGTCGACGCGGCCGACCTCGTCACCCGGATCGAGGCCGGCGGAGACCTCGACGCCAGGACGGCGCAAGCCGTGGCGGAAGCCCGCGATCGGCTGGCCCCGAAGCTCGGCCGGATGTTCCAAGTCGTGTGGGTGGCGGGCGGGCCCGCTCAGCCGGGCAGGCTGGTGCTGGTGGCCCACCATCTGGTGATCGACGGGGTGTCCTGGCGCATCCTGGTCCCGGACCTGGCGGCGGCCTGCGAAGCGGCCGCGGCCGGCCGGGAACCGGTGCTCGAACCGGCGACCACGTCCTTCCTGAGCTGGTCCACCCTGCTGACGCGGGAGGCGGGCGGCCCGGCGCGGGCGGGGGAGCTGGAGTCGTGGCGGGCCGTCCTCGACCACCCGGCGCCGCCCCTGGACGAGCCGGACCGGGTGCAGGACACCGGGGCGACCATGCGGTCGCGATCGTGGACACTCTCGGGGGAGCGGGCGGCACGGCTGGCCGATCGCGCGCCGGCGCTGTTCCACTGCGGGATCCACGAGGTGCTGCTGGCCACGTTCGCCGGAGCGGTGGCCCGGCACTGGGGGACGTCGTCCGTGCTGCTGGACGTGGAGGGGCACGGCAGGCGGCCGTTCACGCCAGGAACGGATCTGTCGCGGACGGTCGGCTGGTTCACCAGCGTTCATCCGGTGCGGCTGTCGCTGACCGATGTCGACCTGGACGAGGCCGTGGCCGGTGGCCGCGCCGCCGGGCAGTTGCTGCTGCAGGTCAAGGAGCAGGCGCGGGCCGTACCCGGCGATGGGCTGGGGTACGGGCTGCTGCGCCATCTCAACCCCGGGACCGCGCCGGTGCTGGCCGCCCTGCCTGCGCCCCGGATCGGCTTCAACTACCTGGGCAGGTTCAGCGGCTCGGACGGCTCGGCGCCCTGGCGGATGATCGGCGGCATCGGCGGGTCGATGGATCCGGAGACGCCGCTGCAGCATGCGATCGAGGCCAACGTGATCGTGCGGGACGGGCCGGAGTTCGACCTCGTGCTGAACTGGGCCGGCCGGCTCGTCGGCGAGGACGAGGTCGAGGCATTCGTCCGTACCTGGCTCGACCTGCTGTCCGGTCTCGCCGACCACACGCGGGCGCCGGACGCCGGCGGCAGGTCCGCCTCCGACTTCGACCTCATCCCCCTCGACCAGGACGACGTGCACGAGTTCGAGTCGATCGCGGCACGGCTGACCGGCGACGCCTGATCCCGGGGGCGGGGTGCCCAACCGGGCGACATCCACAGTTGGACGGGGTGACTGTGGGTAACTGGACAATTCTTGACGGTTTTGTAGGGAAATTCGTAATTTTGCGGTGCTTGACCGCTCGACTGTGCTGTTAAGGGGGAAGTCGATGGCCGCGTCATCACAGGTCGCCGGGCCGGCTCTGGCCGAGGTCTGGCCGCTGACACCGATGCAGGAAGGCATGCTCTTCGACAGCGTGCGGACCTCGCACGCCGTGCCGGGCACCGCTCCCGACATCTACGTCATCCAGCAGTCCCAGCTCATCGAAGGAACGCTCGACGCGGCCCTGCTGCGCACCTCCTGGCAGGCCCTGCTCACCAGGCACGCGGCGCTGCGGGCCTGCTTCCACCGCGGCAAGTCGGGCGTCCCCGCGCAGCTCATCCTGCGGGAGGCCGAGCTGCAGTGGAGCGAGCGGGACCTGTCCGAGCTGCCGGAGGAGGCCGCGCGCGCCGACGTGGCGGCGCTCGCGGAGAAGGAGCGGAGCGCGGGCTTCGACCTGGAGGTGCCGCCGCTGCTGCGCCTCCTGCTGATCAAGCTCGCGGACGACCGCCACATCCTGGTGACGACCGGACACCACCTGCTGATGGACGGCTGGTCGAAGGGCATCCTGCAGGCGGAACTGCGGGCCGTCTACGCGGCCGGCGGCGATGCCGGGGTCTTGGCGCCGGCCGTGTCGTTCCGCGACCACCTGGCCTGGCTGGGCCGTCAGGACAAGGCGGCGGCCAGGGCGGCGTGGCGGGCCGAGCTGGCGGGCTTCGACTCCTCGGGCTCCCCATGGGGCGGCGGCGGCTCGGACGAACGGCAGACGGAGCCGCCCGCGCAGACGGTGGTACGGCTCACCGCCGAGCGGACCGCGGCGCTCACCGAACTCTCCCGTACGTGCGGGCTGACGCTGAACACCCTGGTACAGGGCGCGTGGGCACTGGTGCTGGCGCGGCTGTCCGGGCGGACGGACGTGGTGTTCGGCACGGCGGTGTCGGGACGCCCGCCGGAGCTGCCCGGCGTGGAGCGGATGGTGGGGATGTTCGTCACCACCGTGCCGGTCCGGGTGCGGCTGCGTGGCGCGCGCCCGTTCCTGGACCTCCTGGCCGAGCTGCAGGAACGGCAACAGGCGCTGTCGCCCCACCATCACCTCGGCCTCGCGGAGGTGCAGCGGGTGACCGGAGTCACCATCGACACGCTGGTGGTCTTCGAGAACTACGCCGGCATGCGGGAGGAGCCGGCTCCCGCAGGCTCGCCGAGGTTCACCCTGCTCGACGTCGACCAGGCCACGCCGTACCCGCTGACGTTGACCGTCCTGCCCGGGGAATCCCTGGAGTTCCAGGTGCAGTACCGGCCCGCCGCGATCGACGAACCCGTCGCGCGCGGCGCACTCGGCGAGCTCGTCCAGGTCCTGGAGCACCTGGTGACGGATCCGCGGACCCCGGTGGGCCGGGTGGAGGCGATGACCGCTACCGGCGACGGTTCGGAGAGCCGTGCCGCGGGGCCGGGCTCGGTCGTGGAGTTGATCGAGGATCGGGTGGCCCGGGCGCCGGGTGCGGTGGCGGTGGCCTGGCGTGGGGGTTCGCTGACGTATGGGGAGTTGTGGGCGCGGGCGGGCCGGTTGGCCGGGGTGCTGGCGGCGCGTGGGGTGGGTCGCGGGGATCGGGTCGCGGTGGTGATGGATCGCTCGGCCGATCTGCTGGTGGCCTTCCTCGGGGTTTGGCGGTCGGGTGCGGCGTACGTGCCGGTGGACCGGGCGTATCCGGCGGATCGGATGCGGTTCATGCTGACCGACTCCGGGGTGTCGCTGGCGTTGTGCGACGAGGCCACCGGCTGCGTGGAGGGTGTCGAGTCGCTGGTCGTGCGTGATGACGACGGCCCGGTGGCCGGGCTGACCCGGCCCGGGGCGCTGGACCTGGCGTACGTGATGTACACCTCCGGGTCGACCGGGGTTCCGAAGGGGGTGGCGGTTCCGCACGGCGCGGTGGCGGCGCTGGCCGCCGATCCCGGGCTGGAGGTCGGGCCGGAGGACGCGGTGCTCATGCACGCCTCGCACGCGTTCGACGCGTCGCTGCACGACATCTGGGTGCCGCTGGCCTGCGGAGCCCGGGTGGTGATCGCCGAACCGGGAGCGGTCGACGGAGAACGGCTGGCCGCGTACGTGGCCGGCGGCGTGACCGTGGCCCAGCTGACCGCCGGGACGTTCCGCGTGGTGGCCGAGGAGGCGCCGGAGTCGTTCGCCGGCCTCCGCGAGGTCGCCGCGGGCGGGGACGTGGTCCCCCGGGCGGCGGTGGAGCGGGTGCGAGCCGCCTGCCCGCAGGTCCGGGTACGGCACACCTACGGGCCGACCGAGTCCACGCTGTACGCGACCTGGCACGTGATCGAGCCGGGTGCGGAGGTCGGTGCGGTGTTGCCGATCGGTGGCCCGGTGGCGGGGCGGCGGGCGTTCGTGCTGGACGCGTTCCTGCATCCGGTGCCGCCGGGGGTGGCGGGTG
>NZ_JABCPZ010000085.1 GCF_013283785.1 Nonomuraea antri
TGCCCTCCCCGCCCTCGCCGCCGCCGAGCCGGTGCCCGAGGTGATGGCCGCGCTCGGCGACTCGATCAGCACCGGGTTCAACGCCTGCGGCTTCTACGTCTCGTGCACCTCGCGCTCCTGGGCCGCCGGCGACCACGCGGACGTGGCCAGCCACTACCTGCGCCTGACCCGGCTGGGCGGCTCGATCAAGGGGCACAACCTGAACTTCGCGGTGCCCGGCTCGACCAGCGCCGACCTGATGGGCCAGGTGCGCAAGGCGGTGGCGGCCAAGGCCGACTACGTGACGATCCTCATCGGCGCCCAGGACGCGTGCGTGCGCGCGGAGAAGGACATGACCCCGATCGAGGTCTACCGGCGGCGGATGGACGCGGCGCTGAGCGAACTGCGCGCCCAGCTCCCGCGGGCGCGCGTCTTCCTGGCGAGCGTGCCCGACCTGCGCCGGCTGTGGCAGGTGGGCAGGTCGAACCCGGTGGCGCGGACGTTCTGGACGACGGCCAGGATCTGCCAGACCATGCTGGCGAACCCGGTGTCGGTGAAGGCGGCCGACACGGCCAGGCGGGATCGGGTGCGGGCCCGCGTCCAGGCCTACAACCGGCAGGCGGCCGAGGCGTGCGCGCGGCTGGGGTCGATGTGCCGCAGTGACGGCGGCGCGGTCTTCTCCTTCCCGTTCACCCTGCAGCACGTGAGCAAGTGGGACTTCTTCCACCCGAACGAGCTCGGGCAGAGGGTGCTGGCCGAGCAGACGTTCAGGCGCGGCTTCGACTGGGCCGACCCGCGCTGACTCATGCCAGCCGCGGTCATCGGCACTGGTCGAGCATGGCCCGCTTGTCGGCCCTGGTGACCGGCAGGTCGTACTTGAGCGCGACCTGGGCGAAGCGGGTGACGTAGGCGCAGCGGACCCGGCGCTGCGGCGGCAGCCAGCTCGCCGGGCCCGAGGCGTCCTTCTGCTCGTTGGCCCGGCCGTAGACGGGCAGCAGGTTGAGCGGGTCGTTGGCGAAGGCGAGCCGCTTGGACATGGGCCAGCGGGGCGCGCCCATGCGCCAGCCGTAGTTGAGCGGCACCACGTGGTCGACCTGGATCTCGTCGGCGCGGTCGATGCGCCAGTGGATGATCCTGCCGGTGTAGGGGTCGGTCAGCTCCATGGCGACGACCTCGCAGGTGCTGCCCGGCCGGTAGCGGATGTCGCGCCCGTCGCGGGCCAGCAGGTCGTCGCGGGTGCGGCAGCCGTTGCGGGCGTAGGGCACGCCGCGGGCGGTGTCGGCCCAGTTCTCGCCGTACTCGAGCCGGTCGTAGCCGGTGTTGGGGCCGCGGCCCTTGACGCGCAGGCCCTGGATGAGGTCGCGGGCGGCGCTCTTGTCGGCGTCGGAGATGATGGGGGCCAGACCCGGGAGCGTGCCCGCGCTGTTGCCGAGCGGGCTGGCCGCCGTGGCGGCGGGCGGCGTCTTGGCGCTGCCGATGAGTGAGACGACGATGACGGCGCCGGCCAGCAGAGCGACCGCGTCCTTTGTGCTCACGCACGCCTCCGAGTCTTGACCCGTGCGCAGTTGTCTAGAGAATTCCCGCGCACGAGCCTTTTGACACAAGGAGGGCGGATGGCGGAGCGGCCGATCGATCCCGACGTGGATCTCCATGTGCCGGAGCAGCGGGCCGAGCTGCGTCCGGAGTCGCGCTGGCCGGTGCTGGCGATGATCGCGGCGGGCGGGGCGCTGGGCGCGTCGGCGCGGTTCTGGGCGCAGTCGGCCTGGCCGGCCCGGCCGGCCGGGTTCCCGTGGGCGACGTTCTGGGTGAACGTGTCGGGCTGCCTGCTCATCGGGGTGCTGATGGTGCTGATCACGGAGGTTGGCCGGGCGCATCGGCTGGTGCGGCCGTTCCTGGGGGTGGGCGTGCTGGGCGGGTTCACCACGTTCTCCACGTACGTGGTGGAGTCGCGCGCGGTGGTCGCGGCGGGGGCGCCGGTGACGGCGCTGGCGTACCTGGCGGCGACGATGGCGGCCGCGCTGGCGGCGGTCACGCTCGGCATGCTGGTGACCAGGCGGCTGGCGGGAGTGGGGCGGTGACGATCCTGCTCGTCGTGCTGGGCGCGGCGGTCGGCGCGCCGCTGCGCTACCTGGCCGACCGCGCGGTGCAGGCGCGGCACGACTCGGTGTTCCCGTGGGGCACGCTGTCGGTGAACGTGGCCGGTTCGGCGGTGCTCGGGTTCGTGGCCGGGATGGACGTGGGCGAGGGCGTGCTCGCGCTGGTGGGCACCGGGTTCTGCGGGGCGCTGACGACGTACTCGACGCTGGGGTTCGAGACGGTGCGGCTGGTGGAGCAGGGGGCGCGGCTGCAGGCGGCGGCCAACGCGCTGGTCAGCATCGTGGCCGGGCTGGGCGCGGCGTCGCTGGGCGCGGTCCTGGCCCAGGCGCTGACCTGATCACCCGCCGCCCTCGGCGCGGAGTTACGGTGTAATCAGGTAATCCCCTCGAAGGCTGGGAGCGGTCGATGTCCGAACCCCTTGACGCCTATTCCCGGGTGGTCTCCTCCGTCGCCGCGGAGCTGCTGCCGAAGGTGGCCGGCGTGCGGGCCGGGCGGGGCAGCGGGTCGGCGGTGGTGTTCACCGCCGACGGCTTCCTGCTGACGAACGCGCACGTGGTGGGCTCGTCCAGGTCGGGGACCGTGGCGTTCGCCGACGGGACGTCCGGCGACTTCCAGGTGGTGGGCCGCGACCCGCTGTCGGACCTGGCGGTGATCAGGGCGCAGACGGCCACGCCCGCCCCCGCCACGCTGGGCGACAGCGACGAGCTGGTCGTGGGCCAGCTCGTCGTCGCGGTGGGCAACCCGCTCGGGCTGACCGGTTCCGTCACCGCCGGCGTGGTGTCCGGGCTGGGCCGGTCGCTGCCGGCGCGCAGCGGCGCGGCGGTGCGGCTCATCGAGGACGTCATCCAGACCGACGCCGCGCTCAACCCCGGTAACTCGGGCGGCGCGCTGGCCGACTCGCGGGCCCGCGTGGTCGGCATCAACACGGCCGTGGCCGGGATCGGCGTGGGCCTGGCGGTGCCGATGAACGCCACCACCCGGTCGATCATCGCGGCGCTGATCAGGGACGGCCGGGTGCGCCGCGCGTTCCTCGGCCTGGTGACCTCGCCCGCGCCCCTGCCCGAGCCGCTGCGCCGGCGTACCGGGCAGGACGGGGCGCTGCGGGTCGTCGAGGTGGTGGCGGGCTCGCCCGCGCACCGGGCCGGGCTGCGGGCCGGCGACCTGGTGTTGAGTGCCGGACGCAGCCCGGTGGGCGACGCGCAGAGCCTGCAGCGGCTGATGTTCGCCGACGCGATCGGCCGTCCGCTGCCGATCACCGTGTACCGGAACGGGGCGCTGGTGGACGTCATCGCCGAGCCGGTCGAGCTGACCGGCTCGGACCGCGACCGCGCGTGACCACCTCGGGAACCGGTCAGGGGGCGGGGGCGGGCGGCTTCTTGACCCAGGTGCCGTTGCGCCGGGCGAGCAGCTCCTCGAGCAGCGCGTCCCACTGCTCGCCGACCGCCGCCACGTCGTAGGTCTGCGCGGTGTCCTGCGCGCCCGCCGCCAGGTCGTGGCGTAACTGCTCGTCGCTGATGACCCGCATGATCGCCTCCGCCAGGTTGGCGTTGGTGCGGGGCTTGACCAGCAGCCCGTCGAACCCGTCGGTGATCAGCTCCTTGGGGCCGTGCGGGCTGTTGAAGCTGACGATCGCCAGCCCCTTGGCCATCGCCTCCAGGATCGTCATGGAGAAGCCCTCGTGCCTGGAGCTCATCACGTAGATGGAGGAGCGCTCCAGCTCGGCGCCCACGTCCGGGGTCGGCCCCGGCAGCTCGACCTTGCCTTCCAGGCCCGCGTCCACCACCTGCTGACGCAGGTTGTCGGCCTGCGGGCCGTCGCCGAAGATGCGCAGCTTCCAGTCGGGGTGCGCGGCGGCGACCGTCTCCCAGGCGGTGATGAGCCGGTGAAAGCCCTTGATGCGGGTCATGCGGCCGACCGCGACGGCCACCTTGGCGTCGAGCTTGGCCACCTCCCCGGTCATCGGCGGGACGGCGTTGGGGATGCGCGCCAGCCGCCTGGGCTTCTTGGGCAGGGCCTCCCGGTAGTCGCGCAGGTCGGCCTTGGTCAGGGTGACCAGCGCGTCGAGGCGGCGGTAGCGCCACTTGATGAGTTCCTGGACCGGCTCGGGCTGGGTGCGCAGGGCCACGTGCTCCTGCCCGATGGTGATGACGCCGGGCTGGGCGAGCTGGGCCATGGCCAGGTTGAGCCCAGGCCTGGTGCCCATGAGCACGCCGCCGTCCAGCGAGCGGAGGTAGCGGGCGAGCTTGAGGTCGGTCCACAGGTTGAAGCGGTGGTAGGCCGCCTCCTCCGGTGGGATGAGCCGGCTGGGCCGCTTCGACAGCACCGCGCGCAGCGGGTCGGCGCTGGGCCGCAGCCGGTCGTCGAGATAGCGGAACTTCACCCTGGGGTCGATGGGGAAGAACGGCTCCTCGGCCTCACGCAGAATGGAGACGATCTCCACGTCGTGGTGTTCGGCCAGGTAACCGGCCAGGTTGAAGACGGTGCGGATGGTTCCGCCCATCCCGTTGGCATGCAGCAGCAGGATGCGGATGCGGTGGATCGACGGCGGCGGCGCGTTGCGTTGCCTGCGCCGGTTGTACCCCCGGTACAACCTGACCATCGCCGACTTGCCCTTGCGTGCGAGTGCGCGCACTTGTGAAGTCCCCCTTACTTACGCAAGTCCCAACACACGGGGCCGGTGGCGAGGCGGGCCTCGCCACCGGCCGTCTGGTTCAAGGCGGAGAGCGCCGTTCATCCCCGTGGCGCTATCCCCGTACATGATCTTTAGACGCCGTTTAACGGCTTAAGGTTGCATTCTTGGCCGATGTGCGGGATTGGGAGTGTGCGGGGGGTGCGCGGCCAGCAGGTCGAGCGCCACGTCGATGGCCCGTTCCAGCTGCGTGTCCACGCCTCTGGCGTAGTCCTGCGGGGTGATGTCGACCTCGATGTCGGGGTCGGTGCCGTAGTTCTCGACCTGCCAGCCGACGTCGTCGAAGGCGAAGGAGAACTCCGGCTGGGTGGTGACGGTGCCGTCGGCGAGCTGGTGGCGCGGCCAGATGCCGATCACGCCGCCCCAGGTGCGCTTGCCGACCAGCGGGCCGAGCCCGAGCAGCTTGAAGGTGTGGCTGAAGATGTCGCCGTCGGAGCCGGCGTACTCGTTCGTGAGGGCCACCAGCGGCCCGCGCGGCGACTCCGGCGGGTACGGCTCGGGATCGCCCCAGCGCGGGTAGTCGTAGCCGAGCCGGCGGCGGGCCAGCTTCTCCAGCAGCAGCGCCGAGACGTGGCCGCCGCCGTTGAACCGCACGTCCACGATGAGGGCGTGACGGTCGTACTCGGTCAGGAAGCCGCGGTGGAACTCGGCGAAGCCCTCGGTGCCCATGTCCGGGACGTGCAGGTAGCCGACCCGGCCGCCGGAACGCTGGTGGCACTCGGCGCGGTTGAGGTTGACCCAGTCGCGGTAGCGGGCCGGCTGCTCGTCGGCCAGGGCGCGCACGGTCGCGGTGAACGTGTCGTCGCCGCGCCGCAACGTCAGCTCCACCTCCTCGCCGGCCTGGTTGACCAGGCGCTCGTTCGGGGTGGCGCCGCCGTCGCGGGCGTCGATCGGCGCGCCGTTGATGGCCAGCACCGCGTCGCCAGGACGCACGTCGAGACCGAGCCGGTTGAGCGGCGAGGTTGCCAGCGGGTCCCACGGGTCGCCGGTGACGACGGCGCGGATGTGGTAGACGCCGTCGCGCAGGTCCCAGTCGACGCCCAGCTTGCCCTGGCTGTAGTCGGGGCCGGGACGGTATTCGCCGCCGCTCTCGTAGGCGTGGCTGGTGGCCAGCTCGCCGTGCAGCTCCCACAGCAGGTCGGAGAACTCGCCGCGGGTGGTGACGCGCTCGACCAGCGGACGGTAGCGGTCGTGCACGGCCGGCCAGTCGATGCCCGCCATGTCCTCGCTCCAGAAGTTCTCCAGCTGCAGCCGCCAGGCCTCGCGGAACATCTGCCGCCACTCGGCCTCAGGCTGGACCGACACCTTCACCCGCGACAGGTCGATCCAGCCGCTCTCGCGCCCCGGCGGGTCGTCGTCGTGCTCGGGGACCTCGCCGGCCTTGACCACGCGCAGCCGGTTGCCCGCACGGTAGAGCAAGGTCTTGTGGTCGCGGCCCAGCTCGAAGCCGGTGACGCCGTCGGCGAAGGTCTCGTTCTTCTGCTTGGCGAAGTCGTACAGGTGCAGGCTCGTCTCGCCCTCCAGCGGGCTGGTCAGCAGCAGCGCCTTGCCCTTGAGCCCGGCCACCCGCTCGTAGCGGCCCTCCGGCAGCGGGAAGGCGGTGAGGCGGCGGGTCAGGCCGTCCAGGTCGATGCGCAGCGGCTGGTCGTCCTCCTCCTCGTCCTCCTCGCCGTCGGCCTCGGCGTCGAGCGGGCGCTGCTCCGGCACGAACGGGTCGCGGACGTCAGACCGCAACGCGATCACGTACGGCCGGGTGCCCAGCGGGAAGCCCAGGTCGAACTGGAGCTGGTCGTAGACCGGCGAGAAGACGCGCTGCCCGATGAAGTACAGGTAGCGGCCCTCGGGGTCGAAGGCGGGCCGGGTGTCCTTGAGCACCGGCTCGGTGGCGGGCACGGTGCGCCCTGTCTCGGGATGGAAGAGCTTGATGGCGCTGGTCTGGGAGTTGAGCGGGCTGGAGTAGGCCAGCCAGGAGCCGTCGGGCGCCCAGGCCGGGTCTTCCGGCGGGCCGTGCGGGTTGGCCTCGACCAGCACGCTGTCGCCGCTGTCGAGGTCGAGCAGGTGCAGCTCGTCGCGGTGGTTGATGACGGCCACCCGGTCGTGGGCGGGGTCGGGCACCAGGTCGTTGACCCGGCCGAGCCTGGCGATCTCGCGGCCGCTCTCGCCCTCGTGGCCCTCGAGGATCACCAGCTTCTCCTCGGCGGCGTCGTCGCTGGCCGCCGCGATGAGCCGGACGCCGTCGTTGAGCCAGGTCAGGAAGCGGTAGCGGACGCCGTCGGGCGCGCCGTGCTGGCGTACCGGGCCCTCCCAGTCGGCCAGCGCGTACGCCTTGCCGCGCGCGGTGACGGCCAGCGCGCTGCCGTCGGGGGAGAGCGTGGCGCCGTCGAGGTAGTCGTCGGCGTCGACGAAGCGGCGGTTGCGCTGGGTGCGCGAGCTGGCCAGCCGCACGTCGAGCTTGCGCGGCCGCTCCGCGCCCGGGTCGAGCAGGTAGAGGTCGGCGCCGGCGTGGTAGACCAGGCGGTGCCCGTCGCTGGACAGGTTGCGCGCGTAGTAGTCGTGGTGATGCGTGTGCTTGCGCAGGTCCTGGCCGTCGGGGGTGCAGGAGTAGACGTTGCCGACGCCTTCGTGGTCCGACAGGAAGCAGACCCGCTCGCCGCTCCAGCAGGGCGAGGCCAGGTTGCCCGGCAGCTTGATGAGACGGCGGAACTCGCCGTCGCCGTCGGGGTCGATCCACAGGTCGCCGACCGTGCCGCCGCGGTAACGCTTCCAGCGGGCCGGGTCGGCGGTGTTGCGGCCGAGCACGATCATGTGGCGCGGGCCGTAGGCGATGGAGTTGGCCGGCCCGTACGGCAGCCGTTCGGGCACCCCGCCGGGAATGACCCGGTGCAGCCACTTGCGGCCCTCGAAGGGCTGGGCCGTGTCGCTGGCGTACAGGATGCGGCCGTCGTGGTCCCAGCCGGTGACGGTGCAGCGGGCGCCGTGGAAGGTGACGCGCCGGACCGCGCCGCCGTCGGACGGCATGACGTACACCTCTTCCGGGCCCTCCTCGCGGCCGACGAAGGCGATCTGGTCGCCGCGCGGCGAGATGCGCGGGTAACCGGCCTCGGCGGCGCCGGCGGTCAGGCGGAAGGCGCGGCCGCCCTGGGCGGAGACCATCCACAGGTCGTCCTCGGCGGCGAAGACGACCACGTCCTGGAAGACCGCGGGAAAACGCAGATAGGCGGACATGTGACTCCATAGGGATCAGACAGCCGGGGGTCACCGCCCCTCGGCTGCCTGATCATTTCACTCGGTTACGTTTCGTCCGTCGTCCTGCGGCTGGCTTCCTTCTTGGTCTCCTTGGCCTGCCTGTTCGACTTGATGGCCTGCTTCTTCGCCTTGCCCGACTTGGTGGCGGGTTTCTTCTTCGTGTCTGCCATGGTTCCCCCCGAACGGTGAGGTGCACTGGATTGGCACACCAAGGCCGTTGATACCCATTCAGCGCCGAAACCCGACATACCGCCCTTGTGGTTACATCAGGGTGAGCTGCTGCGGGCCGGCGGCCGCCGGAGGACGGCCGGGCGTCGGGCGCGGCGCGGATCGCCTGTTCCTGCCCCCGCCGATGCCGTGCCTGCGGGCCAGCTCCTTGACCTGCTCGGTGACGCGGGACTGGTAGGCGGCCGGGGCGTAGGCGCCGCGCCCGTACAGCTCCAGGTAGCGCGGCACCAGGCGCGGGTGCGCGCGCGAGAGCCAGGCCAGCCACCATTCGCGCGCGCCCGGGCGCAGGTGCAGCACGATCGGCGACACGTGCGTGGCGCCCGCCCGCGCGATCTCCTTGACCGTGCGCTCGAGCTGGGCGGGGGAGTCGGTCAGGTACGGCAGGATCGGCGCCATCAGGACGCCGCAGCCGATGCCGTGCTCGTTGAGCGTGGCGCAGACCTCCAGCCGGCGGAGCGGGTTCGGGGTGCCGGGCTCGACCGCGCGCCAGACGTCGGGGTCGACGAAGCCGACCGACAGCGCGGCGCTCACGTCGGTCACCTCGGCGGCCTCGGTGAGCAGGTCGAGGTCGCGCAGGATCAGGGTGCCCTTGGTGAGGACGGAGAACGGGTTGGCCGCGTCGCGCAGCGCCTCCAGGATGCCGCGCATCAGCCGGTAGCGGCCTTCGGCGCGCTGGTAGCAGTCGACGTTCGTGCCCATCGCGACGTGCGCGCCGCGCCAGCGCGGTGCGGCCAGCTCCCTGCGGGCCAGCTCGGCGGCGTTCACCTTCACGACGATCTTCGAGTCGAAGTCCGCCCCGGCATCCAAATCCAGATATTCGTGCGTTTTTCGGGCAAAACAGTAAATACAGCGATGGCCGCAGCCTCGGTAGGGGTTGATGGTGTATTCGAACGGGACCCGGCTCGCGCCCGGCACCCGGTTGATGATCGAACGAGCCTGGATCTCGTAGAAGGTCGTGCCCGCGAATTCGGGGGTGTCGAACGTGCGAGTGACCGCGCCGCGGGCGAACAACGGCACGGCCGGATCGTCCTGACCGGCGTCGGTCAGGCGCAGGTTGTCCCAGCGCATCCCATGATTAGAACAAAGGTTCGACGGTGATCGCAAACGAAAAGAGGTGGCAATTAACCGGTCAGGCGGGGGCTAATGATCTTCAGGGTTGGGCAGAAAGACGCCACAGAGCTTGCGTTCCGGAGGTGCATCCATGGCCTGGTCGCAGGACGAGGAACGAATGCTGGCCCAGATCGAACGGCACCTCGTCGACGACGATCCGCGACTCGTGGCGAGGCTCGAGTCCTTCAACGAGCGGGTGCGTCGCAGCGAGGCGAAGGCCAAGGGCGACAGCGGGGGCAGAAGACACAAGCCTCGCCGCTCCACCGTCATCATCCTGATCAGCTGGCTGCTCATCGCCACGCTGGTCGCCACACTCCTGATCATGGTGCTCCGCCACGAGGCCGCCTCCGCGGTCGCGCTGGCCGCCGCCTCCTTCTGAGCCGTCGTCATCCCGCGTTTCAGCTTCTGGTACCGGTCCGCCCGTGCCTTTCCGGCCGGGCGGGCTCTCGTGTGCCAGGGGGTGGTTCGCTCCGGCGGGAGATCGTGACCGATTCTTGGGGCGCGATGGAATAGCGGCCACCCCGCGTCCGTTAATCTGGATAGGCCGCTGTGGATGTGTCCCCCGGGCCGCAAATTACCGCCTTCACGGAATACCGTTCGGCTGGAGCCGTGTTGTGCATCTCGCCGAGGAGGCGACCACCACAGCGGCCTCAATGCTTTCCGGCGCCCCGCCCACCCGCGGGGCGCCTGCTTTATGGTGGGGTGGCCGACGCCCGAAGATCCAGGAGAGCCCGTTGCTGTACCAAGTGGTCAAGTTCGCCGCCGCGCCCCTCGCTCACGCGATGTGCCGCCCGAGCATCTCCGGCGCGGCCAACGTGCCGAGGAGCGGGCCCGCGATCCTGGCCGCCAACCACTTGTCCGTGCTCGACTCGTTCCTGCTGCCCGCGCTGCTGCCCCGGCACGTCACCTTCACCGCCAAGGACGAGTACTTCAACGGCAACCCGGTCTCCGGATTCTTCATGCGCCTCGGCGGCAGCCTGCCGATCGACCGGGAGAGCGCCCACGCCGCGCAGGCCATGCTCGACGCGGCCGCCGACCTGCTGGAGCGCGGCGAGCTGTTCGGCATCCACCCCGAGGGCACCCGGTCGCCCGACGGCCGGCTCTACCGGGGCAAGATCGGCGTGGCCTGGCTGGCGCTCAAGACCGGCGCGCCGGTCCTGCCCGTGGCGCTCAGCGGCACCGAGAGGGTGCTGCCCGTCGGCGCCAAGATGCCCCGTCCGGCCAAGATCGGCATCTCCATCGGCGAGCCGTTGCGCTTCGAGGGCGATCACACCAAGGCCCGCGACCGGCGCCGCGTCACCGACGAGATCATGGCCGCCATCCAGGGGCTATCTGGTCAGGAGTATGTCCCGACGTATGCGGCCAGCTTCAAGGCCGCCCATGGCATGTCGTGAATTGTCGCTACTAAGCTCGGGTACCTGTTGCCGACGACAGGGGGCTGAGCAGTGGCGCGTGGGCGTACCATCGCGATCGTGTCCGGCGCCAGCGTGCTCGCGGTGGGAGCCGCGGCCGGTGGGCTGTACTACGTCCTGCACACCAGGGGCACGCCCGCCGAGACGGCGCAACGCTTCGCCGCGGCCTGGCAGGCGGGCGACCAGGCACGCATGAGCGCCGAGCTGGCCACGCCGCGGCAACTGGGCGTCTACGACCAGCAGCGCACCGCGCTCGCGGTGGAGTCGACCGAGATCGAACTCGGGGCCGTCACCGAGCGCGACGGCCGCGCCAGCGTGCCCTACCGGGCCACGATGACGCTCAAGAACGTCGGCAGATGGTCCTACAAGGGGCAACTCGACCTCATCGTGGCCGACCGCACCTGGAAGATCGACTGGACGCCGAAGACCCTGCACCCCTCCTACACCGGCACGGGCGCGTTCGCGCTCAAGACGAGCTGGCCGGAACGTGCCGCCATCACCGACGCCGCCGGCGACCGCATCGACAGCGGCGCGGTCGGCGGATCCGTGCAGCAGCTCGTCGGCTTCCTCGACAAGGCCACCAAGAAGGACGTCGCCCGCCTCGGCTCCTCGTACAAGGTCGGGCAGGCGGTCGGCCGCGGCGGCCTGCAGGAGACCTTCCAGGAGCGGCTGGCCGGCGCGCCGAGCACGGAGATCCAGCTCGGCGAGACGACGCTGGAGAAGATCGTCGGCGCCAAGGGCGAGCCGCTGCAGACCAGCCTCGACCCGCGCACCCAGGCCGCGGCCGTCACGGCCGTCAAGGACCTGCCCAAGCCGACGTCGATGGTCGCCATCAGGCCGAGCACCGGTGAGATCCTGGCCGTGGTCAACAACCGGGGCGGCTTCAACCGGGCACTCGACGGACGCTACCCGCCCGGCTCGACGTTCAAGGCGGTCACCGCGATCGGGCTGCTGGCGGCCGGCCTGTCACCGCAGGACACCGTGACCTGCCCGCAGTACGCCACCGTCGGCGGGCTGAAGATCCGCAACTCGGAGAAGGCGGAGTTCGGGTCGCTGTCGTTCCTCGACTCCTTCGCCCACTCCTGCAACACCACCTTCGCCCCGCTGGCCGAACAGCGGCTCGGCGCCGACAAACTGCTCAAGACGGCCGAGAGCGTCGGCTTCAACCAGCCGCTCAGCATCGGGCTGCCTGCCACCAAGGCCAGCTTCCCGCGCGCCGAGTCCGACGCCGAGCTGGCCGCCGAGTCGTTCGGGCAGGCCAGGATCACCGCCAGCCCGCTGTCGATGGCCTCGGTCGCCGCGGCCATCGCCGACGGCACCTGGCGTCCGCCCACGCTGGTGCCCGGGGTGAAGCAGAAGGCGGCCGAACGGCGGCTGCCGCGCGGCGTCAAGGACGAGCTGCACGCGATGATGGCGGCGGTCGTCACCAAGGGCACCGCGAAGGCGGCCGGGCTGCCCTCGGGCACCCACGGCAAGACCGGCACGGCCGAGTACGGCACCGGCGAGAAGCTCGACAGCCATGCCTGGTTCATGGGCTTTCGGGGGGACGTTGCGTTCGCCGTGGTGGTGGAGGGCGGCGGGGGCGGCGGCAAGGTGGCCGCCCCGGTGGCCGCCACCTTCCTGCGCGCCCTCACCGCCTCCTGACCTTTTCGGGTAGCCCGGTCGGGTTCGGGTTCGGGCTTGGGTTCAGCAGGTTCGGTCGGGGTTCGGGTTTTGGTTTCGGGTTTGGTTTTTGTTTTGGGTTCGGTTTTGGGGGCGGCGGGTTC
Source organism: Nonomuraea antri (assembly GCF_013283785.1). Lineage (GTDB taxonomy): Bacteria > Actinomycetota > Actinomycetes > Streptosporangiales > Streptosporangiaceae > Nonomuraea > Nonomuraea antri. The sequence continues at coordinate 12,528 of NZ_JABCPZ010000085.1, forward strand.
GGTCAGGTGAGGAAGTCGCGGACGGCGCGGGCCACCGTCTCCGGGCGGCCGCGTGCCGCCGCGTTGGACGTGGCGCTGTGCCCCAGCCCCGGCATGATCACCCGGCGCGCGTTCGGCAGCACCCCCTCCAGCGCCGTCAGCGCGTTCCTCAGGTAGGCCGGGCTCTTGGAGCCGCCCAGCAGCAGCACCTCCGCGTCCACGCCCCGGTAGACGTCCAGGTCGTCGGACGTCTCGGCGACCAGCGACGCGTCGTTGTGCAGGCTGGGCGCCAGCTCGCGGAACGTCGACTCGCCCGGCACGGGCCTCTTGTCCTGCTGGACGAGCATGGCCGAGGTGAGCCGCTCCAGCAGCCCGCGCGGCAGATACGCGAACACCGGCGGCCCGAGCCTGGCCGCCTTCATCCCGGTGACCAGCGCCGCCGCGGTGCGTCCCGCGGCGATGTCGCGGTCGAAGCCGGGCAGCCAGCCGGTCGGGTTCGACCCGCCGAGGTCGAGCGGCGGCTCGAAGATGACGGCCTTGCGCAGCGCGGGCAGTGCCGGCGCGGCACGCAACGCGATGATCGCCCCCGAGCTCACGCCCAGGACCCGGCGCGCGCCGGTGGCCGTCACCAGCGCCGCCAGGTCCTCCACCTCCCGGCCGAGCCCGTAGTCGGGGCCGGACGGGCCGCTGGCGCCGCGTCCCCGCCGGTCGGGCAGGTAACAGGTGAAGGAGCCGGACAGGGCCCGCGCCAGCTCGATGTTGCTGTGCCCGGTCTGTATCGCGCCGTGCAGCAGCACCAGGCCGGGGCCGGCGCCGAGCTCGTGGTAGGCGATGGTGGTGCCGTCCTTCGAGGTCACGGTCTTCGTCGTGGCGGTCTTCATCGTGATCTGCTCCCCATGGTCGGCCCGTGGCGGGGGCGCGGCCGTCGTCGCCGGTGCCAGCTCATGGCCGGGCTTCCGCTTCGCGGGCTTCGGGCTTTCGGTGTGGCTCGGGTGTCGCAGCATCGTTCGGCCCGGCCGCACGTCCTTCGGCGCTTGATGTTGCTACTCGTACACGAATACTCGTATACGAGCATACGGCGGCGAGTGGACGGTCGCAAGAGCGCGCCGTGCGGCGACGAACGGGTGAGAACGGACGAACCGGGGAAGGTGCCACGATGTGCGGGAGGAGTACGAACGACGCCAGGACGAGCTCAGACGCCTGGCCGCCGGCGCCGGGCTGCGCGGCGTGCTGGCCTGGTCGCGGGGCGGCTCCACCCACGACCACTACGCCGACGTCTACTACCTCACCGGCTTCTACCAGCACCAGCCCGCCGTCCCCGACGAGCCGGGCCGCTGGCAGGCCCAGGGCCACGCCGCGCTGCTGCTGCCCGTGGACGGCCCCGCACTCCTGCTCACCGGCGACGGCGAATCGCAGGACCCGCAGCCGGCCGCCGCCCGCCTGAACACCCCCTTCCCGGTCGATGCGCTGGGCGAGCAGATCCGGCTCACGCTCCCGCCGGGGCGCGTCGGCGTCCTCGGCTGCGCGGCGATGGGGGCACCGTGGTGGTGCCGGCTGCGTTCCGTGCTGCCCGGCCACGAACTCGTCGGCGCCGACGACCTGGGCCACCGGATGCGCCGGATCAAGAGCCCGGCCGAACAGGACCTGCTCAGAGCCGCCGGCACACTCGGCGCCCGCGCCATGCGGGCCGCGCTGGACGCCGCCGTGCCCGGGGCCACCGAGGCGGAGTCCGCGGCGGCCGCCGTCGCCGAGATCGTCCGGGGCGGCGGCGCCTACTACGGGATGGGCGTCTCGTCGGGCGCCGCCTCCCACACCTTCGCCGCGTCCGGGCCCGCGCCGTACTCGGCCGAGCGGCGGCTCGCCGTGGGCGATCTGTTCAGAATGGACCTGTACGGGTCGCTCGGCGGGTACCTGTTCGATCTCGCCCGCACCACAGTGGTCGGGACGGAGCCCACGGCCGAACAACGCGCGCTCCTGGACGCCGTCCGGGACAGCGTGCTGGCCGGCGTTGAGATCCTGCGCCCAGGACGGCGGTTCGGCGAGGTTGCGCGCAGGTGCCAGGAGGTCTTCGACCGATCCGCCTTCGTCGCCAGGCACGGCCGGCCGGACTCGCAACTCGGCGGGGCCTGGGGGCACGGGCTCGGGCTGTCGTTCGAGCCGCCGTGGATCGCGGAGGACGGGGCGTACGCGGACGAGCGGGTCGAGGCCGGGATGTGCGTGGCACTGGAACGGCGGATCGCGCTGCCGATGGTGGGCGGGGCAAACTACGAGGACGACATCCTCGTGACGGACACGGGACCAGAGATCATCACCCCGTCGTAACCCGGCCGCCCCGCTTGTCACCCCCCGAAGGGCAAGGTCCTTCGCCCGGGGGCGCGCTTCGCGCGATGGGGGCTTCGGGCAGCGTTTCCCAGGGGCTGCGCCCCTTCGACCCCGAACTGCGTGGTCCTCGCTTCGCTCGGGCGTCTTCCTTGGGGCTGCCGCCCAACGCCCCCGCAAGTGACCGGCGATACCTCCAAGACCACCGGTGAGGCTCCGGAAACTGGCAAAGACTTCCGGAAGCCTAGGTGAGGCACTTCCGGAAGTCGGCTGAGCCCTTTCAGGGAACTCGGCGCCCAGGAAACCCAGTGAAGCCCCTTCCGGAACTCCGTGGGGCCTTCCGGAACTCCGTGGGGTCTACCGGGATGCCAGTGGGCCTACCGGATACAGCGAGGCCTACCGGATACAGCGAGGCCTACCGGATACAGCGAGGCCTACCGGATACAGCGAGGCCTACCGGATACAGCGAGGCCTACCGGATACAGCGAGGCCTACCGGAAACCTGGTGAGATTCCCCCAGAACCCAGTCGGGTCTTTCCAGGAACCAGTGATGCCTTCCATAAACGGGTTAGGCGGAAACTCAGTGACGAGGGTGGCCGATCGTCAGGATGCTGGCGGGTGCCTGTGACCTGCGTGTCGGCTCCTCCTAGAGCACCCGGGTTCGGGATCATTGAAGGCCGACGTTCGGTAACCAGGCAAGAGCCGTCCGTGTTGCCCCGAGGGACACGTGAAGCGCACACCCCGAGACGCGCGAAAGCGCGCACCCCGTGGTGGTGGGATGCGCGCTGTCGTTGCTGATTCTTAGGCGGCGTAGTTCGGGTAACCGTAACCGACGACCTGGCTGGTGGGGCGCTTGCGCTCCTCGACCTTGCCGTTGCCGGTGTTGCCCTCGATCGTGGAGATCGTGCCGTCACCGTTGTCCTTGACCACGAAGCCGACATGCTGGATGTCGCTCAGGTCCTTGCCGCCCTTCCAGGAGAAGAACACCACGGAGCCGGGCTTGGCCTGGCTGCCGAAGCGGCCGTTGTCCTTGAACCACTTCGCGTGCGAGACGGTGTAGGCGTCCCAGCCGATCTGGGCGCGGGCGCCGGTGTGCTCACCGACCCAGGAGACGAACATCGAACACCAGGCGGCATTCAGGTAGTCGGCGCGGGCGCCGCCGTCACGGGCGGCGGTCTCGCCACCACGGGTCGAGGAGGCGTACCACTGCTGGAACTTGGTACCGCCACCCTGGGCGTTCTCCTTCACACCCACCTGCGAGCGGGCGGTGTCGAGCACCTGCGCGGCGCTGACCTTGACCTTCGCCTCCTCAGGCTTGGCCGCGGGCTTGGCGGCGGCGGCGGTCTTGACCGTGGCGGCGGGGGCGGTGGTGGTGTGGGTGTCGGCGTTGACGGCGGCGTGGGCGCCCAGCGCGGTGGCGAGAACGCCGGCGCCGAGGGCCAGGCGGGCGAGGTCGAGCTTGGCGATGCGGGGGGTGAGACGGTGCTTGGCCATCAGGCAGAAGACTCCTAGCTTCCATGCCGCTTACCGGGTTAGCTGACGGGTTCGGGCGTGGAAGCTGCCCTACGACACCGAGTCACGATGTCGATTCACCCCGAGTGGACACATGGGTCCCCGGTTCCATCGCGTGGATGGATTCAGCGGGCACAGGACGATCCTGTGCAAAGGGATTTCGCGGTGAGGACGTCATCCGGCACTGAGGGCTCGAGACGTCGACCGAAGATGCTTCAACGGTAACCTCTGCCCCAAAAGCAGGGCAAATCCGGTAAAGCACTCGCAAAGTGCGATCCAGGATGCCGGGCCCACATGAGGGCATCTCGCGCATCCAGGTATGTACAACACACCCCCGGCCTGGGTAATTCCCACCCCAAGCCATCCCCATCAGCCGGCCGCGTCAGCCGCCCCCCGGCCCCGGGGCCTGGCCCTGACGTGCATGCGTTCACCTTGCCGCCCGAACAGGCTGAGCACCTCGACAGGCCCGTCCCCGGCGCTGCCGAACCAGTGCGGCAGCCGCGTGTCGAACTCGGCCACCTCCCCGGGCCCCAGCACCAGGTCATGGCCGGACAGCACCAGCCGCAGCCGCCCGGACAGCACGTACAGCCATTCGTAACCCTCGTGCGTGCACGGCTCAGGCGTCACACGCGTCGCAGGCAACACCATCTTGTACGTCTGCAGCGGCCCGGGCTGCCTGGTCAGCGGCAACACCATGTTGCCGTTCACGCGCCGCGCCTTGAGGCGCACCCGGGGATCGCCCACCTCGGGCGCGCCGACCAGCTCGTCCAGCGGCACCTGGTGCGCCTGCGAGATCGGCAGCAGCAGTTCGAGGCTGGGCCGCCGCTGCCCGGACTCCAGCCTGGACAGCGTGCTCTTGGAGATGCCGGTGGCCTCGGCGAGCGCGGACAGGCTGATCCCGCGCTCGGCACGCAGCCGCCTGAGCCTGGGCCCGATCTCGGCGAGTGCCTGGGCGATGGGGGTCGAGTGTTCCACGGGCCCCATTGCACACGTTCGTCCCGGAAACGGCAACAGATGTTGTCGTTCCAGCGGGCGCTGGCGCAAGCTGAGCAGCATGAAGAGCGATGATGAATCCCGATATGACGTGGTGATCGTGGGTGGCGGCGCGGCCGGGCTGAGCGCGGCGCTGGTGCTGGGCCGGGCCAGGCGCAAGGTGGCCGTGGCCGACGCCGGGCGGCCGCGCAACGCGCCGGCCGAACACATGCAGGGCTTCCTGTCGCGTGACGGCATGAACCCCGGCCACCTGCTGGAGGCCGGCCGGGCCGAGGTCACCGGGTACGGCGTGCGGCTGATCGAGGGCCGGGTCGACCGCCTGGAGGCCCAGGCCGGCGAACCCGGCTACCAGGTGCACCTGTCCGGCGGCCCGGTGCTGCGGGCTCGCCGTCTGGTGGTGTCCACGGGGCTGCGTGACGAGCTGCCCGATCTGCCCGGCGTGCGCGAGCGGTGGGGCAAGGACCTGCTGCACTGCCCGTACTGCCACGGATATGAGGTGTGCGACGAGCCGCTCGGCGTGCTCGGCGCCACGCAGGGCGCGGTGCAGCAGGCGCTGATGCTCCGTCAGTGGTCGTCCGACCTGGTCCTCTTCCCGCACCGGCTGGAGCTGTCCGACGACGAGCGCGAACAGCTCGCCGCGCGTGACGTGCGGATCGTCGAGGGCGAGGTCAAGCGGCTGGCCGTGGACGGCGACCGGCTGCGCGGGGTCGAGCTGGCCGACGGGACGGTGGTGCCGCGCGCGGCGGTGTTCGTCTTCCCGCGCATGGTCCCGCACGACGACCTGCTGACCGGCCTGGGCTGCGAACGGGACGCGTCCGGCTGGGTGACCACCGACCGCTCCGGACTGACCAGCGTCCCCGGGGTGTGGGCGGTGGGGAACGTCGCCGACCCGCGGGCGCAGGTGATCTCGGCGGCCGGGATGGGCGCCGCGGCGGCGTTCGCCGTCAACCACGACCTGGTGGACGAGGAGACCAGGCAGGCCGTCGAGGCCCGCCGCGCCGCGACCGCGAAGGCGCCGAGAAAACAGCGGCCGGTTCTGAACGGCGGATGAATTCTGCCGTAAGCCCCGAGGTCCCCCCACCCGTCGCCACATTCGCCCTCCCATAATCCGAAATACGGGGGATGCGGCGGCAAAGGGGGGCCATGAAGCGATGGGTCGGGGTGGTCCTGGCGGTGGTGCTCGCCGGGGCCGTGGTGGCCGCGATCGTGGCGGGGAACCGGGGGTCGGGCGTCCCCGAGCCGGTCGTGGCCCGCGGGGTCATCGGCTCGGAGAAGAAGCCGTTCTTCGACGATCCGCGGGTCAAGGCGGTCTTCGCCGAGCATGGGCTGCGGGTGGAGGTGGACACCGCCGGGTCCAGGCAGATCGCCACCGACGTGGACCTGAGCCGGTACGCCTTCGCCTTCCCGTCCAGTGTCCCGGCGGCGGAGAAGATCAAGCGGGATCGGCGGGCCACCCGTACGTACGCGCCGTTCTACTCGCCCATGGCGGTGGCCACGTTCCAGCCGATCGCGGACCTGCTCACCCGCCTCGGCGTCCTACGCGATTCCGGACACGGCTACCAAATCCTCGATATCAAGAAATATCTAGAAATAGCCGAGAAAGGCACGCGCTGGGATCAAATTCCTGGCAACTCTGTTTACCCGGCGCGTAAACGGGTCCTGCTGACCACCACCGACGTCCGCACCTCGAACACCGCCGCCATGTACCTGGCCGCGATCGGCTACGTGGCCAACGGCGACGACGTGATCAGCTCCGCCGCCCAGGTGGCGAAGGTCGCGCCGGTCCTCGCCCCGGCCGTGCTCGACCAGGGTTTCTCCGAGTCCACCAGCGAGGCGTCGTTCGACGACTATCTCGCGCTCGGCGCGGGCAAGACGCCGATGCTCGTCATCTACGAGGCCCAGTATCTCGCCCGCGTCTTCGCCGGAGACGGTTCGATCAAGCCGGACATGCGGCTGGTCTACCCGTCGCCGACCGTGCACAGCAAGCACACGCTGGTCCCGCTCACCGAGCCGGGCGCGCGCGTGGGCGAGCTGCTCACGCGCGACCCCGAACTGCTCGCGCTGGCCGCCAGGTACGGCTTCCGCACCGCCGACCCGAAGGCGTTCACCGACCTGGTGGCCGCCACCCGGGCCCCGGCCGCGGCCCAGCTCGTGGACGTGGTGGAACCGCCCGCGTACGAGCACCTGGAGCAGCTGATCGCCGGCATCGGCGCGGCCCGCTGACCACGAAACGCCGGCCGAGTGAGGAGATCATGACGTGTCCGACCTGGTGCTGACGCCGCCCGAGCCGGTGGCCGCGATCCCGGCCGAGACCGCGGCGGGCATGCTGCCGCTGACCGGGGAACGGGCCGCCGAGCTGGCCGCGAAGGCCCACGACTTCGCCGCCGGGCTGGACGGGCTCGACCCGCGTTCGCCGGAGTTCGCCCGCAGGGTGCACGACATCTCGGCGATGGGCGACACCGAGATCAGGGCCGCCTCGCAGGCGGCGAACCGGATGTTGCGGCGGCCGGTCGCCGCGCTGTCGTCCGCGCGCGGCGAGGGCGCCGACGCGCAGGCCAGGGTGGCCGACCGGCTGGTCGCGCTGCGCCGCACGGTGGTCGACCTGGATCCGAAGCAGACCTCGGGCGGGACCCGCAAGCTGCTCGGGCTCATCCCGTTCGGCGACCGGCTGCGCGACTACTTCGCCAAGTACCGCTCCGCGCAGCGGCACCTCGACGACATCATCCGCGCGCTCAGGTCCGGCCAGGACGAGCTGCTGCGCGACAACGCGGCCATCGAGGGCGAGAAGACCCGGCTGTGGGAGGTCATGATCCGGCTGCAGGAGTACGCGGTCATGGCCAAGGCGCTCGACGCGGCGCTGGAGGAGCGGATCGCGGCGGCCGACGAGCAGCGGGCCACCGCGCTGCGTTCGGACGCGCTGTTCACCGTCCGGCAGAAGCATCAGGACCTGCTCACCCAGCTCGCCGTGTCCGCGCAGGGCTACCTGGCGCTGGACCTGGTTCGCAAGAACAACCTGGAGCTGAGCAAGGGCGTGGACCGGGCCACCACGACCACGGTCGCCGCGCTGCGCACCGCGGTGACGGTGGCGCAGGCGCTGGCCGGGCAGAAGCTGGTGCTCGACCAGATCACCGCGCTCAACGCCACCACCAACGACCTGATCCTGGCCACCAGCGAGATGCTGCGCACGCAGGCGGGCGCGATCCAGACGCAGGCCGCGGGCACGGCGGTGGACCTGGACACGTTGCGCCGGGCGTTCGACAACGTCTACGCCACCATGGACACGATCGACACGTTCAAGGCCAAGGCCGTGGAGAACATGGCGGCCACCGTCGACAGCCTGACCGCCGAGCTCGGGCACGCCCGGCTCTACCTGGAGCGGGCCAGGGAGGACGAGCGATGAGGCGGGCGCTCGCGGCCGTCCTGATCCCGCTGCTCCTGACCGCCGCCGCCTGTTCGACCGCGGCGGAGCCGGACACGCTGCACGTGCTGGCCGGCAGCGAGATCAAGGACCTGGAGCCGCTGCTGGCGCGGGCGCCCGGGGTGCGGGTGGAGCTGACGTACACCGGCACGCTGGACGGCGCCGAGCAGGTCGCGAACGGCCGGGCCGACGCCGACGCGATCTGGTTCTCCGCCAACCGCTACCTGTCGCTGATCGACGGCGCGCAGGCCAGGCTGTCCACCCAGACCAAGATCATGGCCTCCCCGGTGGTGCTGGGGCTCAAGCCGGGCAAGGCCGCCGAGCTGGGCTGGGACAAGCAGCCGGTGACCTGGACGGACATCGCCATGGCCGCCGAGCGGGGGCGGTTCGGCTTCGGCATGACCAACCCGGCCTCGTCCAACTCGGGTTTCTCCGCCCTGGTCGGGGTGGCGGCGGCGCTGTCGGACGCCGACGCCGCGCTCGGCACCGACCAGATCAGGACGGTGACGCCCAGGCTCAAGCGGTTCTTCTCGGCGCAGCGGCTGACGGCCGGCTCGTCGGGCTGGCTGGCCGACGCCTACGCCAGGAACCCGGCCGTGGACGGGATGATCAACTACGAGTCGGTGCTGCTCGGCCAGCGCGAGCCGCTGACCCTGATCTATCCGAGTGACGGGGTGGTGAGCGCCGACTACCCGCTCACGCTGCTGGCCGCCGCTCCCCCGGCCAAGAAGGCGCTGTACGACAGGCTGACCGCCTGGCTGCGTACCCCGCAGGTGCAGCGGGAGATCATGACCGGCACCCATCGCCGGCCGATCGTGCCCGAGGTGCGGCCGGACGACCGCTTCGGCGCCGCCCAGCTCATCGAGTTGCCGTTCCCGAACCGCCGGGCCGCCGCCGACGAGCTGATCAGCACGTATCTGAACGAGGTGCGGGTGCCGGCGCAGGCCAGGTTCGTGCTGGACACGTCCGGGTCGATGCGTGGCACGCGGATCGAGGCGCTGCGCCAGGCCCTGGTCACGCTGACCGGCGCGGACGGTTCCGCCTCCGGCGCCTTCACCCGGTTCAGCAACCGCGAGTCGGTGACGATGATCCCGTTCAACGGCACGGCGGGCACGCCGACGCCGTTCGTCGTCCCTGACCGGGACCCGGAGCCGGTGCTCACCCGGATCAAGGAGTACGCGCGGGGGCTGGACGCGGCCGGCGGCACCGCGATCTACGACGGGCTGCGGGCCGCCTACGACCAGCCGGTCACCCCCGGGCACTACGGCTCGGTCGTGCTGATGACCGACGGCGAGAACACCGACGGCTCCGACTTCGCGGCCTTCGCCGCCTACCACCGGTCGCTGCCCCAGGAGCGGCGCGCGATACCGACGTTCGTGGTGCTGTTCGGCGAGAGCGACGACGAGGAGATGCGGCAGGTGGCCGAGCTGACCGGCGGCGCCGTCTTCGACGCCAGGTCGGGCTCGCTGAGCGCGGCGTTCAAGGAGATCCGTGGCTACCAGTGACCGGGTGCTGCGCTATCTTGGCTCGACCAGGAACATCGCCGGGTCGGCGCTGGCGCTGCTCGGCGTGGCGGGCCACTTCCTCGGGCTGACCGGCGCGTTCTGGCCGGTGGTGGTGGCCGGCCTGTACGGGGTGGGCGCGCTGCTCGCGCCGTCCGACCGGGTCAGGCTGACGATCTCGCACGCCGAGGTGGAGACGCGGGCCCTGCGGGCCGACCTGGCCGGGCTGCTCGGCCGGATCGACGGCCGATTCCCCGATGACGTGCTGGCGGGCGTCCGAGCGCTGGCCGAGGTGCTTGAGGGCATCCTGGCGCGGGCCGAGCAGCTGACCTCGTCCCCGGATCAGTTGCACGTGGTGTCGCAGACGATCCGCGGCTACCTGCCGGCGAGCCTGGAGGCGTACGCGAACCTGCCGCGCCGCTACGCGCTGACCCGGCGCGCGGGCCTGCGGCGCAGCGCGCACGAGGAGCTGCTGGCCCAGCTCGCGCTGCTCGACGGCGAGCTGCGCAAGGTCGCCGACGCCGTGCACCGCGGCGACGAGCAGGCGCTGCGCGACCAGGGACGCTTCCTGCGCGACAGATTCGGCGGCTCCGCGCTGGACTTGTAGAGGTTGGCGTTTCTTCCCTCCTCGAAGATCGACGGCGGCTACGATGCGTAAAACGTGTCTCTTATGGAGGTTTGTGTGGGCAACGACCGGGATGTGGAGCAGGCCCTGGCGAGAATCAACACCTCTGTGCCGCATCCGGCCCGCGTGTACGACTATCTGCTCGGCGGCAAGGACAACTACGAAGCCGACCGCGCGGTGGCCGAGCAGGTGCTCGCACAGACGACCGGGCTGGTGGAGGGGGTCAAGGAGAACCGGGCCTTCCTCGGCAGAGCGGTGCGCCACCTGGCCGAGCAGGGGGTGACGCAGTTCCTCGACCTGGGCACCGGCATCCCCACCCAGGGCAACACGCACGAGGTGGCCCAGGCGGTCAACCCGAACGCCCGCGTGGTGTACGTGGACAACGACCCCATCGTGATGAACCACGCCCGGGCGCTGCTGCGCGGCACCCCTGAGGGACGTACCGCCTACATCGAGGCCGACATGCTCGAACCGGAGAGCGTGCTCAAGCACCCGCGCACGCTGGAGACGCTCGACTTCTCCCAGCCGGTCGCGGTGATCGTCATCGGCGTGCTCATGTACTTCACCGACGAGCAGGACCCCTGGGGCGTGGTCAAGCAGTACAGCGACGCCACCTGCCGGGGCAGCCACCTGGCCCTCACGCACACCACGGCCGACTTCCAGCCGGAGATCCTGGGCGCGTTCGAGGAGTCGTACCAGAGCCCGGGCGCGATCAAGCTGACGAACCGGTCCGGGCCCGAGATCGCCCGCTTCTTCGAGGGGTACGCGCTGGTCGAGCCGGGTCTGATCACGACCTTCGCGTGGCGTCCCGAGGAGCCGGCGCCGAGCGGGACGATCTCCGGCGCGTACGCCGCCATCGGCAGGAAGCTCTGATCCCGGCCTCCGCGTCCTGGTGAGCCGTGGTGGACTGGCGGCATGCGCGTCCTGCTCGTCGTCCTCGCGGTGCCGGTGCTGCTGCTCGGGTTGTTGTGGGTGTTCCAGCGGCGGCTGATCTACCTGCCCGACACGTCGGCCGCGCCGCCCGCCGCCGCGGTGATCCCCGGGGCTCGTGACGTCACGCTGGTGACCGAGGACGGGCTCCGGCTCGGCGCCTGGTACGTCCCCGGCACGCACCCGGTGAGCGTGCTGATCGCGGGCGGCAACGCGGGCAACCGGCGGCACCGGGCGCCGCTGGCCGTGGCCCTGGCCGCGCACGGGCATCCGGTGCTGCTCATGGACTACCGCGGCTACGGCGGCAACCCGGGCGGCCCGGACGAGGAGGGCCTGCACCTCGACGCCCTGGCCGCCCGCCGCTTCCTGGACGCCGCCGGCGGCTCGCGGGTCGTCTACTTCGGCGAGAGCCTGGGCGCGGCGGTGGTGACGCGCCTGGCCACCCGGCGCCCGCCGGACGGGCTGGTGCTGCGTTCCCCGTTCACCGACCTGGCCGCGGCGGGCCGGGTGAACTACCCGTTCCTGCCGGTCGGGACGCTGCTGCGGGACCGTTTCCCGCTCGCGGAACAGCTCGCCGGCGTCCGCGTGCCCACCGTGGTCGTGTACGGCTCCGGCGACACGATCGTCCCGCCGGAGCTCAGCAGGCGGGCCGCCGAGTCCGCCGGCGGGCCGGTGGAAGTGGTCGAGGTGGCCGGGGCCGGGCACAACGACCTGTCACTGCTGACCGGGCCCGAGGTGGTCGGCGCCGTACTCAAGCTGGCCCGCCGATGAGGGTGGCCGGTCAGCCGAGCTGCGCCCTGGCCTCGTCCACGAAGGCCACGACGCGCTCGGCCCCGCACTCCACGGCGATCGCGCGGGCCCGCTCGGCCAGGTCGAGCGCGTCGTCGCGGCGGCCCTCGGCGAGCGCGATGTGGATCAGCCCGACCATGTTGGCCGCGACGCCGGGCAGCAGGCCGATCTCGCGGCGCAGCCGGCTGGACTCCTCCAGGTTCCGCTTGGCGGAGTCGTAGCGGCCGGCGGCATGGTCGGCGATGCCCAGGTGCCGCAGCGCTTCCGCGCGGATGTCCGTGTCGCCGTCGGCCAGGTCACGTGAGCGTTCCAGCAGCGGGACGGCCGTGTCGTGGTCGCCCTCGACGACCTGGTGGTAGCAGCCCACCCAGAACAGCGCCGCCGCCTCGCCCCGGGCGTCGCCCAGCGCCTGGTACAGGCTCAGCGCGCGCTCGAACAGGGCCAGCGCGGCCGGATCGGGGCGGCGCTCGTCGAGGAACCGCACGTGCAGGACCCGGCCTCGGGCCAGGGCCAGGGCGGCCTCGACCGCGTCGAGCTCGCGTGCGGACTCGGACAGCGCCCCCTCGTCGCCCGCGTAGACCGCGCGCTCGTACAGCCGTTTCGACCTCTCGATCCACTCGCTCATGCCGCTGACTCCCCGTCGCGTGAACGCCCCGCGGGACCGTGGGACATAATCCGTGAAGCCTAGTGGACGAAGAGGAAGGCGGGGGTTCGCCGTGGAGACGCGCGTACTCGGACGTACGGGACGGCAGGTCGGCGTGGTCGGGCTGGGCACCTGGCAGCTCGGCGCCGACTGGGGCGAGGTGCGCGAGGACGAGGCGCGCGCCACCCTGGAGGCCGCCGTAGAGCGGGGCGTGACCTTCCTCGACACCGCCGACGTGTACGGCGACGGCCGCAGCGAGCGGATCGTCGGCCGCTTCGCCAAGGAGCACCCGGGGCTGACCGTGGCCACCAAGATGGGCCGCAGGACGGCCCAGCTGCCGGAGAACTACGTGATGGCCGGCTTCCGCGCCTGGACCGGGCGCTCGCGCGAGAACCTCGGCGTCGACACCATCGACCTGGTCCAGCTCCACTGCCCGCCCACGCCCGTCTACTCCAGCGGCGAGGTGTTCGACGCGCTCGACACGCTGGTCGCGGAAGGCGGCATCGCCGCGTACGGCGTGAGCGTGGAGACCTGCGAGCAGGCGCTGACCGCGATCGCCAGGCCGGGCGTGGCCACCGTGCAGATCATCCTGAACGCCTTCAGGCTCAAGCCGCTGGAGCGCGTCCTGCCGGCCGCCCGCGCCGCCGGGGTGGGCATCATCGCCAGGGTGCCGCTGGCCAGCGGCCTGCTCTCGGGCAGGTACGACGAGAAGTCACGGTTCGGCCCGGACGACCACCGCACCTTCAACCGGCGCGGCGAGGCGTTCGACGTGGGCGAGACGTTCTCCGGCGTGGACTTCGCCACCGGCCTGGAGGCGGTGCGCAAGCTGGCGCCGCTGGTGCCAGAGGAGCTGACCATGACCCAGTTCGCGCTGCGCTGGGTGCTCGACCAGCCGGGCGTCAGCGTGGTCATCCCGGGCGCCCGCAACGCCGCCCAGGCCAGGGCCAACGCGGCGGCGGCCGCGCTGCCGCCGCTGCCCGAGGCGACGCCGGCGGCCGTGCGCGAAGTCTACGACGAGCTGATCCGCCCGCAGGTGCACCACCGCTGGTGAACGGCGGCTCACGTGGTCGGCTCGGTCGGCCGGGAGCCGGGGCGGTCGGGGTCGGCCCCGGTGAACGCCAGCCCGGGCGCGCGGTCCCAGCCGACCAGGGTCATCAGGCGCCGTACGTGCGGCGGCACCGCGTCGAGTACGATACTGCGGCCGGGCGGCAGGCCGGCCGCCACCGCGACGATGAACCGCAGGCCGGCCACGTCGATGAAGGTCAGGCCGGCGAGGTCGAGCCTGATGTCCTGGCCGCTGACGCGGACCGCCCAGCGTAACGCCCGGACGAGCGTCGCCAGGTTGCCGACGTCGATCTCGCCTGACACGCGTAGGCCGAACGGGTTGCTGATTCGTGTGATCTGAGCGTGGTCTCCGGTTTCTAAAGGCATCGTTCTCCGGGTCTGGTGGGGGGACGGTAGGCAGGCGACCGCCGGCGCCGGGTGGGCGCGGGTCGCCTGAAGGCGGGTGAGCGGGTGTCGCCGGGGGTGCGGCGCCGCGAGCGGGTGCTCAGCGGTCTCGGCCGGGTCGTACAGGTTCCAGGCGATCACCCTTCGGGCCGGCCGGCGGTCTCGCGCCTGGTGGCGCGGAGCCGGCTCGGCTCACCAACGAGGTCTTCGTGCCTCCTGCCCAGAGAACGACGCTTTACGCGAACCCCACCCGTGGCCAGGGGCATCACGGCCGCGCGCGAGACGCGGGGCATCACGGCCGCGCGTGAGGCGGGATCAGAGCGTGGTGGGCAGGACCGGGCGGCCGGTGACGCCGGGTTCGGCCGCGAACAGGGCGCCGGCCGACGGCTGCGCGGCCCTGTCGACGCCGAGCGCGGACGTGGTGATGTAGAGCGTGCCGAGGTCGTCGCCGCCGAAGGCGACCGCCGTGATCTTGGGGACGGGCAACGTCACGACCGCGTCCAGCTTTCCGTCCTGGTCGTAGCGGTGCACCGCGGCGCCGTCCCACAGCGCCACCCAGACGCCGCCCTCGGCGTCCACGGTCAGGCCGTCCGGGGTGCCCTGGGCGGGGTCGACGACGGCGAACGGGCGGCGGCCGGTCAGGCCCTCGTCCCGGTCGTAGTCGAAGACGTCCACCCGGCCGGTGGGGGTGTCGGTGTAGTAGGCGCGGGTGCCGTCCGGGCTGAAGTCGAAGCCGTTGGAGATGGTCACCTCGGGCAGCACCACGCGCAGCGAGCCGTCGGGCTCGGTCACGTAGAACGTGCCGCGCCCGGGTTCCGCCGAGTAGCTCATGCTGCCGATGTAGAAGCGGCCGTCGGGGTCGCAGCCGCCCTCGTTCATCCTGACCTCGGGATCGGTCCATTCCTCGCCGAGCGAGCGCAGCGGGGCGTCCAGGTCGTCGGAGTCGGCCAGCAGCAGTTCGCGCTCCCCGGCCACCAGGAACCCGCCGGCGGCGCGCGGGCGCACGACGGCGGCGATCGCGCCGACGTGGCGGCGGCGGACCGCGCCGCCGGGTTCGAGCGCCAGCACGTCGCCCGCCAGCATGTCGACCCACCGCAGGCCGCCCCAGCCGGCGGACCACACGGGGCCCTCGCCGTGCTCGGCCACGGGGTCGGTCACCTGGTAGGACGTGATGCTCATGCCGATCTCCTCAACGCTGTTCCGTCGTACGTGCTCGACGGCGGTTCACGACATTGTTCACCGTACGGACGGGTTCGCGTACGGGGCGCATCAGACGGTGGCCAGCGTGTGGCGGGCGATCTCCACGTTCAGCAGCCCGGTGACGTGTGCCGCCTGCTCGTCGGTGATCACCAGAGGCGGGGTGAGCACGACCCGCTCGGGCGACCAGGGCAGCAGGACGCCCGCGCGCAGCGCCCGGTCACGCAGGTCGAGCGCGGGGGTGTCGAGGTCGATGACGATCATGAGCCCGGCCCCGCGCACGGCGGCGACCCCGGGCAGCTCGGCCAGCGGCGCCAACTCGCCGAGCATCCGCTCCCCCAGGTCGGCGGCGCGGGCGGGCAGGTCGTCGCGCTCGATGAGGTCCAGGTTGGCCAGGGCGGCGGCGGCCGCGGCGGCGTGACAGAGGCTCGCCGTCGTCTCGCCGGCCGGCGTCTCTTCTGGCGGCCTCTCGTCGCGGGGCGGCGCGGTTCGCGCGGTGGTGATCACCGCGCCCAGCGGAAGGTATCCGCTGGTCAGGGAATCGCCGGTGATCACGAGGTCCGGGGTGAGCACGTGGCGGGCGGAGCCGAACCAGGCGCCGGTCCTGCCGAGTCCGGTGGTGGTCTCGTCGGCGATGAGCAGCAGGTCGTACCGGTCCCTGAGCTCCCGTACCAGGGGCCAGTCCACCGGTCCCGGCCCCGGTTCGACGCTGAGCGCGGCCGACCGGCCCGGGCCCGCCTCCGCCACGGCCCGTTCCAGGTCGCCAGGCCCGGCGGAAAGGATCCTGACGCGGTCCGGGGCGCCCGCCCGTCGCCAGGCCTGCCTGGCGAGCTCGGCCGCCAGCCGCCTGGCCGCGTCGGCGCCCGGGGTGAACAGCACGTCGCCGTCCTGGGCGAGGTGTTCGCGCACGAGAGCGGCCAGCCTGTCGCGCAGGCGGGCGGCGGGCTCGCCCGCCTGGCCGGGGAACGCGGCGAGCGTACGCAGCTGTGCGGCCGCCGCGTCGGCCAGCTCGGCCCGGCCGTGACCGGCCAGGCAGGGGCCGAGCCCGGCGGTGGCGTCGATCAGCTCCCGGCCGCGATCGTCGCGGACGAGTGCGCCGCTGCCGCTGCGGAGGATCATCGGCGACCTCCCGGCTCGTGGCGGAAATGACGGTATCGCCCCACTTCCCGCTACGGGCCTGCCCATCCCTCGCGCCGGGCACACCCCGCCGTCGCCCAACACCCCGCCAACCTTCCGCTCAGCGCAGCAGGCGGAAGACGCGGAGCGCGGCCACCCCGCCCACCGCCAGGTGCGTGGCGACCAGCGCCACCTGGTAGGCGCGCTGCCCGGGGTCCAGCTCGGCGGCGTACCCGCCGTCGAAGAAGCCCGAGACGAACGCCAGCACGCCCGTCACCGCCAGCAGCGCCCCCGCGGGCACGGCCAGCGCGGGCCGGTCGTGGGTGGCGCCGACGACCAGGATCGCCTGGGCGAGCATCATCGGGATCGGCGCGGACAGCCGGGCCGTCGGGCCCAGCGCCTCCAGCAGGCCGGGGCTCAGCCCGGTGCGCACCGAGATGACCGCGCCCACCAGGTCCATGACCAGCAGCAGGCAGACCCCGGCGAGCAGGGCGGTGGCGAAGGGTCGGGACGACATGGCTCTCTCCTCGGAAAATCGTGGGTGTTCCGAGGATCGGCGGAGGTGGAAGCGGGCGTCATGAGTCCCGGGTCCTGCGACGGAAGGGACATCTCGTCCCGTGACGACGGGACCGGACCAATGACACGATTCCCCTCGTGATGGACAAATCGGCGTGGCGTGGTGTGGCGGCGGGGAGCCTGCTGCTGGTGCTGGTCGCCGGCGCGCTCGCCGTCGAGCCGCGACTGCGGGAGCTCGGCGTCACCGGGTTCGTGGAACGTTACGACGCCTTCCGCGCGGTCGCGGCGCTCGCGTTCGGGCTGCCCGGCGTGCTGGTGGTGACGCAGCGGGCGGCGGTGCGGGTCGGCTGGCTGATGGTGTTCGTCGGCGCGGCCCAGGCTTTGGGGCTGGCCCTGGGCGCGTACGGCCTGCTCGGCATCAACGGCGCCGCCCCCGGGCTGCCGGGCGACGACTGGGCGATGTGGTTGTCGAACTGGCTGTGGGTGCCCGCGTATCTCGCCGTCCCGACGCTCTTCCCGCTGATCTTCCCCGACGGCGCGCTCCCGTCGCGCCGCTGGTGGCCGGCGGCGGCCCTGGCCTGGGCCGGGATCGCGGCGAACACGCTGGACTGGGCGCTGCGCCCCGTCACGGTCGTGGACGTGGCCGGCATGTACCCGCCGGGCTACACGGGCGTGCTGTCCGGCCTGTCCGGGTTCCCGCCGGTCGTCAGGGCGGCCGGCCTGGCGTTGACGTTCGCCGCGGTGGCCGCCGCGGTGTGCTCGCTGGTGGCGCGTTACCGGCGGGCGGATCCGGTGGTGCGGCGCCGGCTGCAGTGGGTGCTGGCGGCGGCGCTGCTCACGGTGGTGCTGCTGGGCCTGGCGCTGGCCGTGCCCGCCGGGCCGTGGATCGCGGCGGCCGCGGCCGTGCCGCTGCCGGTGTCGGTGTGCGTGGCCGTGGTCGCGCACCGGCTGTGGGACGTCGATCTGCTGCTGTCCCGGGCGCTGGCGTTCGGCGCGGCGGGCGTGGTGCTGCTGGCCGGGTACCTGGCGGTGGCGTACTGGCTGGGTGACGTGCTGGGCTCGGGGGCGACGGCGGCGCTCGTGGCGCTGGCCGTGCACCCCCTGTACCGGCGGGCGGCGATCGCCGCCAACAAGCTCGTGTACGGCGACCGCGACGACCCCGCGGCGGCGCTGCGCAGGCTCGGAGAACGGCTGTCGGCCGCCGGAGCGGCCGGGGACCTGCTGGAACGCATGTGCGCCGAGCTGGGCCGGGCGCTGCGGGTGCCCTACGTGGCCGTCGAGGAGTCCGGCACGGTGGTGGCCCGCTGGGGCGGCCCCGGCGCGGTGGCCGACCCGGTGCCGCTGCACCACCGGGGCGAGCGCGTCGGCACGCTGGTGGTGGGCGAGCGCCTGCGCCGCAGGGACCTGAACCTGCTCGCGGAGCTGACCCCGCACCTGGCCGTGGCCGTGCACGCGCACCGGCTGGCGGCCGACCTGGCCCGCTCGCGCGACCGGCTGCTCGCCGCCCGCCAGGAGGAACGCGACCGGCTGCTGCACGAGCTGCACGACGGGCTCGGGCCGACGCTGGCCGCCCTGGCCCTCGGCGTCGATCGCGGCCGCCGGCTGGTCGGCAGCGACCCGGAGGCCGCGGGCCTGCTCATGGCCGACCTGTCCACCCGGATCAGAGGGACGGTCGAGGACGTCCGCGCCATCGTGCACGACCTGCGCCCGCCGCCCCTGGACGACCTGGGCCTGGCCGGCGCGCTGGCCGAGCTCGGCCGGGGCTTCGCCGGCGACCTGGCGGTCGAGGTGGACGCGCAGCCCGACCTGCCCGCGCTGCCCGCACAGGTGGAACTGGCCGCGTACCGGATCACCGCCGAGGCGCTGACGAACGCGGCCAGGCACGCCCGCGCCTCCCGCTGCACGGTGCGGCTGCGCGCCGCCGACACGCTGGAGCTGCGCGTGGACGACGACGGCGTCGGCGTCATGGCCCCGGCCAGGCGCGGCTTCGGCCTGGCGTCGATGAAGCGGCGCTCGGAGGAGCTGGACGGCACCTTCGAGCTGACCACCGGCGACGGCGCGGGCACCAGCCTGCTGGTCCGGCTGCCGCTGGCGGTCTCATGACCACGGGCCCGGCGGTGGAGCGGTGATCAGGGTGCTGGTGGTGGAGGACCACCCGGTGTTCGCCGAGGGGCTGGTCGCGCTGCTCGGCGACCTGCCGGAGGTGACGGTGGCCGGCGTCGCGGGCAGCGGCGAGGAGGCGATCGAGCTGGCGCGTTCGGCCACGCCCGACGTGATCCTGATGGACCTGCACCTGCCCGGCATCAGCGGCGTGGAGGCCACCGGCCGGATCCTGGCGTTCCTGCCCGGCGTGGCGGTGCTGGTGCTGACCATGCTGTCGGACGACGAGACCGTCCTGGCCGCGATCCGCGCCGGGGCGCGCGGCTACCTGCTGAAGGAGGCGACGCCGGCGGAGATCGTCCGGTCGCTGGAGTCGGTGACGGCCGGCCAGGTGGTGTTCGGGGCCGCGACGGGCAGCCGGGTGCTGGCCGCGCTGGCGTCCGCGCAGGCGCGCCCGCGCCCGCTGCCCGAGCTGACCGAGCGTGAGGTGGAGGTGCTCGACCTGGTCGCGGCCGGGCTGACCAACCAGGCCATCGCGGCGCGGCTGTTCCTCAGCGAGAAGACCGTGCGCAACCACGTGTCGAACATCTTCGCCAAGCTCGGCGTGCCCGACCGGGCCGGCGCCGTGGCCAGGGCCAGGGACGAGGGCCTGGGCGGGCGCCGCAGGTAGCTCGCGGCCCCCGATGGGTACGGCTCGCGCCCGGATGCGCGCGAGCCGTACCCCCGGGTGGTCAGTGCGAGAACGCCTGGAACTCGGCGGCCCGCACGTGCTCGCGCGTGGCGCTGGCCGTGGCGCAGTCCGTCGCGGAGTTCGGGTCGTCGTCCTGCTCACCCGCGTACAGCGGGTTGCCGGTGCACTGGGTGGTGACCGCGCGGAGCATCAGGTGGGTGGCGGTGGTGGTGGGGACGCGGAACGACTTGATCAGCATGTCGGCACCGCGCGGGCGCGGCAGCGACGACTGGAAGGCGTCCGGCGCGCTGGTGTAGATCTTCTTGTAGTTGGCCGGGTCTGCGCAGTTCGCGCTGCAGGCCAGCACCTCGAACGAGCGCAGCGCCGAGAAGCGGTTCTGCGTGCCGGGGTCGGCCTCGCCCGGGGCGGTGACCGGCGGCCTGAGCATGGCGCTCACCTGGACCCGGCGGATCTTGACCGGGCTGTCGCCGGCCAGGTCCACCACGACCGACTTGCCGGCCGGGGCTCCGGTCCTGGAGGCCCAGTTCGTGGCCTCGGTCTCGTCGATCAGCTGGGCGTGGTTGACGCCGTCGCCCGAGGCCGACGCGCCCGACGCGGACGAGGCGTGGTTACGGCTCAGCGGCAGCGGGAACGGCAGCTTGACGCCGGGCACGACCGCGTACTTCAGCCGGCTGTGGCCGAAGCCGTTGCCGGTGACGACGAAGTCGTACAGCCCGGGGGTCATCTCCACGGTGTCGCCCAGCGGGGTGGCCGGGTCGGTGTCGGCGACCGGGACCACGCGTCCCTCGTAGTCGCCCACGTACAGCCGCAGCGCCGCGCCCTTGGCCTCGCCCAGCGGCTTGAGCTGCAGCGAGCCGTTCTTGCCCTTCGGGTTGACGAAGCTCGGCGTCGGGTCGGCGTCGTTCTGGCCCGCGCTGGTCGCGCCCGCGCCGAGGCCGTGCTCGGCGAACGCGCGCCAGATGATGTCCTGGTTCGCGCCGCCGAAGCGGATCGTGTCGGCCGCGAGCAGCGCGTCGCGATGGTCGACGTAGCTGACCGCGCCGGTGGCCATCAGCAGCAGCGCGTCGAACGAGAGCTGCGCCCAGCGCCGGTTGCCCGGGCACTGCGTGACCGGCTTGACGCCGTCCGCGCAGGCCTTCTGCCGGCTGGCCGAGCCGTCGCCGTAGCGCTTGAGGAACGCCGCGCGCACGTCGAACTGGGTGGCCGACCAGATCTCGCCGTCGGCGTGCACCTGCTGGCCGACGATGTCGTAGGCGATGTCGCTGTAGTTCAGCGGGGACTTGGACATGTCGTAGTTGCGGATGCCGCGCTTGGCGTCGCCGGTGACGTAGCCGCCGGTGACGTACGGGGTCTCGCCGCGCGGGCGGAAGCCGTACTCGAACAGGTACTCCATCGCGAACAGGTCCGAGGTGCTCTCGTTCATCGCCCCGGGCTGCGCGCCGCTCCAGCCGGCGTCCGGGCCGCCGACCATGCGGCCGGAGATCGCGTGGGTGTACTCGTGGCCGATGACCGACATGTCGTAGTCGCCGTCGACGCAGGGGGCGTAGAAGCCACCGGCGATCGGCTGCCACAGGTACATGTTGGTGATCACCGGCATCCCGTCGGGGAAGGTGATCTGGTTGGCGTTGTCGCGGACGGACAGCACCCGCGCGCCCGCCTGGGCGTTGCCCTGCTCGGGGTCGCCGCCGAGTCCGCCGCGGCCGCCGTTGTCGGCCTGCATGTTCCACGCCGTCTCGGTGAAGCCGAGCCGGTAGGACCAGTCGTGCATGCGGTTGTGCATGGCGTGCAGGTTCGAGATCGACGCTTCCAGGTCGTTCTCGCCCGGCTGGTCGAACACCGCGGGGTTGCACTTGGCCTTGTACCAGGTGTTCTGCCACGGGTAGGCGTAGTCGCGGCTGGGGGTGGGCACGTTGCTGCGGGTGCCGACGGTGAACGGGTCGCCGCTGGCCCGGTTCTCGAACGTGCGCGCCGCGTTGCCGAGACTGGTGAACGTCGGCGTGTTCGTCGTGTGGTCGACGTCCCAGGCCTTGCCCGTGGCCGGGTCGCCGCCGACCACGTAGTCACAGCCGGGGCCGGCCGTGAAGCACCAGGTCTTGCGGGTGTCGGTGGAGGAGTAGTCGCCTGGCGGGTTCGCCGGGAAGGCCTCCCAGCTCGGGTTCTCCGGGTCGAAGTGGTCGACCAGGTTCTCCCTGACCAGGATCGCGCCGCTGACCGCGTCCACGTGCGTGGTGTAGGCGGCGGTCTCGTCCTGGCCGCCCCCGCCCACGACCACCTGGTACGCGTTGTGCACGCCGTCCGCCGCCGGCACGGCCACCGGGGTGACCTTCTTGACCGGGGCCGTGGCCAGGTCGATGCCGCCGTCCTTGGCGGCGATCTCCAGCGCCCGCTGGGCGGTGATCGCGGCGGCCGGCGGCGCGCCGGTGGCCCGGGACAGCGACGAGGTGACGTGCCAGACCTTGCCGCCGTTCACGCCCACCGCGACCAGGCCGTCCACGCCGGCCGGCAGGTCGCCGAACTTCTGCCGCAGCAGCACGGCGTGGCCGTCGCCGATCGGGTTGATCGCGACCTTCTCCAGCGCGTCCACCGCGGCGGGCGGCAGGCCGAACAGGCTCTCGTTGTTCTTCAGATAGGTGCGCGCGGCCTGCTCGGGGTCGGCGCCCAGGCCCTCGGCCAGCGGCTGGGCGGCGGCGGTGACGACCGCCGGGGTGCCCAGCGCGTTCCACCGGACGTCGGCGGAGTTCGCCGCGCCGCGCGCGGCGAAGCTTGCGGGCGGCGGCACCCGGCCCTGGCGGTTGTCCAGGTCGGGCTTGCCGTGTTCCTCCCCTTGGAAGTCGTGGACGACGGGAGCCTTGCCACCGGGTTCGCCCCGGGCCGTGCCCGCGATGGGCAGGGTGGCCGCGGCCATCGCGACGACGATCACAGTGCTGCGTAACCAGGGCTTCGTTGCCACTGTTCCCTCCTGCGCATGCCGAGACGCACGGATCGCGTGCGTCTCGCAAGAGGTAACACCGCCCAGTCAACGCGGCAAGATCTTGTATTGACTGGAATATCGGCGTATAGGGGGCTTTGGGGTAGGCGGGGGCCTTTGGGGCAGGCGGAGAGCCGGGCGCGGGCCGCATGGCGGCGGCCGGAGGCGGGCAGGAGGCGGTCATGCGAGCACCGCCGTCCGCGAAGGTCGACCGGCCCGTGATGCATCACCGCTGGTCGACGATGACGTTCATGCACTGGCGCTACCCGCGCGACCTCGTCGCCGCGCTGGTGCCAGGCTCGTTCACCGTGGAGACGTTCGACGGGAGCGCGTGGGTCGGGCTGACGCCGTTCCTCATGTCGGACGTGCGCGCGCCGGGCACGCCGGCGCTGCCCTGGCTGTCCCGCTTCCCCGAGACCAACCTGCGGACGTACGTGCGTGACGCCGAGGGCCGTCCCGGGGTCTGGTTCCTGTCACTGGACGCCGGGCGGTTGCCTGCCGCGATCGCCGGGCGCGGCGGGTACGGGCTGCCGTACTACTGGTCCGGCATGTCGGTGGACGTGGCCGGCCCGCTCGTCCGCTACCGGTGCCGGCGGCGCTGGCCCTCCTCGCGCGGCACCCGGTGCGACGCGAACGTGGAGACCGGGCCGCCGCTGACGGACGGCGAGCACGACGAGCTCGCGTTCTTCCTGACCGCCAGGTTCCGGCTGTTCTCGCTGGTGGCCGACCGGCCCGTCGCCGCCGAGGTCGAGCACCCGCCCTGGCCGTTGCGGCGGGCCCGGTTGATCGGGCTCGACCAGGACCTCGTCCAGGCCGCCGGGCTGCCCGCGCCGGACGGCCCGCCGCTGCTGCACGCCTCGACCGGCGTGCCGGTGCGGGTCGGGCTGTGGAACTGGGTCAGGCCGGGGGACGGGCGGTAGCCGAGGGTTGACGATGGCCGGGACCCCGGGAGCGGCGGGTGCCGGTCCCGAGGTCTTCGTGTGGTGGTTACCAGTCGACCAGTCGTGTGATGGTTACCAGTCGCCGCCCTCGTCGCCTTCGAAGACCTCCTCGAAGACCTCCTCCACGATCTCGCCCGCGACCAGCCCGCCCACGACGCCCGCCGCGCCGGCCGCGGCGATCGTGCCCATCCCGGGGCCGTCGTGGTGGCCGTGGTGTCCGTGCTGTCCGTGGCCGTCGTGGTGGCCGAAGTGGCCGCCCGAGTGCCCGCCGGAGTGGTGACCGTACTGGGACAGGCCGGCCAGCCAGCCGCCCAGCTCGGCGGCCCAGTCGGTGTGCAGCGCGTCGTCGTGGCTGACCGTGAAGCGCCCGAGCGCGTCGCCGGAGTAACGCCCGGCCCGCTTGTCGGCCTCCAGGACGACCTCCAGCCTGGCCGGGTCGGCCACGAACGTGACCTCGATCTCGCCCACCGCCCCGGCGTACTGCCCGGTCGGGTAGAACTCGATCTCCTGGTAGAACGGCAGCTCCTGGCGGATCCCGCGCAGGTGGCCCAGCTCCAGGTCGGCCGACTTGAAGCGGAAGCCGAGCCCGAGCAGGCCCTCCAGGATGCGCAGCTGCGAAGGCAGCGGCTCGACCGCGAACATGTCCAGGTCGCCCTTGTCGACGGCCTTGGCGATGGCCAGCTCGGTGCGCACGCCCACGGCCATGCCGGTCAGCGGCTGGCCGTCGATCTGGCTGATCGGGCTCTCCCACGGCACCGGGATCTCGAAGGCTACGCTCCGGTCCTCGCTCTTGCGCAGCGTGAACGGGCCGGAGACCTCGGTGCGGGCGAACTCGCTGACCCCGCCGCCCTCGCCGTCGCCGTACTCGATCTCGACGCGGGCCACCAGGCCGAGCGTGATGTGCTCGATCTCGGCGTCGAAGTCGCCGCCCTTCAGCCGTACCTCGCCGGCCAGCGTGCCGCCCGGCCGGGTCCGCGAGGTGGACAGCACGGTGTCCACGGTGGGCGCGCCGACGCCCAGAGCACCCAGCATGCGTTTGAAGACCACGGCTATGTCTCTCCCTGTCGAGAAGTGGATTGTTGTCTCCGCCGTCCGCCAGAACGATCAACGCGCGGTCCGAGTTCCGGTTCAGACGATCTCGAAGTCCGCCATCATCGCCATGTCCTCGTGTTCGAGGTTGTGGCAGTGCAGCATGTACGTGCCGCGGTAGCCGTCGAAGCGGGCGAGCACGTCCACGACCTCGTACGGGCGCACGTCCACGGTGTCCTTCCAGCCTGCGTCCGCGGCGGACGGTGACCGGCCGTTCCTGGCCAGCACCTGGAAGTGTGCCAGGTGCACGTGTACCGGGTGGTGGAAGTCGCTGGTGAAACGCCATCGTTCGGTGGTGCCCAGGCGGGGGCGGGCCAGCGGGCGTCCCGGCTGGTAGCGCAGGCCGTTGATCGTCCAGGCGGCCGATCCGACGTCGCCGGTTCTGCGGAAGTCGAAGACGCGGGTGGCCACGGCGGGGCCTGCCGGACGCGCCCGCGCCAGGGTCTTCGGCACGGCGCTGTCGTCGGCGGCCCGGCGCGCGACCACGAACCGCATCACGTTGCGGGCCGGGCCGCTGCCCAGCATGTTGACCAGCGTGACCGTGCTGCCGACCGGGTAGGCGGAGAAGTCCACGACGACGTCGAACCGCTCGCCGGGCGACAGCGGGATCTCGTCGTGGACGACGGGCGCGGTGAGCAGGCCGGCGTCGCTGCCGATCTGGGTGAACCGGCCGCCTGGGGCGAGCTTGAGCCGGTAGCGGCGGGCGTTGGAGGCGTTGAGCAGGCGCAGCCGGTAGCGGGTCGCCGTCACCTCGGCGACCGGCCAGGGCGCGCCGTTGACCAGGATCACGTCGCCTTCGACGCCTTCCATGTAGTCGCCGTGCACCCCCGCAGCCATGCCGTCGTGTCCCGCCGCCATGCCGCCGTGTCCGCCCCCGTGTCCGCCCCCGTGTCCGCCTCCTTGCTGGGGTGCGTGCTCGGGTGCGTGCGGGTACAGGAAGGAGCCGTCCTCGTCGAAGGATCTGTCGCAGATCATCAGCGGCAGTTCGCGGTCGCCGCGCGGCAGCGGCAGCGCGTCCTCCTCGTCGTCGCGGAGCAGGACGAACCCGGCCAGCCCCCGCCACACCTGCGGCGCGGTGAAGTCCATGCGGTGGTCGTGGTACCAGAGCGTGGCGGCCGGCTGGTCGAGCGGGTAGACGTAGTCCCTGGCCCCCTGGTGGTGCGTCTCCGGCATGTGCCCCCGGGAGGCGTGCCCGCCCTCGGGGATGATCAGGTCGGTGGGGTAGCCGTCGGAGTCCGGCGGGGTGACGCCGCCGTGCAGGTGGGTCGAGGTGGGCACGGGCAGCCTGTTACGCACACCGATCGTGGTGCGTTCGCCGCGCCGCAGGTCGAAGGTGGGACCGGGGAACGTGCCCGCGTAGCCCCACACCTCGGTCCTGGTACCCGGGATGATCTCCACCTGGGCGGCCCGCTGCACGACCTCGTAGCGGCCCGGACGTACCGGGCGGGCCACGTCCGGGATGGGCAGCGGGACGGTGAAGGGCCGCGGCAACGTCAACCGGCTGGCCAGCGCCTGACCGGCGGTCTCGGTGAGCCCGCCGCACCCGGCCAGGGCGAGCCCCGCTCCCCCGAGCAGCCCGAGGAACGAACGTCTGGAGACGGTCATGCCGCGGCCCTCACTCGCAGCGACCACCAGGTCCAGGCCGTGAAGACGGCCGACAACCCGAAGACGGCCATGCCGAGCGGGATGTGCAGCGCGATCACCCTGGCCTGCCCCAGCCCGATCTGGGCCAGTTCCATGGCCACCAGCCCCAGGCTCGCGAGGGCCGGCCACAGCGCCACCCGCGCCGGTCGCCACAGCAGGAACGCGGCGAGCGTCTGGAGGTAGAGCACGCTGTGGGTGAAGCCGCCGTTGCCGCGGTGCCAGGCGAGCAGGTCCACGTCGCCGGTGACGAACAGCCCGGCCAGCACGGCCTGCGCGAGCACCCCGGCCAGGTGGGCGGTGGCGAGCACGCGCAGGGCCCAGACGACCCAGCCGGGCGCGGCGGTGGTTGTGAGGTTCATGTCCGGAATGTTCGGGTCTGCGGGTGGGGGTGCACGTCGGCCACAGGTGGGCTTCGCCGCGTACTCCCAGGGTGGTACGCGGGCCTTCCACGGCCAACTCACGGGGGACGTCCCGGGGTGGGGCGGCCCCTAGATTGGCAGGATGAACAGCCCGGATTCCGTCCGCACCACGAGCAGCGCCCTCGACCCCGACACCGGGCACGACACCGACGCCAGGCACGCTCTCGATGCCGGGCACGACCTCGACGCCGAGCACGACCTCGACGCCAGGCACACCCTCGATGCCGGGCACGACACCGACGCCGGTAGGACGCGCCCGTGGCGGCCGCGCCTCAAGACGCGCCCCTGGCGGGGACACCTCGGGACTCGCTCGTGGCGGGGGCGTCTCAGCGGGATGAGCGCGCGGCAGGTCGATGCGCTCGTCGCGGTCGGCGCGCTCATCGCGATCGTCGGCGGCACGCACGGCAACCTGTCGTGGACCGGGCCGCACGAACGTCCGCTCGACCCGATCGGCCTGACGCTGATCGTGGTCGCGTCGGCGACGCTCGCGTACCGGCGCACCGCCCCGCTCGGCGCCGGCGCGGTGGCCGCGGCGTGCGGCGTCGCCTACTACGCGGCCGCCTACCCCGGCGTGTTCGCCGCCGCGCCCGCGCTCAGCGCGATCTACACGCTGGCCGTGCTCGGCCGCCGCCGGGCCGCGATCTGGCTGGCGGTGTCGCTGGCCGTGCCGGTGTACGGGCTGATGGCGCTCGCGACCGACGATCCTGCGGCGGGCAGCGGGATGACCCTGCTGAGCGGGTGGCTGGTGGCGATGGTGGTGGTCGGCGAGGTGACCAGGGCGCGGCGGGCGTACCTGCGGGCCGTCGAGCAGCGTGCGGAGGAGGCCGAGCGCACCCGCAGGGAGGTCGAGCGCACCCGCGAGGAGGTGGCGCTGCGGCGGGCCGGTGAGGAGCGCCTGTGGATCGCCCAGGAACTGCACGATTCGCTCACGCACAGCATTTCGGTCATCAACGTCCAGGTCGCGGTCGCCATGCAGCTGCTGGAACGGCGGCCGGAGCGGGCGCGTGAGGCGCTGGCCGCGATCAAGGAGTCCGGTCACGAGGCGATGGGCGAGCTGCGGGCCACGCTGGGCGTGCTGCGGCAGGCGGCGGGTGACGGCGTTGAGACCGGGCTGTCCAGGTTGCCGGCGCTCGTGGCCAGGGCGGAGCGGGCCGGGGTGCGGGTGACGTACGAGGTGTCGGGCGAGCCGTACCCCCTGCCCGCGGAGACCGACCGGGCCGCGTACCGGATCGCGCAGGAAGCACTCACGAACGTGCTGCGCCATGCGGGCGCGACCGTGACGACGGTGGCCGTGGCCTACGATCCAGACAAGATCGTGCTGCTCGTGGACAACACGTCGGACGGCACCGCGGACCTTACTGCGGACCGCACTGTGGGCGGCTCCGGGGACGGCTCCGGGGGCGGCCCAGTGGGCGGCTCGGTCGGTG
>NZ_JABCPZ010000086.1 GCF_013283785.1 Nonomuraea antri
CTGGACGGCGGCGCGGTCCAGCAGCGAGATGGCCAGCGCCCGCCGGTCCCCGGTACGGGTGGCCGCCTCGCAGGCCAGCTCGGCCGCCGCCGACCAGTCGCCCCAGTACGCACGCAGCGAGTGACACAGCGAGCAGAACGCCCTGGCCAGCCCCCACGTCAGCTCCCACAGCCCGAGCTGGGCGGCCAGGTGGATCATGGCGAGCAGCGACAGCCGCTCGGCGTTGAGCCAGTCGCCAGCCTGCGTCTGCCCGTCGGCGCTGGAGCGGCGGCCGCCCCTGCTCCAGTCCTGCGGCCAGCGGTTCTGCGCGGCCGCCTCGGCGCGGCGGCGGTAGCCGTGCAGCACGCGTTCGAGCGCGGCCCGGCGCCGCTCCTCCTCATCCTGGTCGGCCAGCTCGGCGGCGAACACGCGGACCAGGTCGTGCAGCCGGTAGCGCATCGTCCCGGTCTGGTCGACGCCCGAGCACTCGGCGAGCTGAACGTCGATCAGCGCTTCGAGCTGGTCGGCGCCGTCGAGCGTGGAGATGTCGAGCAGCTCGCCGGCCACCCAGCCGGGCACGTCGGGCGAGGTGAGCCGGCTGAGCAGGCGCAGCAGGCGGCGCTGCATGCCGGTGCAGTCGTCGTAGCTGAGCTGCAGGGAGGCCCGCACGCTCTTGTCCACGGTGGGTGCGAGCTGGAGCTGGTCGAGCAGGCGGCGCGTGTCGGCCAGCCGGTCGGCCATCTGGCGCAGGGTCCACTGCTCACGGGTGGCCAGCCGGCCGCCGCAGATGTTGATCGCCAGCGGCAGGTGGTCGCAGGTCTTGACGATCTCCTTGGCCGCGTCGAGGTCGTCGACCACCCGCTCGCCGCCGGCGAGCCTGGCCAGCAGCTCCACGCCGTACGCCTCGGTGAGCACGTTCAGGCGCAGGTCGCGGGTGCCGTTGAGGAACAGCGGCTGGCGGGAGGTGACCAGCACCGCGCAGCCGGGCTCGGCCGGGATCAGCGGTTTGACCTGCTCGGCGTCGTGCGCGTTGTCCAGGCCGATGAGGATCCTGCGGCCCTTGGTCCAGGTGAGCCAGAGCTTGCGCAGCTCGTCCAGGCCGCCGGGGTCGGTGGTCAGGCGCACGCCGAGGCCGCGCAGGAACCCGATCAGCACCTCCTCAGGGCGCACCGGGTCCTCCACGCCGCGCAGGTCGGCGTAGAGCCGGCCGTCGGGGAACCACGGGGCCACCTCCTGGCCGAACCTGGTCATGAGCGCGGACTTGCCCACACCGCCCCGGCCGTACAGGGACACCACCAGCGACGGCGACAGGTCCTTGGACCTCCTGCGCTCGGTGAACACCTCGTGCAGCTCGGCCAGCGCCTCCTGGCGTCCGGTGAAGTGCTCGGTCACGGGCGGCCAGTGGTCGGGCGGCAGCTCGCCCGGATCGACGGCGGGCGCGCGGCGCTTGGGCCGCGTCTCCGTGGTGGCCCAGGTGGTCAGGCCGACGAGCACGGCCGCGGCGGCGGTGACGCCGATCTTGGCCAGCGTCGGGATCTCCCACTCCAGGGACGCGGCCAGGATGCTCGCGGACGCCGCCGCCAGCCCCGCGGCGACGGGCGCGGCCAACGGCACCCTTCTGCGTCGACGCCGCTCGGGTAACTTCCCCGTCAAACGTGTCCTCCTCCAGGAGCCCCCGGTTATGGAGGAGATTCAAACCGATGGGGTACGGCCTGTGCCAGCCGTACCCCATCGTTCACCTAAAGACCGATCACGTGACAGGTGGCGGTCATCTTCTTGCTCGGGTCGCTCTCCGAGGTGGCGGTGAGCTTGACCCTGGCCAGGCGGGAGCCGCCGGAGTCACGCACCGCGTTGACGGCGACCGTCTCGTGCCTGCCGAAGTCCACCGCGGCCAGGGCGCTGGGCAGCTGGGCGGTCCAGCCCCTGCCCTCGACCGTGGCGGTCAGGCGGTAGACGTCGGAGTTGAGGTAGGCGCTGACGTCCTCGGGGTGCTGCCCCTGGGCGGGGGCGGCCCTGCCGGTGTTGAACAGCGGGAACTTGCAGGTGGACAGGTTCTTGCCGGTCGGGATCCCGGCGGCGGGCAGCAGCCTGACGCCGCGCTTCTGCGGGCCGGCGCCGTCGAGCGAGCGGATGGCCACCGTGTAGGACAGGATGCCGTGCCGGTCGCGCTTGACGTCGGTGACGTAGAAGTGCAGGCGGTTGGCCTCGTCGACGTACTCGTACTCGCTGCCGGAGTCCGTCCCGGCGTGGAACAGGGCGTCGGACAGCTGGCGGTAGTCGCCGATGGTGATCGGCACCTTGGTGCCGTCGGGCAGGACGTAGTCGGTCATGCCGATGTCCTGCGGGTTGGCGTCGACCACCCAGATGAACGGGGCCCGGTCGGCGTTCTTGGTCTTGGCCAGCAGGACGCCCGAGTCCGGCGTGAAGGAGTCGGTGCCCATCCTGTCGACGACTTCGACGGTGTAGTTGTCGTACTTGTTCTGCGCGTCGCCGTCGCACAGCGGGTCGGTGCGGAAGTCGCAGGGCGCGCTCTTGTCGCCGGAGCCGAAGGCCAGGTTGATGCCGGACAGGCCGTTCGGGCCCGGCTGGGCGACGCGGGCGGTCACCTTGGCCGTCACGACGCCGGACTGGGCCAGCGCGTCACGGTTGAGGTTGAGCACGTTCTGCTCGTCGACCATGCCCAGCTTCAGCTTGTTGCGCAGCATGTGCTGGGCGCCCATGGACGAACCGGACGTCGGCGGGATCAGCCAGCGGCTGTGCGGGCCGCCGGGGCCGTTGAACGTGCCGCGGCTGAGCATGTCCCAGATGCCGGAGTACGCACGTCTGGGCGGCACACCGTACGGGTTGTTGTAGTTGTCGGCGATGCCCAGGATGTGGCTCAGCTCGTGCGCGTAGACGGACATGCCGGAGCTCTCGGCCTGCACGGAGTCGACGCCGAACTGGGCGTTGGGCCAGAAGTTGGAGGCGGCCTGCCACGACGACCATTCGACGTAGCGGGTCTTGAGCCAGTTGGGCAGTGCGGGGTCCGGCGGGCCCCACTCGTCGGTGACGGCCTCCTTGTTCGGGAACTTCATCATGCCGAACTCCTGCCAGGTGGACGACTCGTCCTGGCCGGCGCTCAGGTAGAAGATGAAGTCGAACTGCTTGGCGGCCTCCTCGCCGATCGCGCCGACCCACAGGGCGCGGCCGTCGGTGCGCAGGTTCTTGTTGCAGGCGTCCCCTGCCGGGCAGCCCGCGGTGCCGTTGAAGGCGGGCTCCATGGCGTACTCGTGGTCCTTGCCCGGCAGCGTGTACGGGCCGAACCCGGTCAGGTCGACGCCGATCCGGCCGCCGGAGTCCTCCATCCAGTACTCGTGGATGGTGTGACCCTTGTTGAGGTCGTTCGGGGTGTTGAGGAAGTCCTGGTAGAACTTCGCGACCTGCTCACGCGGGATGTCGTGGGCCTCGGCGCTCGGGTTGGCGTAGATCGTCGAACCCTTGGGCTGGGTGGCCACGAACGGCTGGTTCGGGTAGTCGAGCAGCACCAGCGCGCCCTTGAACGTCCGCACCGAGCCCTTGGCGTTCGGGTCGTTCCAGTTGGTGCCGGGCGGCTTCTTGTAGTCCGCCCACGTCATGTGGTCGGGGTTCTCCCAGTTCTGCGGGTCGATCGGCTTGATGCCGCCGGGCGGGTGCGCCCGCAGGGTCTGGGCCTGCTCGGGGGCGTCCTGCTGCCAGGGCTGGGTCTGCGGCCAGTGGTTCTGCCGCCAGGGGTACTCGGGATCGTCAGGGGGTGCTGCGGAAGCGGGGGTCGCCACGAGGCTGACCGGCACCAGGATCAAGGTCGCCAGCAACCCCTTGAGCAGCTTCTTCGGGGCATTCACGGCTTGACGGTATAGACGTTGTTGACGGAGATCACCGATCAGTTGTAGGGAAGACGAGTAGCACCCATTCCGACAATTGTCGAAATATCCAGGTACAGGGGTAGTTGTGGCGGATCTCCAGCGGATCGTGGACGAGCTCGCCGTCCGTCTCGACCGTCCCCTGCTGCTCGAAGATCGACTGCAGCGGGTGGTGGCGTACAGCGAGCAGAGCGGCGCGATGGACGACATCCGCCGCGACTCCATCCTGCGCAGGCACACCACGCCGGAGGTGCGCCAGTGGCTGCGCGACGCCGGCGTGTACGGCGCCACGACCCCGCTGCGCACCCCCGGTGCGCCGCACCTGGGCCTGCTGCCGCGGGTGTGCGTCCCGATCCGCCACGCCGACGGGCTGCAGGGCTTCCTGTGGTTCATCGACCAGGGCCCGCCCATGTCCGACGCCGACATCGCCGAGGCCGGATCCGCCGCGCCCGCGCTGGCCCTGGCCCTGTTCCACGAGAGCCTGGCCAGCGGCCTGGCCTCGCACCGGGAGCTGGAGGCGGTCACCGGGCTGCTGCTCGGCGAGCGCGACGCGGCCCGTCAGCTCATCGAGGCGGGCGCCTTCCCGCAGGCGCAGGCGGTGAGCGTCCTGGTGGCCAGGCCCGTGACGGCCGAGCCGGACGAGGGGCTGCGGCTCGCGCTGGAGCAGGGGCTGCTCGCGGTGCGCCGCCGGCTGGGCGGCCACCATCCGCTGCACCTGGTGCGCTACGACCACGCGGTGCTGCTCACCGCCGGGGCGCCGGTACCGCCAGGCGAGCTGCACGCGGCCATGTCCATGCCGGTCGTGGTGGGCGTCGGGCGGACCAGGCCGGCGCTGGCCGAGGCGGCGGGCGCGTACGCGGAGGCCAGGCACGCGGCCGAGGTGATCGCCCGGGTGCCCGGGCTGGGCCGCTCGGCCGAGTGGGCGCGGCTGGGCGTCTACCGGATGCTCACCCACCTGCCCGACCAGGAGCTGCACCCGGGGCTCGAAACGCTGCTGGCCGACGAGCAGCACCTGCCGCTGCTGGAGACGCTGGAGACGTATCTGGACCTGGCCGGCAGCGCGGTCGCCACCTCGCGCGCGCTGCGGCTGCACCGCACCTCGCTGTACTACCGGCTGCAGCGCGTGGAGGAGCTGGCGCGCACCGACCTGAAGGACGGCGGCGAGCGCCTGGCCCTGCACCTCAGCCTCAAACTCGCCCGCCTTTCCGGACGTTACCGGCCCCGGGATTCACGCGGCGCCGATTGACGCCCCAACGCATTGCACCGCAGCCCAGACGTCACGTTTAATGCCGAAAAGGATGCGAACGGGAGATCCGACGGGAGCTCTGATGCCGCCTGCCAAGCGCACGGGACCGATCCTGACCCGGCGTGCGCCCGCGCCCGTCGAACTCCACTCCGCCCCGCTGGTGTTGCCGATCAGCACCGACCCGATCCGCGACGCGGGCGTGGCGGTCGGCGGCGGCCGGGTGCTGCGGGTGGGGCCGCGGGCCGAGCTGCTGTCCCGCCTGCCGATCCAGCGGGAGGTGCGCTGGCCGGGCATGATCGTGGCCGGGCTGGTCGACGCCAGGTCCGCCGGGGCGGGCGCGGAGCCCGGGGTGATCGCCCACGCCACCCTGACCGCCGACCTGACCGTCGATTCGGCCGCCGATCCGGCCGGTCCCGCCGGGCGGCCCGGGGTGTCGTACCTGGAGGTGGGGTGCGGCTCGGAGCAGGCGTGGGAGGACAGCGAGCGCGACGCGGTGATCACCGCGATCCGCGAGGTGGACCGGCCCTGCGCGGTGGGTCTCGCCGCGCACGCGCGCGACCCGGCGGTGCTGGAGGACCTGGCCGTGCTGGCCAGGACGTTCGGGCTGCGCCTGCTCGTCGACCTCGACCGGCACTCCCCCGCCGCGCTGGACGAGGCGGGCATACTCGGGCCGCACTGCCACGTGGCCTGCGCCAGGCCGCTCGACCCGGGCGAGCGCAAGCTGCTGCGGCTGCGCGGGACGGTGGCCGCCCTCTGCGCGGAACCCACCATCGACACGTTCGCCCTGCTGGACGAAGGTAACCCGATCGCACTCGGCACTGCGGGCAGCAGGACCTCTGGCGGCGGGGTGCTGGGGCAGGCGCGCGCGATCAGGGTGCTGGCCCGCGAGCGCGGGCTGCGGACCCGCGGGCTGGATCGCCGGCTGGTGGAGGCCGCGACGCTGGGCGGGGCCAGGGCACTGGGCATGGATCGGGGCGCGGGCAGGATCGGCACGCTCGAACCCGGCGGGCGCGCCGACTTCGCCGTCTACGACGCCCGCGGCCGCTACCCCTACGCCGCGCTCCTGGCCGGGCCGCCCTGCCTGGCCACCGTGGTCGGCGGCGTGATCCGCCCGCCTGTCACCTGACCTGACCTGACTCGACCTGACCTGGGCGTCGCATCCGAACCGGGCGTCGCATCCGAACCGGGCGTCTCACCTGAACTGGGCGTCGACCGCGCTCAGCAGTTCCTTGAGCTGTTCCCGCTGCTCGTCCGACAGGACCGCGAACAGCTCCTGTCCCGCCTGCCGGCGCGCGTCGAGCGCCGTCTCGTGCGCCGCCCGTCCCTCGGACGTGAGCACCACCAGCGTGGAGCGCCGGTTGGCCGGATCGACCTCCCTGCGCACCAGCCCCGACTCCTCCAGCGCGTCGATGACCGGCGTGAGCGAACGCGGGACGATCCTGAGCTCCTCGGCCAGCCGCACCATGCGCAGCGGCTGCTCGGCGTCGGCGAGCACGCGCAACGCCCGCGCCTGGCCCGGCGTCAGCCCGAGCGGCCCGAGCCGGTGCACGTAACCGTGCCGCA
The DNA here is from genome assembly GCF_013283785.1 of Nonomuraea antri. Classification (GTDB taxonomy): domain Bacteria; phylum Actinomycetota; class Actinomycetes; order Streptosporangiales; family Streptosporangiaceae; genus Nonomuraea; species Nonomuraea antri. The sequence continues at coordinate 6,667 of NZ_JABCPZ010000086.1, forward strand.
GCCGCTTGCTGACCAGGTGCAAGAGCTCGGGCAGCTCCACGTCTCCCATACCCCCAGGCTATCGCCGGAACAAATATGAGCTAACCTCCGTTTGAGTGGACATCTGAAACTTTGAACCGACATCAGAAAGGGGCCTGACTTTTGGCCGAAGAACCACGCGCGCCGCTCGGGCGCATCATCAAGCTCTTCCGCGCCTACCGCGGGCGGCTCGCCCTGGTCGGCGCGCTCATCCTGCTGTCGTCGCTGGTGTCGCTGGCCTCGCCGTTCCTGCTGCGCGAGGTGCTGGACACGGCGATCCCGGCCAGGGACACCACGCTGCTCGCGCTGCTGGCGCTCGGCATGATCGTGGTGGCGGTCGCCACCAGCGTGTTCGACGTGGTGCAGACGCTGGTCTCCACCACCGTAGGCCAGCGCGTCATGCACGACCTGCGTACCGCCGTCTACGGGCACCTGCAGCGCATGTCGCTGGCCTTCTTCACCCGGACGCGCACCGGCGAGGTGCAGTCGCGCATCGCGAACGACATCGGCGGCATGCAGCAGGTGGTCACCTCCACCGCCACCTCGATCGTCTCCAACCTCACCTCCGTGATCGCCTCGATCGTCGCCATGCTCGTGCTCGACTGGCGGCTGACGGCGGTCTCGCTCCTGCTGCTGCCGGTGTTCGTGTGGATCAGCCGCAAGGTCGGCGGCGAGCGCCGGCGCATCACCGCCGAACGGCAGCGCAAGCTGGCCGCGATCTCCGCGATGGTGCAGGAGTCGTTGTCGATCAGCGGCATCCTGCTGGGCCGGACCATGGGCCGCGGCCCCGAGCTGACCGGCCGGTTCGCCGCCGCCTCCGACGAACTGGCCGAGCTGGGCGTGCGCACCGGCATGGCCGGGCGCTGGCGGCAGTCGTCGATCCAGATCATCATGGCCGCGATGCCCGCGCTGATCTACTGGGCCGTCGGGCACACCGGCGCCAGCTCGGTGGGCACGCTGGTGGCGTTCACCACGCTGCAGGCCGGGCTGTTCCGGCCGACCGTGTCGCTGCTGCGCCTGGGCGTGGAGGTGCAGAGCTCGCTGGCACTGTTCGGCCGCATCTTCGAATACCTCGACCTGCCGGTGGACATCCACCCCGGCGGGCGTTCGCTGGGCGAGGTGCGCGGCGAGGTCCGCTACGAGGGCGTCACGTTCTCCTACGGCGACGAGCCCACGCTCACCGACGTCGACCTCACCGTGCCCGCGGGCACCAGCCTGGCCGTGGTGGGCGAGACGGGCTCGGGCAAGACCACGCTCAGCTACCTGCTGCCCAGGCTCTACGACGTCACCGGCGGCCGGGTCACGATCGACGGCGTGGACGTCCGGGACCTGACGTTCGAGTCGCTGAGCGACGCGGTCGGCGTGGTGTCGCAGGAGACGTACCTGTTCCACGCCTCGATCGCGGACAACCTGCGCTTCGCCAAGCCGGACGCCACCGACGAGGAGCTGGTCGCGGCGGCCCGCGCGGCCCGCATCCACGAGCACATCGCCGCGCTGCCGGACGGCTACGACACGCTGGTGGGCGAGCGCGGCTACCGATTCTCGGGCGGCGAGAAGCAGCGGCTGGCCATCGCCCGCACGCTGCTGCGCGACCCGCCGGTGCTGGTCCTGGACGAGGCCACCAGCGCGCTCGACACCCAGACCGAGCTGGCCGTGCAGGAGGCGCTGGACACGCTGGCGCGCGGCCGTACCACGATCACGATCGCGCACCGCCTGTCCACGGTCCGCGACGCCGACCAGATCGCGGTGCTCGACGGGGGCAGGGTGGCCGAGCGCGGCACCCACGAGGAGCTGATGGCCCGCGCGGGCCGCTACGCCGCGCTGGTGAGCCGGGACCGGCCACTCGAACCGGTCTGAGACGTCTCGGCTGTCAGCGGCGGCCGGCCCGCACGGTCTCGCGCTGGTGCTGCCGGTGATGGTCCCTGTGCTGCATGCGCCGGCGGCGCCTGCGTCCCAGCAGCCACCCCAGCCCCAGGATCGCCAGTCCGTACGGCGTACGCGCCAGCCATCGCGCCACGACGAGCTTGAAGAAACGCTTCATGGCCTTCCCTCTGCCCGAGCCAGCCTCGGGCAGGCATCCCGCAAACGCCCCATTTTCCCGGATAAATCGGGATAAAACGTGTCTTGCCTCACAATACGGTCAAACCGGAATCCGTTCCCGGGAGCAGCGTGTTTATCCCCCGGCTGCACCTTCAAGGCAAGGACAAGATTTGTCTCCGACATCCTCCACGTTCCGCGCCCTCCGTCATCACAACTACCGGCTCTGGGCAGGCGCGGACATCGTCTCCGTGACCGGCACCTGGATGCAGGTCCTGGGCGTCAACTGGCTCATTCTCACGATGACGGGCTCGGCCACCAGCGTCGGGCTCAGCCTGGTCATGCAGGCTCTGCCCACGTTGCTGCTCGGCATGTGGGGCGGGGCGCTGGCGGACCGGCTGCCCACCCGTCCGGTCGTGGTCGCCGCGCAGCTCGCGCAGGCGGCGCTGGCGGCCGTGCTGGCGTTCATCGCTTTCACGGGTGTCGACTCCCTCCTGCCGATCTACGCGGTCGCGCTGGCCGGTGGCGTGGTCTCCGCCCTGGGCGGTCCCGCGCTCGGCCGGTTCGGCGCCGAGGTGGTGCCGCCCGCCGACCTGCCCAACGCGATGGCGCTGGGCTCGATCCTGAACTCGGCCGGCCGCATCCTGGGCATGAGCCTGGCCGGGGTGATCCTGCCGTTCACCGGGCAGGGCGGCCTGTTCCTGATCAACGCCGCCACGTTCTTCGCGGTCATCGGCGCGCTCGCGCTCATGCGCCGCGAGGAGTTCCACGTGCTCGCCGTCTCCGAGCGGCAGCCGGGCGCGGTGGTCGCCGGCCTGCGGTACGTGCTGCGGACCCCGTGGCTGCTGGTGGTGCTGGCGCTGTCGTTGGTGCTGGGCAGCCTGGGCCGTAATTACCAGGTCACCATGGCCGCGATGAGCGCGGGACCGCTGCAGGGCGGCGCGGCCGGTTACGGCCTCCTGTCCACCGTGTTCGCGGTGGGCACGGTCGTGGGCGGCTTCCTGGCCGCGTCCAGGCCGCACCTGACGATCAGGCTGCTGCTGATCACCGCGTTCCTGACCGGTGTCGCGCAGGCGCTGAGCGGCCTGATGCCCGGGCTGGGCGCCTTCGCCGCGCTGATGTTGCCGATCGCGGCCGGCGCCGTGGTCATCGACACCACCGTCTCGGCCCGGGCCCAGCTCGACAGCCCGGACGAGATGCGCGGCCGGGTCATCGCCGCGCTGGGCATCGTCTCTGCGGGCGCGGGCGCGCTGGGCGGTCCGCTGCTCGGCTGGCTCAGCGACACCTTCGGCCCCCGTCTGTCGCTGGAGATCGGCGGCGTGGCCTGTGTGGCCGCCACGCTGGTCGCCGCCGTCGCGCTGGCCAGGCTCACCGGCCAGTCGGTCAGGCAGGCCGCCGGGCTGCGTCCCAGCCTGGAGACGGCCGCCTGACGGTCGTCTGGCGGCCTCCTGGCCGGCATCGCTGTGGATCACCTGGTAATCGGCGTCGCGGGCTTGTGCGCGCGGCGCCGAGCCGTACCCTCTGAAGGTGCATAACACCAGATACGCCCCCTCTGGCATGGTGTGCAGCGTCGATCACCTGGCCTCGTCCGCCGGGATCGCGATGCTGGAGCGTGGCGGGTCGGCCGCGGACGCGGCCATCGCCACCAACGCCGTGCTCGCCGTCACCGCGCCGCACATGTGCGGGCTGGGCGGCGACCTGTTCGCGCTGGTCCACGACGGTTCCGTGACCGCGTTGAACGCTTCGGGCCGGGCGGGCTCCGGCGCGGATCCCGCCCGGCTGCGCGCTCAGGGCCATCAGCGCATGCCGCACCTGCACGACGTCAGGTCCGTGCCGGTGCCCGGCTGCGTGGACGGCTGGCTCGCCCTGCACGCCAGGTACGGCCGACTCCCGCTGGCCGACCTGCTCGCACCGGCGATCAGGCTGGCCGCCGACGGGTTCCCCGCCTCGCCGCTGATGTTGCCCGGCGCGCTGGTCGCGGCCCAGCGGCCGGGCGGCGAAGACTTCGCGGCGGCCGTCACCGCGGGCGACCGGGTGACCAGGCCGGGCGTGGCCAGGGCGCTGCGGGCGATCGCCGAGACCGGACGTGACGGCTTCTACCTGGGCGAGTTCGGCCGGGGCCTGATCGAGCTCGGCCAGGGCGAGTACACCGAGGCCGATCTCGCCGCGCGGAACGCCGACTGGGTCGAGCCGCTGCGGGTGCGCGCGTTCGGCCACGACGTCTGGTCGATGCCGCCGAACTCGCAGGGATACCTGCTGCTCATGTCGCTGGGCATCGTCGACGGGCTCGACCTGCCCGAGTCGCCGCGGCACCCGTCGTGGGCGCATCTGCTGGCCGAGGCGGCCAGGATCGCCGGGCACGACCGGCTGGCCCTGCTGCACGAGGACGCCAAGGACCTGCTGGCGGCCGAGGAGATCGTCCGGCGGCGGGCGCTCATCGACCCCACCTCGCGGCTGCGCGTCCGCGGCCCGGCCGCCGACGGCGACACCACGTACCTGTGCGCGGTGGACGGCGACGGCATGGGCGTGTCCCTCATCCAGTCGAACGCCTCCGGCTTCGGCAGCATGCTGTTCGAGCCGAACACCGGGATCAACCTGCACAACCGGGGCATCGGCTTCTCCCTGGAGCCCGGCCATCCGGCCGAGTACGGCCCGGGCCGCCGTCCGCCGCACACGCTGACCCCGGCGCTGATCACGCGCTACGACGGTTCGCTGCGCTCGGTGGTCGGCACCATGGGCGGCGACGCGCAGCCGCAGATCCTGCTGCAGGTCATCACCCGGCTGCTGAAGTACGGCGAGACGCCGGGCCAGGCGATCTCCGCGCCCCGCTGGAAGCTGGGCGTCGGCGGCACCGGGTTCGACACCTGGCACACGCCGGACGAGACGGTCGTCCAGCTGGAAGAGGGGACGACCTGGTCGAACGGGCTGTCGGCGCTCGGGCACCCGGTCGGCGCGCTGCCGTACGGGAGCGCGTTCGGCCACGCGCACCTGATCGACGTCCGTCCCGACGGGATGCTGGCCGGGGCCGCCGACCCGCGTTCCCTGGTGGGCGCGGCGATTGGACGCTGACCCGGCGGGTAGCGGTGGCCGCCATGGCAACGGACGTCATCACCCTCATCACCCATGACCACCGCACCGTGGAATCCCTCTTCGAGCGGCTGCGCAAGCGGGAGGGCGAGCAGAAGGCACTCGTACGCGAGCTGCACGCCCTCCTGATCGCCCACGCCCGCGCCGAGGAGGACCGGGTCTACCCCGGCATCGACGCGCACCACGAACTGGAGGAGCACAAGGAGGCCGAGATCCTGCTCGACGCGCTGGTCAGGGCCGAGCCCGGCACGCGCGCGTTCGACGAGACGCTGGACAAGCTGATCGAGTCGGTCGGCCACCACGTCGAGGAGGAGGAGACCAAGCTCCTGCCCGAGCTGGCCAAGGCGGTCGGCGAGAAGGGCCTGCGCGAGCTCGGCGAGGCCTTCGCCGAGCGCCGCGCGGAAGAGCTGCGCGCGCTGGTCCCGCAGCAGTCCAAGGCCGAGCTGTACGAGCAGGCCAAGCGGGCCGACATCCCCGGCAGGTCCCAGATGGGCAAGGAAGAGCTAGCGGAGGCCCTAAGGCAGGCCAAGTCCTAGGATTTCGGGCCACTCGCTGGGTAGGGGGCGCGTATGACCGAAAAACCTCCGGACCGATACGGCATGGCGGACGAGCAGGAGATCGAGGTGGCGGAGTTCACCGACGACCTCGGGCTCAACCACGAGATCGCCGAGGACGACCCCCAGCACCGCGACACGCTGGACGAGCGGCTGCGGCGCGAGGCTCCGGACAAACTCCACGAACCCCGCCCCCAGCACCGCCTGACCGAGCCGGACGAGGGCCTGGAGCCCGACCACGAGGGCGAGGCCATCGCGACGGACTGGGGCAGCGACACCGGGAGCCTCCAGGCGGAGAGCGACCTGTCGGCGGAGGAGCGCGCCGTCCGGGTCGATCCCGATGACGAGCTCACGTAAGGCGCGACAGAGCAGGCAGCAGGGCGTGCAGGTCGTCGGCGATCACGTCGGCGGCCGCCGCTTGCGCGCGCTCGGCGTGCAGGAAGCCCCACGGGCCCCGGCGCAGCAACGCCGTGCGCATGCCCGCCTTGCCGGCCGGGAGCACGTCGTTGTCCAGCCGGTCGCCGACGTACAGGATCTCGCCGGGTTCGCGGCCGGCGATCTCGGCCACTCTGGCGAAGAACTCGGGCGCGGGCTTGGCCACGCCCCAGCCCTCGGAGGTGTGGATCGAGTCGGCCGGCAGGTCCATGGCCAGGAGCTGGTCGTAGGCCCGGCTGGGCTGGTTGCCGGCCACGATGACCTGGTATCCGGCCGCGCGGATGGCCGACAGCGCCGGGCGCACGTCGGGGTAGAGGTCGTCGGCGTCGAAGTTGTTGCGCAGGCTGTCCGGCTCGTCGCGGACCCAGGCGGCCTCCTCCGCCCGCAGGTCGAAACCGGGGCGGATGAGGCGGAAGGCGTCCTGGTGGGAGCGGTCGAGCGCGGCCATGCCGCCGAGCGCGCCCATGAGCACGAACGGGCTCACGCCCAGGCGGGCGGCCCAGCGCGTCCAGATGCGGGTCTCGTCGATGAGCGTCTCACCGACGTCGAACACCACGGCCTTGATCACGAAAACCCCCATTCGATCGGCCCAACACTCTACCGAGCCGTTTCGAATCACTCGACCGGGCACTAGCTCCAATAAATGCCATCAAAAGGGGATTTTTCATGCCAGACGATCGTGAAGCCAAGGACCGGCAGCTCGACGCCTACCGGATCCCGCTCGACGACCTGAAGATGACCACCGACCAGGGCATCCGCGTCGAGGACACCGACAACTCGCTGAAGGCGGGCGTGCGCGGTCCGACGATCATGGAGGACTTCCACTTCCGCGAGAAGCTCACCCGCTTCGACCACGAGCGCATCCCCGAGCGCGTGGTGCACGCGCGCGGCGCCGGCGCCTACGGCTACTTCCAGGTCTACGAGCCGCTGCCGGACCTCACCAGCGCCGCCTTCCTCAACGACCCCGCCGTGAAGACGCCGGTGTTCGTGCGGTTCTCGACCGTCGCGGGCTCGCGCGGCTCCGCCGACACCGTACGCGACGTGCGCGGATTCGCCACCAAGTTCTACACCACGCAGGGCAACTACGACCTGGTCGGCAACAACATGCCCGTCTTCTTCATCCAGGACGGCATCAAGTTCCCCGACTTCGTGCACTCGGTCAAGCCCGAGCCGCACAACGAGATCCCGCAGGCGCAGTCGGCGCACGACACCCTGTGGGACTTCGTGCAGATGCAGCCCGAGACACTGCACATGATCATGTGGCTGATGTCCGACCGGGCCATCCCGCGCAGCTACCGGATGATGCAGGGCTTCGGCGTCCACACCTTCCGCTTCGTGAACGCCTCCGGTCAGGGCACGTTCGTCAAGTTCCACTGGCGTCCGGTGCTGGGCACGTACTCGCTGGTCTGGGACGAGGTGCTGCGCGTGCAGGGCAACGACCCGGACTTCAACCGGCGCGACCTGTGGGAGGCCATCGAGCGCGGCGTCTACCCCGAGTACGAGCTGTGCGTGCAGCTCGTGCCCGAGTCGCGCGAGCACGACTTCGACTTCGACCTGCTCGACGCCACCAAGATCATCCCCGAGGAGCAGGTGCCGCTGCGGCCGATCGGCAAGATGACGCTCAACCGCAACCCGCAGAACTTCTTCGCCGAGACCGAGCAGGTCGCCTTCCACACCGCGAACGTGGTGCCCGGCATCGACTTCACCAACGACCCGCTGCTGCAGGCCAGGAACTTCTCGTACCTGGACACGCAGCTCCTGCGGCTGGGCGGGCCCAACTTCCCACAGATCCCGATCAACCGGCCGATCGCCGAGGTACGCAACGACCAGCGCGACGGCTTCCACCAGCACATGATCCACGAGAGCCGCACCAGCTACGCGCTGAACTCCATCAGCGGCGGCTGCCCCGCCTTCGGCGACGGCTACCAGCACTACCAGGAGAAGGTCGACGGCACCAAGATCCGCAAGCGCAGCCCGAGCTTCGAGGACCACTACAGCCAGGCCACGCTCTTCTGGAACAGCATGGCCGACTGGGAGAAGAAGCACATCGTCGCGGCCTACCTGTTCGAGCTCGGCCACGTCGAGCGCAAGCCGATCAAGGAAGGCGTGGTCAAGCACCTGGCCAAGATCCACCCGGACCTGGCCGCCCAGGTCGCCGAGGGCCTCGGCCTGCCCGTGCCGTCCGGCGAGCCGGTGCACGCCGACACCTCGCCCGCGCTCAGCATGACGAACCAGCCGCAGAGCGTGGCCACCCGCAAGATCGCCATCCTCATGGGCGACGGGACGGACGCGGTCGCCGTCCGCGCCCTGCGCCTGGACCTGGAGGGCCGGGGCGCCATCTGCGAGGTCGTGGCGCCGCACGAAGGCCTGGTCGGCGACACCACCGTGGACCGCCAGCTGTCGGCGGCCAACTCGGTCATCTACGACGCGGTGGTGGCGGCGGACGGCGCGGCACTGGCCTCGATGGGCCGCGCCGTGTTCTTCGTCAGGGAGGCCTTCAAGCACCAGAAGGCGATCGGCGCGGTGGGCTCGGGCACGCGGCTGCTGGAGGCCGCACAACTGCCGAACGACGTCGGGGTGATCACCGGCGACGACATCGCGGACGCCTTCGCCGGCGCGGTGGCGGGCCACCGCTTCTACGACAGGGACATCTCCAGCGTCCCGGCCTGACCGCCGCCGAGCGGGCCACCTCGCCCTCGGGGCGGGGTGGCCCTCTCCTGGAAACGGCCTGCGCACACCCAAGAGACGGTGAAATACTCCCCGTGCCCGCACGAGCACGGAGGGACATGACCACGACCACGACGGCGCCCGCCCATCTTCGGGCCGTCCCCGGCGGGCGGCTGCCACGCACCGCCAGAGAGCTGTTCGACGCGCTGCCCGATCTCGTGCTAGCTCCCCCCGGCTGCCCCCGGCGGGCGGGCCGGGAGCTGATGGCCTCGGGCCTGATCATGGCGGCCGAGGTCGTCGACGAGGACAGCACCCACCAGGACCGCCGGGACAAGCCGGCGGTCTACGCGCAGGGCGGCGTGCCCATCCTGCTGGTCGTCGACCCCATCGCGACGCCGGCCACCCTCACGCTGTACCGCCACCCCGACGGGGGCGCCTACCGCGTCGTGACCACCGTGGCGGTGGGTGAGCCGCTGGCTCTTCCCGGCCCGGTCGGCGTCACGCTCGACACCTCCGCGATCGTCAAGGACTGACCCATGAACGTGTTCGGCATTCCCGAGGAATTGTCCGGGCCGTTGCCCGACATCTCGCAGATGATCCTGCTTCCGCCCGGCGGTCCCGGGCGGTTGTGGATCGCGTCGAACCTGGGTGACGCGCTGCGGACGCTGCGCAGGGAACGCGGGTGGCGGGCCGCGATCGGCACCGTGGACGTGCGCGTCGAGCCCGCCGGCGTCGGCGTGACGCCCGCCTTCGTGCTCTGGCCGCTCGGCTGCCCGCTGTCACCCGATGCCGAACTGACGTCCACCGGCGTGATCATGGTGGCCGAGGTGGTCGCGCCCGGCACCGCGGAGCGTGACCGCGACCAGCGGCCCCGGTTGTACGCCCGGGGCGGCGTGCCGGTCTGCCTGGTCATCGACCCCGTCGCCGAGCCCGCGTCCGTCACCGTGCACCACGAGCCCGCGGACGGCGGTTACCGGGCCGCGACGCGGGTGCCCGTGGGGGCGGTGCTGCGGCTGCCCGAGCCGGTCGGCGTCGACCTCGACACCTCCGCCTTCAGAACCCGCGCCACCTGACCCCGGACCGAGGGACCCGCGCCACCTGACCCCCCGGACCAAGAGGCCCACCTACGGTGTGAGTTTCTCCATCGCCTTGGCGATGCGCTTCTCCGAGACCGGCGTGGGCGTGCCGAGCGTCTGGGCGAAGAAGCTCACCCGCAACTCCTCGATCATCCAGCGGATCTCCAGCACGTCGGGGTCGGACCGCCTGGCCGGGTGCAGCTTCTGCAGCAGGTCGTGGTAGTCGTCCTCGACCTTGTGGACCCGGTCCATCCATTCGACGTCGCGCCACGGCTCCTCGGGGAGCTTGGTGAGACGGCGTTCGATGGCCCGCAGGTAACGCAGCACGTCCGGGAGGCGGCGCTGGCCGGTGGCGGTGACGAAGCCGGGGTAGACGAGCTTGCCGAGCTGGTCGCGGATGTCGTCGGTGGAGGCGCCGGCGCGCATGGACGCCAGGCCGGAGCCGATCGTGTGCCAGACGCTGAGAATCTGCTCGACCCGGCCCAGGACGTCCGCCGCCGTGTCGTACAGGTGGGCGCGGACGTGCTGGTAGAGGCGGTCGAAGCCGACCGGGTCCCAGGCCGGGCCGCCCGCGTCGTGGGTCAGCTTGTCGACGGCCGCGTTGACCACGTCGTCGAACAGCGCCACCGCGCCGCCGTGCGGGCTGCGTGACAGTGCCAGCTTGGCCTGGTTCGACAGGCCGCCGAGCAGCGACTTGGCCGGGTTGGTGACGTTCAGCAGCAGCAGGCGGCGGGTGCCGGTCCAGTGGGAGCGGCGCTGCTCGGCCTGCGTCTCGAAGATCTTGACGGACACCGAGTCGCCGGCGTCGACCAGCGCCGGGTAGCCCTTCATCCGGCCCTGCTCGAACACCTTGGGCAGGGTGCCGAAGCTCCACGTGCGCAGGCCGGTGCGCTCCAGGTCGTCGCCGGCCTCCGACAGCGTCTTGCGCAGGCGCGGGGCCAGGCGGCGCTTGAGCGCGTCGAGGTCCTTGTCCTCGGCCACCGTGCGCTTGCGCTCGTCGATGATCCGGTACGTGATGCGCAGGTGGTCGGGCACCTGGTCGAGCTGCCAGGCGTCGTGCGGGACGCGTACGCCGGTCAGCCGCAGCAGCTCGCGCTCCACCGCCTCCAGCAGCGGCTCGCCGCCCTGCTTCACCCCGGCGAGCACCTGCTTGGCGTAGTTGGGCGCGGGCACGAAGTTGCGCCGCAGGTGCTTGGGCAGCGCGCGGATCAACGCGGTGATCAGCTCTTCGCGCAGGCCGGGGATCTGCCAGTCGAAGCCGTCGGCGCTGACCTGGTTGAGCACCTGCAGCGGGACGTGCACGGTCACGCCGTCGGCGTTGGTGCCCGGCTCGAACTGGTAGGTCAGCTTCATCCGCTGGCCGAGCTGTTTCCAGGCGTCGGGGTAGTCGCGGGCGCTGATGTCGGCGCCCTCGTTGACCAGCATCTCCGGCGAGAACGTGAGCAGCTCGGGCTGCTCGTGCCTGGCCTTCTTCCACCAGGCGTCGAAGTGGCGGGCCGAGACCACGTCGGCGGGCACCCGCTGGTCGTAGAAGTCGTACAGGGCCTCGTCGTCGACCAGGATGTCGCGGCGGCGGGCCCGGTTCTCCAGCTCCTCGACCTCCTCCAGCAGCCTCCTGTTGGCCTTCAGGAACTGGTGGTGGGTGTCCCAGTCGCCCTCGACCAGGGCGTGCCTGATGAACAGCTCGCGCGACAGGTCGGGGTCGATGCGGCCGTAGTTGACCTTGCGGCCGACCACCAGCGGCACGCCGTAGAGCGTGACCTTCTCCAGCGCGATCACCGCGCCCTGGTTCTTCTCCCAGTGCGGCTCGGAGTAGGTGCGTTTGACCAGGTGCTGGGCCAGCGGCTCGACCCAGTCGGGCTCGATCTTGGCGTTGACCCTGGCCCACAGCCTGGACGTCTCGACCAGCTCGGCCGACATGACCCACTGCGGCTGCTTCTTGGCCAGCGTGGAGCCGGGGAAGATGGCGAAGCGGGCGTTGCGCGCGCCGATGTACTCCTGGATCGGGCGGCGGCCCTCGGCGGGGCGCTGTTTGTCCAGGACGTCCTTGACGCCGACGTGCGACAGCAGGCCCACCAGCAGCGACTCGTGCACCTGCCTGGGGTCGGCCGGGCTGCTGTTCGGCTGGGCGCCGAGGGTCTGGCGAATCTGGCTGTAGATGTCCTGCCACTCGCGTACGCGCAGGTAGTTGAGGAACTCGGCCTTGCACAGCCGGCGGAAGGCGCTGGAGGACAGCTCCTGCTGCTTCTCGCGCAGGTAGTTCCAGAGGTTGAGGTAGGCCAGGAAGTCGGACTCGGGGTCGGCGAAGCGGCGGTGCTTCTCGTCGGCCTGCTGCTGCTTGTCGGCCGGGCGTTCGCGCGGGTCCTGGATCGACAGCGCGGCCACGATGACCATGACCTCGCGCAGGCAGCCGTGTTTCTCCGCCTCGATGACCATGCGGCCCAGGCGCGGGTCGACGGGCAGGCCGGCCAGCTTGCGGCCGATCGGGGTGAGCTGGCCCTGGGCGTCGAACGCGCCCAGCTCGTGCAGCAGGCTGACGCCGTCCTTGACCTGGCGGCGGTCGGGCGGCTCGACGAACGGGAACGCCTCGATGTCGCCCAGCCCGATCGAGGTCATCTGCAGGATGACCGAGGCCAGGTTGGTGCGCAGGATCTCCGGGTCGGTGAACTCGGGCCGGCCGAGGAAGTCCTCCTCCTCGTAGAGCCGGATGCAGACGCCGTCGGACGTGCGGCCGGAGCGGCCCTTGCGCTGGTTGGCGCTGGCCTGCGAGATCGCCTCGATGGGCAGCCGCTGCACCTTGGTGCGGTGGCTGTAGCGGGAGATGCGGGCGAAACCGGGGTCGACCACGTACTTGATGCCGGGGACGGTCAGCGAGGTCTCGGCCACGTTGGTGGCCAGCACGACGCGGCGGCCGGTGTGGCGCTGGAAGACGCGGTGCTGCTCGGCGGCGCTCAGCCGGGCGTAGAGCGGCAGGATCTCGGTGTTGCGCAGGTCGGCCTTGGTCAGCGCGTCGGCGGCGTCGCGGATCTCGCGCTCGCCGGACAGGAAGACCAGGATGTCTCCGGGGCCCTCGGTGATCAGCTCCCGGCAGGCGTCGACGATGCCCTGGGTCTGGTCGTCGTCCTCGTCGAGCGGCCGGTAGCGGACCTCGACCGGGTAGGTGCGGCCGGAGACCTCGACGATCGGCGCGTCGTCGAAGTGCCGTGAGAAGCGCTCGGGGTCGATGGTGGCGCTGGTGATGATGACCTTGAGGTCGGGGCGCCTGGGCAGGAGCTGCTTGACGTAGCCGAGGATGAAGTCGATGTTGAGGCTGCGTTCGTGCGCCTCGTCGATGATCAGCGTGTCGTACTGCTCCAGCAGCCGGTCGTTCTGCAGCTCGGCCAGCAGGATGCCGTCGGTCATCAGCTTGACCAGGGTGCGGTCGCTCGCCTGGTCGGTGAAGCGCACCTTGTAGCCGACCACCTGGCCGAGCTCGGTGCCCAGCTCTTCGGCGATGCGCTCGGCGACCGTGCGGGCGGCGATGCGGCGCGGCTGGGTGTGGCCGATGAGCCCGCGCACGCCGCGGCCCAGCTCCAGGCAGATCTTGGGGATCTGGGTGGTCTTGCCGGAGCCGGTCTCGCCGGCGATGATCACCACCTGGTGATCGCGGATGGCCTCGAGGAGGTCGTCCTTGCGCTGGGAGACCGGCAGGTTCTCCGGATAGCTCACGGTCGGGACGGCGTCGCGGCGCCTGGCCAGTCGTTGCTCGGCGCGTTCCACGTCGGCGAGGATCTCCGCGGCGATCTTGTCGCGGGCCTCGCGCGAGCGGACTCTGCGCACGCCGTCGAGCCTGCGCCGCAGCCGCCGCTGGTCGCGCGGCATCAGCTCGGGCAGGCGGGCTTGGAGCTCGGTGAATGGAGAGGACAACGAAGGCGTTCCCATACTGCTTTCAGGATATTTGAGCCCCGCGGCCCCGGAGCCAACCGCCCATGTTGCCCGACCGTGTCGCCGTCCCGCATCCCAATATCCGCGCGCCGCGCCCAGAGGCCGGTGCTCAGCCCTCCGGCGCCACGATGAGCAGGAGGGTGAGGGTCCTGTCGTCCCACGGCGAGTCGATGTTGACGGTGATCTGGTACGTCCCCGGCGGCGTCGCCGGGCCGCAGACGATGGTCAGCACCGACGAATGGCCGACGGGGATCGCCGCCGGGCTGAACGTGATGGTGCAGCCGCTCGGCAGGCCCCGGGCCGACAGGGTCAGCGTCTGCGGATCGGACCCCGAGGTGATGATGGTCGCGGTGGCCGCGCCGCCGGGTGGCAGGGTGACCGACGACGGGCTGACGGCGGCGGAGTAGGGCTCGCCGATGATGCCGCACCCCGCCTCGCCCGGCTGCGCGGGCACGCTGACCCCGCTCCAGGCCGCCTTCGTGGTGGCGCACGCGGGACTGCCCTGGCCGAACAGCTGCGCGGCCGCCTCCACCGCGGACTTCCTGGCGCCGGCGTAGCGCCAGCCGGAGGTCTTGCGGTTCAGCGCGGCCATGAAGATCTGGCCGGCCTGCCGGATCCCGATGCCGACCACGGGCGCGGACCCGCCGGTGCAGACCGGGCTGGACGGCTTGCCGCCGCCCGGCTCGCTGCCCTCTGCCAGCAGGTAGAACCAGTGGTTCAGCGGGCCTGCCGCGGCGTGCACCTCGGTGTTCGGGATCGAGGCCGAGTAGCAGTTCGGGTGGCCCAGCGCGCTCGGGTTGTACATGTTGCGCAGCGGGCGGCCGCCGTACGTGGCGACCTCCTCGCCGACCAGGTAGTCGGGCGGGTCGTTCGGGTTGTTGGCGTAGTGCTCGGTGAGCGCGCCGAAGATGTCCCCGGTCCCCTCGTTGAGCCCGCCGCTCTCGTTGCCGGAACCGGCGCCGCCCGGCGTGGTGCGGAAGATCACGTGGCCGTACTCGTGGGCCACCAGGTCGACGGCGACGGGGTAGCGCCCGTCGGAGCCACGCGGGAAGTCGACGAAACTCGGGTTGTACGGGGTGCCCGGCCGCGTGCCGACCCGGGCGGGCACGCCGCGGCCGTTGCCGTCGATGCCGTTGCGGCCCAGCCAGTGACGCAGCATGTCCCACATGCGCTGGACGCCGTACAACACGTCCACGCAGGCCGCCACCAGCTCGTAGTACTGGGGGGTGCCGATGTGGCCGGGGTCGATGACGAGCGCCCGGCCGTCGGGCCCGACGCAGCGCACGCCCGGGCGGGTGGGGTCGGCCAGGACGTAGACGCCGTTCGACTCGGTGACGTCGATCTGGACGCGGCCGTTGTAGTTGCCGGAGGCCCAGATCGTGGCCGGCGCGTCCGCGGTGGCGGGCTGCGCGGGCAGGACGGCCAGGACGATGCTCGCCGCGGCCATGAACGCGAGTGCCGATCTCGTGCGGGGTGTCACGATGCTCCTTCCCTGTCGCGCCCGGCCCGCTCGCCGGGACGACTGGGTGAGGCGGCGGCGCGAGCCGTGCGGTGGAGCTCCGAGGGCATTGTCGCCTGGAGGGTAGGAGCGGCCATCACCCCGGTCAAGATCTCGGCCAGCCAACTGTTCCATACCGGCCGGACCCCCGGCCCGGCGTGATGGATCGGAGTCAGCGGCGCCGGGCGGCGCAGAGCGCGGCGCCGATGATGCCGGCCTCGTTACGCAGCTCGGCGGGCACGACGGGGGTGTCGATGTTGACGTGGCCGAGGAACTTGTCCGCCTTCTTGCTCACCCCGCCGCCGATGATGATCAGCGAGGGCGAGAACAGCATCTCCACGTGCCGCAGGTACTCCTCCACCCGCTGGGCCCACTTCTCCCAGCTCAGGTCGTGTTCCTCGCGGGCCCGGTCGGAGGCGCGCAGCTCGGCGTCCTTGCCGCGGAGCTGGAGGTGGCCCAGCTCGGTGTTCGGCACCAGGGTCCCGTCGACGAACAGCGCGCTGCCGATGCCGGTGCCGAACGTCAGCATCAGCACCGTCCCGCGCCGGCCCGCGCCGGTGCCGAAGGCCAGCTCCGCCGTCCCGGCCGCGTCGGCGTCGTTGAGCACGACCGCGTCGTCGAACAGCTCGGCGGCGGGCACGCCGATCCACGAGTGGTGGACGTTCGCCGCCGTCAGCACCACCCCGTCGGCCACCACGCCGGGGAAGGTGATGCCGACCGGGCCGTCCCAGGAGAAGTGCTTGGCGATCTGCCGTACCACGTCGGCGACGGGTTCGGGCTTGGCCGGGTGCGGGGTGGGGATGCGCAGGCGCTCCTGGGTGAGCCGGCCGGCCGTGGTGTCCACGGGCGCGCCCTTGATGCCGGAGCCGCCGATGTCGATGCCCAACACGTCCATGTCTCCTCCTCTCCCCCGCTGACGGCGGGGAAACGCGCCGACGGCCGATTCCGGACCAGACTGAACCGCTCCCGGTGCTCGCGCGTATCTCGCGTCACAAGCGCTAACTAGGAGGCAAGGATGCGGCCACGCATCATCACACTCTGCGCTGTCGCGGTCGTTCTGGGAGCGACTCTCACCACCCCCGCACAGGCCACCACCCCCACCAGGACGCGGTTCGACGTCGTCAACCTGGTGTCCGACGTCAAGGGCAAGGCCCAGGTGACCGACGCCAAGGTCGTCAACCCGTGGGGCCTGGCCATGGGCAAGACCTTGTGGGTGTCGAACGCGGGCACCGGCAGCGCCACCGTCTACTCCGGCGCGGGCAAGAAGGAGCGGACCGAGGTGGCGATCCCCGGCGGCGCGCCGACCGGGCAGGTGTTCAATCCCGGCGAGGGGTTCACCGTGAAGGGCAAGCCCGCCACGTTCATCTTCGCCAGCCCGAGCGGCGCGATCACCGGCTGGAACGCCGAGGTCGACCCGAAGAACGCGATCATCGCCGCCTTCACCAGGGGCGCGGACTACAAGGGCCTGGCCCTGGTCAGCACCGACGACGGCGACTTCCTGCTGGCCGCCGACTTCGCGCGGGGCCGCATCCACGCCTTCAACTCCGACTTCCGCCGGATGAGCCTGGCCCGCTGGCAGTTCAGGGACCCGGGCGTGCCGGCCCGCTACTCGCCGTTCAACGTGGCCGTGGTGAACGGCAACGTCTGGGTGGCGTACGCGCTGCGCGATCCGGCCACGGGCAAGTCGGTGGCCGGCGCGGGCAAGGGGTTCGTCAGCAGGTTCTCCCTGGACGGCCGCCTGACCGGGCGCATCGCCAGGACCGGGCTGAACGCGCCGTGGGCGCTGGCCGCCGCGCCGCGCGGGTTCGGCCGGTTCGCCGGCGCGCTGCTGGTCGGCAACTTCGGCGACGGCACGATCCACGCCTACAAGCGCGGACGCCACCTGGGCGCGCTGCGTGACGCCGCCGGCCGGGTGATCGTCCTGCCCGGGCTGTGGGACCTGGAGCCGGGCACGGCGGCCACCGGCGGGGAGAACGCGGTCTGGTTCGCGGCCGGCATCGACGGGGCCAAGCACGGCCTGCTGGGCCTGATCAGGGTCAGCGGCGGCCGCGCCCCGGCCGGCAAGGCGGGCACGCCCACCCCGACCACGACGTCCGGCAAGTCGCCGTACGGCGGCACCGGGGCGTACTGACGCCCTCGCCCATGACGTTTCCGGCGCGGCCGGCGCGAGCCGCGCCGGAAACAGGCGCGGCGGGCGATCGCTAGCCGAGCACGGCCGTGAGGTCGGCGAGAGTGCGGTAGTGCACGCCGGTCATGCCGAGCTCCCTGGCCGCCGTCACGTTCTCCAGCCGGTCGTCGACGAACAGGCACCGCTCGGGCGCGGCCCCGGCCACCTCGGCGGCCAGGTGGTAGATGCGCGGGTCCGGCTTGGCCACGCCCACCCGGGCGCTGCTGACCAGGGCGTCGGCGAAGTAGGTGAGCCCCAGCCGGTCCAGGTGCTCCTCCACGGTGTCCATCGCGTTCGTCACGATGATCAGCGGCACCAGCGCCTGTGCGGCCGCCAGCACCGCCCTGACCTCCTCGTCCACCCAGAAGCTCACCCCGGCGAACTCGGCGACCGCCTGACGGGCCACGTCGTCGCCGCCCAGGGCGAGCGCCACCGACTCGATCCACTCCTGTTCGGTGATCCGGCCGAGCGTGGCCGGGTCGATGAGCCGGGGGTCGAAGGCGGTCTTGGCGAGCGGCAGCCCGTAACGGGCCTCGATCTCGGCCTGGGCCACGTGGTCGAAGTGCCGGATCACACCGTCGAGATCACACAGAACAGCGTCAAAAGGGAGCACGGACCCCATTGTGCCGCTTCTGCGGACACGGGCTCCCGGAAGGTCGGCGACACGTCGCCGCGTGGCACGAAAGTCGCCGGGCGAGCGGCGGCACTACCATCTCCGAGACAGGATTCGGCATCGGAATGGTAGGGCATGAACGATCACCAGCTGCCACGCGAACTGTGCCAGCTGTTCGCCGACGGCGGCAGGGGGCGTGCCCTGCCCGCCGCCCTGCCCGCGGGCGACGTCGTCTGGCCCGATCCGCAGTACACCAGGCAGGGCCGGGCGGCCAGGCCGGCGTTCTGGATGAGCGACGAGCCGGCGACGGCCGCGGAGTGGGCGCGTTTTCGCGCCGGGCATCCGCGCAGCGGGCTGTGGCCGGTCCTGCTGGACGAATCGGCGCAGCCGTGGGCGATCGGCCAGATCGTGCCGGACGAGCCCGCCCAGATCGACCATTTCACCGCCGAGGGCTTCATGGCCGAGGTGTGGCAGGAGTGGGTGTCGCAGATGCCCCCCGACGCACTGGAGGAGATCGACCCTTTCGGCGCGATCTGCCCCGGCCTGGCCCCGCCCGGGGTGTTGCGGGCCGACCCCGGTGCGGTGGCCGACTGGTACGCCGGCGAGCTGGCCGGCAAGGACATGCCGCTGGGCCTGGTGGCCGCCTGGCGCGGCGCCGACGCGCTGGCGGTGATGGGCTGGCAGGGCGCGCTGCACCACAACGAGTGGATGGTGCCGCTGGCGGCGGTGGTGCGCAGCTGGGAGGACCGGTTCGGCGCCCGGGTGGTGAGCGTGGGCTTCAACACGCTGGAGCTGAGCGTGGCCGCGCCGCCCGTCGAGCCCGAACACGCGCTGCACGTGGCCGCCGAGCACTGGACGTTCTGCCCCGACAACGTGGTGCAGGGCCCGGGCGACCTCCAGGGTTACGCCGAGCAGATCATCGGGGGACACGCGTGGTCGTTCTGGTGGGACTGAATCGATGGCATTTGCGCTACCTTTACCCTCCGAAGGGGGATCATCACCATGTCGCGGGGAGACCTGACACCGGAGTTACTGCACTCCTCGGCCTGGACCGACTGGCTCGTCCAGTCCGCCGGCATCCCCGTCTACGACGTGCCTCTGGTGTCGGTGGGCGGCGGGATCGGCTCGTTCACGCTGCTCGACGTGCTGCGCATCCGCGGGGTGCCCACCGGGGCCATGCGGGTGCTGTCCACCAGTGACGCCCCCTGGCAGACCTGGGAGTACCTGACGCGCGTCTCGCAGCTGCCCGCGCACGAGCGCATCCGCTCCGACGCCGGCGCGCGCCCGGACAACATCTGGGGCTTCCCGTCCTACGCGGTGCAGGAGGCCTGGCAGGACCTGTCGTTCAAGCCGCTGTTCCAGGTGCTCACCGAGCCGCTCATGGCCGACTTCTACAGTCCCAAGTCCGAGCTGGTGATCAGGACCGTGCGGCGCGAGGCCGACCGCATCGGCTACTGGGACATGCTGGCCAAGGGCCAGGTGCGCATGGTGCGCAAGCGGGTGGGCGGCGGCTACTTCACCGTGCTCACCCCGCCGGCGGGCACGGCGGTGACCAAGCGGATCGCGCTGCGCTCGCAGTACGTCCACGTGGCCGTCGGCTACCCGGGCCTGAAGTTCCTCGACGACCTGCAGGAGTTCCGCCAGGCGCAGGGCGAACGCTACCGGGTGGTCAACGCCTACGAGCCGCACGAGCACGTCTACGACCAGCTCAGGAAGCGGCCCGGGGTGGTCGTGGTGCGCGGCGCAGGCATCGTCGCCTCGCGCGTGCTGCAGCGCCTGATGGACGACCGGGACCGCTATCGGCTGCAGACGCAGATCGTGCACCTGTTCCGCACCTTCGTCACCGGATCGCACGGCCCGAGCGTCTTCATGCGCCGCAAGGGCGGCGACGGCTGGGCCTACCAGGCGTTCACCATGCCCAAGTCGGCCTTCGGCGGGCAGCTCAAGGCGCAGTTCCGCAACGCCACGCCCGAGCGGCGGGCCCAGCTCGCCAAGGTGGTGGCCGGCACCACCACGCCCAAGCTCAGACGCTGGCAGGACCAGATGCAGCGGGGCAGGCAGGAACGCTGGTACCACCCGGTGCAGGCGGTGGTCGACCGCATCGAGCGGGCGCACGACGGCCGCCTGATCACCTTCACCCGCAGCGCGAACTCGCCGAACATGCAGTACGTCTCCGACTTCATCATCGACTGCACCGGCCTGGAAGCCGACATGCCGGAGCACCGGGTGCTCGACGACCTGCTCAAGCACGGCGGCGCGCAGCCGAACAAGGCCGGCCGGCTGCGGGTCGGCCCGAACTTCGAGGTGATCGGCGCCGAGAACGGCAACGGCGCGCTCTACGCCTCGGGCGCGGCGACGGCGGGCAACCACTTCCTGGCCGTCGACAGCTTCCTCGGCATGCAGACCTCGGCGCTCGACATCGCCGACGACCTCACCAGGCGGGGGTTCTGCAAGGGCCTGGGGCCGATGCGGTCCACCGCCCAGTGGCTGAAGTGGGCGGCGAACAGGAGGCTCGCTTGATCCCCACGCTCGCCGGGCGGATCCAGACCCGGCTGTTCCTGCTGGCCACGGTCGGCGTGGTGCTGACCGCACTGGTCACGGCGGTGCTGCCGATGTCCTTCAAGGACGCCTACCTGGTGCTCCTGGCCGTCGCCGTGGTCGGCGTCGGCTGGGAGCTGATCTACCACCTGCTCATGCAGTTCCGCTGGGACAAGGACTGGCCGACGCTGTTCGGGCTGATCACCATCGTCCCCGAGGGGCTGCTCATCTGGCTGCTGCTCGACGGCGACCTGGTGCCCGGCGTCGAGGGGCCGCTCTCCGCGTGGGCGTTCCTCGTCATGTTCGTCACGGTCTGGATGGGCCAGTGGCTGTTCGTGAACGGGCCGATGCGGGTGTTGTTCATCCAATGGCGGCTACGCGGGGGCCGTCTGCTGTGATTCATCTGGAGAGGAAGGCATGGGGGGCGTCGAGTTAGCCCGTCCGCTGTATTTCTGGCTGGGGTTCCTGGCCACCGTCGCGGGGGTCGTCCTGCATCTGCCGATGTATCTGCACGGCGCGGAGATGCACTACATGCTGGCCGGGATGCCGATGGACGTCCCGATGGCGATCGGCATGGCGTTGATCGTGATCGGGCTGCTGGTCACCGCGTACGGGCTGGTGCCGCGGGGCGCGTTCAAGGTCAAGCCGGCCGGCGAGGTCCGGGTCAGGGCGCTGGACGGCGCGAAGATGCGTCCGGCGCACATCGGGCTGATCCTCGTCATGTCGGTGGCGGTGGTGATCGACGCGATGAAGCCGATCACGCTCGGTTTCGTCGCGCCCGGCATGGCCAGGGAGTACGGACTCAAGTCCGCGCTCAACCCGGCCGGTGACCTGCCGGTGGCGCTGCTGCCGCTGTTCGGCCTGACCGGGACGGTGCTCGGGTCGATCCTGTGGGGCTGGATGGGCGACAAGATCGGCCGCAAGCCGTCGATCCTGTTCGCCGGCGTGTTGTTCATCGGCACCGCGATCTGCGGGGTCATGCCGGACTTCTGGTGGAACCTGGCCATGTGCCTGGCGATGGGCCTGGGCGCCGGCGGCATGCTGCCGATCACGTTCTCGCTGCTGGCCGAGACGATCCCGCCCCGGCACAAGGGGTGGGTGATGGTGCTCATCGGCGGGAACCTGGCGGTGGCGTACCTGGCGGCGAGCTGGCTGTCCGCCTCGCTCACGCCCACGTTCTCCTGGCGCGCGCTCTGGCTGGTCGGCCTGCCGACCGGGGTGTTCCTCATCCTGCTCAACCGCTTCATCCCCGAGTCGCCGCGCTTCCTGTTCGCGCACGGCCGCGACGAGGAGGCCAAGGCGGTCATGCTCAGGTACGGCGCCGCCGCCACCGCGCTGGACGACCCCGCCGACACGCGCGTCGAGCGGGTCGAGGACGAGCACGACGGCGGTTACACGCGGCTGTTCCGCCCGCCGTTCACCGGGCTCACCACCGCCGTGGTGATCCTGGGGCTGAGCATCGGCCTGGTCACCTACGGCTTCCAGCTCTGGATCCCGTCGAACCTGCAGCGGCTCGGGCTCGACCAGGCGACCGCGGACCGCGCGCTGCGCGACTCGACGCTGCTCGGGCTGCCGCTGATCTTCATCGCCGCCGCCATGTACGGGCTGTGGAGCGCCAAGAAGACCATCATCACGCTGTCGGCGCTGGTGGGGGTGGCCCTGGCGGTGTTGTCGTTCTCCGGCGAGACGCTGGCCCAGGACCGGACCTGGCTGTACCTGCTGCTCGCCGGCCCGATCGTGGGGACCGCCACGATCGCGGCCGTGCTGGCGGCCTACAGTTCGGAGATCTACCCGACCCGGGTGCGCTCGCGGGGCTCGGGGCTGTCGGCGGGGGTGGGCAAGTTCGGCGGCGTGGCCGTGACCGGGGTGCTGGTCGCGGGGGCCGCGGCCCCGTCGATCGGGACGACCGCGCTGCTCGGCGCGGTGCCGCTCATCCTGGCGGTGGTGGCGGTGCTGCTGTTCGGCGTCGAGCCGGACCAGGCCGGGGCGGACGCGCCGGCCGCGACCCAGGTCGCCGCCAAGGCCTGACTCCTTCGCCGCGGCTCTTCACGCGCCTTCTTCGCCGCGCCTTTTCACCGCGCCTTTTCGCCGGGCCTCTCCGGCGGCCCTGCCGGGCCGCCGGAGACTGGAACGAGGAGGGCGCCCCGCGGAGATCAGGGCATCCTGGCCACGGCGCCGTAGCTGCCCGACGCGCTGGGCCGGTCGGCGCAGGCGGTGTCGCGGCCGTCCGGCCGCCACTGCGGGACCCACACCAGTCCCGGCTCCACCAGATCCAGCCCTTCGAGCAGTCCGGCCACCTCTTCTCTGGTACGGACCGCGTGACCGGGCAGCGTCATCGCCAGCAGATCGTGAATGGCGGGCAGCAGCTCCGGCGGGATGCCGTCGAACGTGGTGTGCAGCAGGGACAGGTAGCTCCGTTCCGGCACCACCTGACGCAGCCGTTTGACCACGTATCGGGCGTATTCGTCGTCGTCCAGGCTGTGCGTCGAGACCACCAGCACGGCCATCGGACGGTCCCAATCGAGGAACGTCTGGACGACCCGGTCGTCGAGGATCTCGTCGAACTCCCGCACATCGCCTTCGACCACGCGGACCAGGTCGTTGATCGGCTCGATGGTGGCTCGCGCCAGGGCCAGCACCATCGGGTCGTTCTCGACGTACACGACACGGGCCGCGGAGGTGCCCGGGTCGGCCCGCGCGACGTCGTGCAACTGCCGGCCGGGTGGCAGACCGCTGGGCACCCCACTCCCGACGATCAGGAACTGATCCACGCCTTCGGCCGTCAGATGACGCACCACTCGACATAAATACCGCAGCACGGCCCGAGCGGCCTCGGTCGTCACGGGGGCGGCCGTATCGTAGCGGCGCATGGCGTCTCTGTCCGCTACGAAGTTGTTCTTACCACCCGCCGCGGCGTCAAGTATCCGGGTGAGCCTCGCTTGGGTCATATCGAGCTTCGCCAGGTTTCGGATTGCACGCTGACGCATTGAGTGTTGCCCCTTTCCCCTCGCCCACTACCTCGGGAAAGTTGATCTCTTGGACCCCACTCGATGACCCAGACCATATGATCCTCGCTGCACGCGAGAAGACAACAGGAAAGGCCATTAAATTTCGGGAAATATGCGTTACCAGACGCGAAATGATCGCCACGCGATCACGAGGTGATCGTTTATCGGATGATCGGGAATAACGCGATCATTTACCGAGCGTCCGCGCGAGACGTTCGCGATGCGTGTTCAGCACCTCGAAGGTCTCCTCGCGCGTGGTGGTGCTCACCGAC
Organism: Nonomuraea antri; assembly: GCF_013283785.1. Taxonomy (GTDB): domain Bacteria; phylum Actinomycetota; class Actinomycetes; order Streptosporangiales; family Streptosporangiaceae; genus Nonomuraea; species Nonomuraea antri. Next base: position 30,561 of record NZ_JABCPZ010000086.1, read on the forward strand.
AGCTTCGTGAACGCCTGGTGGTAGGACTCCACCGCGGCCGTGTCGGTGATCAGCTCGTCGGACTCGATCCCGTGCGCGCACGCGACGTCGGGCTCGAACGCCTCGGTGAAGCGCCACAGCGTGAACGGCCCGGTACGCGGCAGGAAGGCCGGATCGTCGATCGGCACCACGTGCAGGGAGACGTTGGGCCGCTTGGCGTGCTCGACCAGCAGGTCGAGCTGGTGCAGCTGGGCCTGCGGCGAGACGATCGCGCGCAGCAGCACGCTCTCGTCGATCACCGCCCAGTAGACGGCCGCGTTGTCGCGGGCCACGGTGTCCTGGCGCGAGCGCAGCAGGTCGAGCGCGTCCTCCACCGACGGCCGGCCGAACATGGCGGCCCCGGCCAGCGTGATCGCCGCCCTGGCGTACTCCTCGGACTGCAGCAGGGGCGGCACGAACTGCGGGTGGTAGGTGCGCACCAGCGAGGCCCGCTGCTCCAGCGCGAACGTGGTGGCCAGCCAGACCGGCACGTCGTGCGCGTCGTACCAGGCGGCCTCGCGCTCGCCCCTGGCCAGCGAGAGCACGTATTCGCGGATGGCCGGCGCGGCCACGCCGTACAGGGTGAGCAGGCGCTCGACGGTGATCGGCGGCGGGGCCAGGCGGCCCTCCTCGACGGCCGGGACGGCGGCCGCGCCCTTGCCCAGCGCGGTCTCCACCTGCTCGACCGAGAGCTGCGCCGCCAGGCGCAGGCCGTGCAGCCGCTGCCCGAGCGCGCGCCGCTGCGGGCCGGTGAGCGGCGCGGTGGCCTCGGGGATCTCGGCGACGGGCACGGGCTCGCCGGGCAGGCCCTCGGCCTTGCGGGCCAGCTCGACCACGCCGCGCAGCACGGTCAGCGAGCCTTCCGACAGGCCGGAGGCGGACAGGCCGATGGCGGCCGCCCGCATCTGCAGGTCTTCCACCTTGCCCGATTCGAGGAAGTCGTCGCCGACCAGCCAGCCGACGCTCACCTGCAGGCAGGACGCCAGCGCGCGCAGCACCTGCAGCGTCGGGTTGGCCTGCTTGCCCGTGCGGAGCTGGCTGACGTAGGCGCGGGTGATCGGGATGCCCGCCTCGGTCAGCGTGGAAGCCACCTGCGCGCCCGTGAAGCCGCGCTTCGTCAGCGCGAGATCGAGCCGCTCGGCGAAGTTCGCCACGGCGCACCTCCTACCGCCTGTGAGCTATCCAGGGTAAGGGAATCGGGACCCGGCTGTCCCCTGCCGAGTGGGTCAGCTGTGTCACGTACCCGGCTAACAACATATGCGGAAACTGTGAGTTGACACACCCCCTGTTTGGCGCGGAGTATCAGAGCGTGTGGTAACTGAGGCTTAACAGCCCGGACGGTTCTCCCGAGCCGCCGGCAAGGAGGTGGCCGGACGTGACCATGGATTCCCGTGGCGGTTCCTGGTTCAGCAAGGATCCGGTCACGCCCGGTCAGGAGCTGGTGATCCAGCGCATCTGCACGCGTCTGGCAGGCAGGGACGTCAGCGTCGCCGGCCTGCCGCTCGGCGGAGCGGAGATCTGGCTCGACACCCCGCGCCACCGCTGGCGGCTGTATCACCGCATGGCGCGTGAGCTGCGGCTCAACGGCTGGCACACCGAGATGGGGCCGGACCGGCTGCTGGTGCTCGGCTGGAGCGCGGTCTACCTGAGCCACCGCGTCAGGATGCTCAGCGCCGCGCTCTCCGGCCGGCTGGCCCACTACGACAAGACGGCGTTCATGGCCGTCATGATCTCCACCCGGCTGCGCAACGAGGGGTTCCCGCTCGGGGACCTGCCCGCCGAGGTGGAAGCCCGCTGCGGTGACGCGCTGCGCTGGCCCGCCCGGCTGGCCGCGCTCGACGGCCTGGAGCGCAGGTCGTCGCTGGAGCCCATGCGCCTCAGGCTGGCCCAGGTGGCAGGTCTGGAGGCGAAGGTGAGCCGTCGCTGCGGCGAGCATCTGGCGCTGGCGTCGAAGGTCGCGCGGACGGTCGCCGGCGGTGCTGCGCCGGCCCGTTCCGGCGTGCCCTTCCCGCGGGCGGGGCTGACGGAGCGCATGGTCTGCGTCAGCGTGCCCAACCGCCCGTTCGATCACCCCCGGACCGTCAGTGCGGGGACGGCCCGATGACGCCGACGCCACTTCGCGAACGCCGGGGCCGCCAGGTCCCGGTGGCGATCGCGAACACGGCGGATGGCACGGCGACGACGCAGGCGCTGCCGTCGCCCGGCCCCGGCCTCCCGGCGGTGCGATGGGCGCCGGACGAGGTCACGCGGGCCGGCGCGGTCACGCTGGCCGCGGTCGCCGCGCCCGCCGCCGTTTCAGGGCGGCCGGCCTGCCCGCTGGGCAGGCGGAGCGTTCCCGCTCCCCGGCCGGCGCTCAACTGCCCGGACGCGGCGGCGGTCATCACGGCCGCGTCCAGGCAGGCCCTGCGGCACGACACGAACACACCCGAGCACGACTTCGGACTTACCCAAGACATCGGCGCCGCGATGGTACCGCCCGCTTCGCTCACGCTCCCCCGGCGCATGTCGCCCGACGGCCGCGAGGCCGCGGGCCGCGCCGGGAGGAGCGGGCGTGCGGGCCGCGGAACGCTGGTGCTGCCATCAGACGGCGGGCGGCCGCCGGTCGAGTTCGGCCGGCGCAACCTGTCCGTCCCCGGCGCGGGATTGGTGGCAGCGCCTGCGCTGCCGGCCCCGTCGTTGCCCCACCCTTTTGGCACCGTACGTCATGTGCCCGACGTGATCGGCACGGTGCTGGTGTCCTGCGCGTTAGCGGCTGGCGCGCTGGCCATCACCAGGGGCGGCGTACGGGGCCGGCTTATCCGGCTTCCGAATCATCCACCCTCGTCCGGCAGGAGCCCTCATGCTCACCGATGAACTGCGCAGGTCGCAACCCCACGAAGTCCACCCGCGCGGCACACGGCCCGCGCAGCCGCCCTGGGGCGAGGACCAGGACGACACCGCAGGCACGCGGGGACCCGCCAGGACGGTGCATCGGCTGCGCCGCATCCGGCAGGTGTCCCAGCAGGCCATCAGCGTGATCGACCAGGCGCTCAGCGCCTCCTGACCCCGCCACAGGAGGAACCTCATGCGTACCGGCTTCGCCGACCGCCCCCGAGCGAGCACCATGATCCGGGGCAGAGTGGGCGTGATGGTGGCGCCGGACAACCCGGCGGCCGAGCCCGAGCTGACCCGGCTGCTCGGCTCCCGCGCGGACATGCACGTCGCTCGCTTCCCGGTACGCCCGGGCCTGGACCTGGCAGAACGGCTCGAAAGCTACAACGACGCCCTGCCCGCGATGATCCGCTCGTTCGGCGGGCTGTCGCTGGACGCGATGGTCATGGCCAGCGACGCGCCGAGATACCTGCTCGGCCCGGACGAGGACCTCGACAGGTGCGCCGAGCTCGGCCTGCTGGCCGGGGTGCCGTTCGCGTCGGCGACGCTGGCCACCAGACAGGCCGTGGAGCACGCGGGCGCGACGGACATCGTGCTGGTCTCGCCGTACCAGCCGTGGCTGACCGAGCTGGCCGAGCGGTTCTGGAAGACCGCGGGCCTGGCGGTCACCCAGGTGGTCCAGGTACGCGCCAGAGACGGGTTCCTTCCCTACGCGGTCACCCCGTCCGAGCTGATCGAGCAGGTCGAGCTGGCAGAACCGGCCGGCGACGCGGTGCTGGTGTTCGCCGGGACCGCCATGGCGACGCTGCCCGTGCTCGGGCCGCTGGGCGCCGGCAACGACCGCTTCCTGGTGACCCCGAGCCTGGCCGTGGCCTGGTGGACGCTGTCGCGGGCGCTCGGGCAGCCCGTCACGCTGAACCGGGTGCCCTACCGGCGGCCCGCCGCCGCGCGAGGGGGTCGCTGAGCATGAACGGCGTGATCGTGGTCGGCGCCGGGCCCGCGGGCCTGACGGCGGCACTCGTGCTGGCCAGGGCCGGCGTCCCGGTCACCGTCATGGAGCGGGAGAGCGAGCTGAGCAGGCAGGCGCGGGCGAGCACGTTCCGCCCGGCCACCCTCGACCTGCTGGACGAGCTGGGCGTGGCGGCCCAGCTGGTGGAGCGGGGCCGCGTGGTCGAACGGGTGCAGTGGCGCAACCGGTCGGGGATCGTGCTGGCCGAGATGGGCATGGACCGGCTGGACGGGCTGACCAGGCACCCCTTCAGGATCCACGCGGACCAGGCCTGGCTCACACCGCTGCTGCTGGCGGCGCTGAACGCCTACCCGGACGTGGACGTGCGCTTCGGCACCCACGTGGACGGCGTCGCGGAAGGCGGCACCGGCGTGCGGGTCCGGGTGGGACACACCTGGGCCCGGGCCAGGTACCTGATCGCCGCCGACGGCGCGCACAGCGCGGTGCGCGGCTCGCTCGGGATGACCTTCCCCAGGTCGGCGAGCCCGACGCAGGCGCTGCGGGTGTTCACCGACTCACCGCTCGACGAACTGCTGCCCGGCCTGGCGCCACTGACCCACGTACGGGACGTGGAGCAGTCGTGCACGCTGCTGGCGCTGCCCGGCCACTGGCGGATCATCTTCAAGGTCCCCTGCGACGCGCCGGAGCCCATGTCCGCGGCGAACCTCGCGATGCTGCTGCGCCGTGCCCTGCCAGGGACCGGGCGGCCCATCCGGGTCACCGGCGCCGACCGGTTCGGGCTCTCGCGCGGGGTGCTGACGTCGTACCGGTGCGGCCGGGTGCTGTTCGTCGGCGACGCGGCCCACCTGACCTCGACGGTCGGCGGGCTCAACATGAACACCGGCATCCACGACGCGGTGGAGGCCGGGCGGGTGCTCGCCGCGGTGATCGGCGGCCAGGCGCCGCCCACGGCGCTGGAGGCGTGGGCCTGGCGGCGGCGGTCGGTGCAGCACCGGGTGACCCCGCGCAAGGAGGCGCGCGCGGCGGGCGTGCGCGAGCGCGACAGCGCCAAGCTGGCGGCGGCCATGGCCGGGCTGCGGGAGATCGCCGGCGACCCGGACGCGACCCGCGCCTACCTGGCGCACGCCTCGCTGCTCGACCTGACCCCGCACGCCGCACGACGAACCGTTCGCCGTTCCTGACCGAGGAGGTGTGGCAACCATGTGGCGAAACCTGTCCGACGACGCTCGCCAGGCCATTCGCGAGTTGTGCGAGAAGCACGGCTCCCGCCTCTACGACTACTGCCGCACCGAACTCGCCCCCGGCGAGGCCGAGCAGGCGGTCGCCGGCACGATACTGACCGCCTACACCCACGGCGACAGGATCAGGGACCCTGGGCTGCGCCGCGCCTGGATGTACGCGCTGGCCCGCACCCACCGGGCGATGGTGGCCAGGCCGGCCAGCATCGGCTCGTGGTCGCGGCCGGGCCGGATGTCCGAGCTGCTGCCCGAGGCGCTGCTGTCGCTGGAGCGGCCCCAGCGCGAACTGCTCGACCTGTCCGTACGCCACGGACTCGGCGACGCCGAGCTGGCCATGATCTTCGACGTGACCGTGGCCGAGGCGCACACCCTCGTCACGCGGGCCGCCTGCGGCCTGGAGGAATGGTTCGCCGCGATCATCGCGGCGCGCACCCGTGAGGGTTGTCCCGAGCTGACCGCCCGGGTGGCCGAATGGGTGGCCGCGCCGGGCCGGCGGGCCAGGGCCAGGATCGGCCGTCACATCCACTCCTGTGCGACCTGCCGGGCCGCGCCCAGGACCGTGTCGGCGGGCGCGCTGCTGCGCCGCCTGCCGCTGACCGCGATGCCCGGCACGCTTCCCAACCGGCTGGCGTTGGCGCAGCCGCTGCCCGGCGAAGGCCCGCTCTGGCGAGCGGACGGCTTCCCGGTGCAGACGCACACACTCGCGGAGGGCGGCCCCACCCCGACTCCGCCGGTGGCCGACGCCACGCCGATGCCCCCGGTCGCCGACCCCACGACGGCGACCTCGGGAAAGCCCTGGTCGGCGGCGGGCGCGGCTGCCGCCGACCAGGAGCACCCGAACGGTGAGTCCTACGGCCGGGCCGCGCGCGGGCGCCACCCGTTCAGCCCGCCGAGCCGTACCCGGGCCTTCCGCGGCGGGCCGCAGGGCGACAAGCTCGTCTTCGGCGCGCCGATCGGGAACACCAACGGCAAACCGGTCAACGGCAAGACGGTCAACGGAACCGTGCTGGACGCTCACCCCCATACTGCCAGCCCCCCGGTCAACGGCAAGGGCGGCGGCGAGGGTGACGGCAGGGGCGACGGCAGGGCCGTCATCCGCTACGGCGGGATCTCCTGGAGCGGCGACCTCCCCGGCTACGGGCGGCCGCACGGTGAGGGCGTCCGGCTGGAGGAGTACTGGCAGACCCGGCAGGAGGACGACGATCCCGAGGCGGGCCTGCCGATCAGGACGGTCGCCAGGGTCGGGCTGATCATCGGTGTGGGGTTGCTGGTGGCCGGGCTGGCCTGGGCGATCGTCAACGCCCAGCAGAACCCGCCCACGCTGACCCGCGCCGCGGCGAAGGGCCCGCTGGCCGCCCCGCCGGCGGCCGCGCCGCCCGTCGCGCCGCCTGCCGCACCGCCCGTCTCGCCGCTGTCGAGCGCACCGGCCGACCCGCCCGCCGCCTCGGGTGACGACCTGCGGGCGCCGTCCGGCGGCCAGGCCGACGCACCGTCGAAACAGGACACCGGTGGTGCGTTGCGTCCGATGGCCAAGCGAGTCGAACTGCCCAGGCCGGCGCCGCCGGTGGTGAAGCTGGTGCCGGCGTCGGTGCGGCTGGGCTCGGGCCGGGCCGGGTCGTTCTCGCTGTCCTGCACGGGCACCTGCGAGGTCACCTCGACCAGCGCCACGCGCGGCATCGTGGTCACCGGCACCACGTTCCGGGTCAAGGCCCCGCGCACGCACTGCGCGGCCCCGGCCGTCAGGACCGGGCGGATCACCGTGCGCTGGACGGCCACGACCACCGGCGACGGCGTCGAGACCGGCGGCACGACCAGTGCCAAGGGCACGCTGACGATGCGGGTCTCGTGGACGATCGCCAAGGACAAGGGCATGGTGGCGATCGACTCGGGCGGCACGTTCTGGAGCGAGTGCGACTGAGAACACGCGGAAGCGGCCGCGGGCTGAGGCCCGCGGCCGCTTCGTGCCGGTTCAGAAGCTTCGCGCCGGTTTAAAGAAGCCGGTTTAGAAGAAGCTGAACGCGGGGTCGGGCTGCGGGATCTCCACCCGGTCAGGCCCGTGGAACTTGAGCTTGTCCTTCGGCACCGAGCTCAGCGGCGTGCCCAGCACGAACGGGACGTCGACGCTGCTCTTGGCCAGGTCGACGGTCACGTTCGCGCCGGTGCCCGTCTCCCCGCTGTAGGTGCCGTCGCTGCCGGCGATCACCAGGCCGATCCTGTGGCCCTTCTTGAACGTGTAGTCCTGCGGCAGCGTCAGCCACTTGACCTTGCCGTACGTGCCCACGGGCAGCGGCACGGCCTGGCTGGAGGAGTACCGGTTCTGCACGTCGATCCAGCCGCGTGCGACGATCTCCAGTGGCCGGGTGGCCACGTTCGTGACGACCTTGCGGTAGCAGGCGTCGTCGGCTGCGGTGCTCTCGCCCCAGCAGTCCTCCTCGGCCAGCGTGGTGATGCCCTGGCCGCGCCGCCAGTCGACGCGGGTGTCCTCGCCGAAGTCGACGAGCAGGGCGGTCAGGTTGGAGGTGGGCTTGTCCAGCTTGACCCGCAGGTCGGCGGTGGGCGTGCCGGACAGGCGCAGGTCGAGCGGGAGCTCGCCGGTGGTGAACGCGATCCGGCCCGGCTTGGGCGTGCCGATGTCGGCCACCATGTCCGACTCGGTCATGGACACGTCGGTGAAGGTCGCCGTGCTGTTCCTGCGCGCGGGGGCCAGGCCGAGCGAGCCGTCGGACGCGGGCCGCAGCGCCGCCTTGACCGCGAACGGCGCCGGCCAGTCGCGCTGGGTGATCCACTGCGCCGGGCCGACCTCGACGTCCGCGCGCGGCTCGTGCATGATGCCGTTGCGCACGCCGTGCAGCCAGTAGTCGAACCAGCGGTGCAGCGTGTCCACCCACAGCCCGCGGCGGTCCTGGAAGTCGAACGGGTCCACGTGCTGGGTCTGCCCGACCCAGATCTTGCGCGGCACGCCGCGGTCGGCCAGGGCCTTCCACCAGGCGGAGAAGTTGTCCGGCTTGACGTTCAGGTCGTTGACCGTGTGGATCACGAAGACGCTGGCCTTGACCTTGGAGACGTCGCCGAGCAGGCCGGAGATGTAGTCGCGCTCGGCCCAGAACGGGTTGTAATTGCCGGTGTCGTCGCCGTCCTGGGCGTCCATCGCGTCGCGCACGGCCTGGCACTTGGCCTCGGGGTCGGTGTCGACGTAGTTGGCCAGCCAGGAGGCGTAGTCGTAGTTGTAGATCACGCCGTTGGAGCGCTGGTACTTGTACCAGGAGCTGATCGCGGAGATCGGCACGATGGTCTTCAGCCCGTCGACACCGGTCGCGGCGACGGCGTTGGCCAGGGTGCCGTCGTACGACTTGCCGATCATCGCGGCCTTGCCGGTGGTCCAGTCAGCCACCGCCGGGCTGCCGTCGGACCTGAACGCCTTGGCGCGGCCGTTCAGCCAGTCGATGACGGCCTTGCCGCCCAGCACGTCGGCCTTGCCGCCGATGTCCGGGCAGCCGTCGGACCTGGTGGTGCCCAGCATGTCCACGTTGAGCACGGCGTAGCCGCGTGGCACGAAATAGTTGTCATAGAAGAGGGGGAACTTCACGACATTGCCGGCGGCGTCGTAGACCTTCCGCTCGCCCTCGTTGCCTCGGCCCGAGTTGTCGTAGTACGGACTCTCGTCGATGACCACCGGCACCCTGAGCCCGGGGCCGGACTCCTTGGGCCGGATGATGTCCACTCTGACCCTGTCCAGCTTGCCGTCGGCGTCGCTGTCCACGGTCGATTCGACGTAAACGTGCTCGCGGACGGCGTCCGCGTAGGAGAAGACCGGCTGGGTACGGCCGTTCTCGACGGTGATCGCAGGGCCGGCGGCCGCTTGGACGGGACTCGCGATCGCCAGGGTCAGGGCGACGGCGAGCAGGGCCGGGCGTAATTGTGGCACGCGTGACCTCCGTGACAAGTGTCGAAAAGTATCCGCAATGTCTCAGACCGCCGCGAACCTGACAAGATCCCGGTTATGGACGTTCAGCAACGGGTTCGTGGGTGTCTGCTCGGCGGCGCGATCGGGGACGCGCTCGGCGCGCCGATCGAGTTCCAGTCGCTCCGGGAGATCCGCCGAAACTACGGAAAGAACGGCATCGACGCATACGTCACGGATTGGCGTGGCAAAGCCGGTCTGATCACGGACGACACGCAGATGACGCTCTTCACCGTCGAGGGCCTGGTACGCGGCGGTGAGCGTCCCGTCGCGGCGATGCGGGAGGCGTACCTGCGCTGGCTCGACACGCAGAACCACAGCGCGCCCCCGCCGCAGGACCGGCCGCACCGGACGGGGTGGCTGCGCGAGGAGCGCTGGCTGTACTCGCGGCGCGCGCCGGGCAACGCCTGCCTGTCCGGTCTGCGCCACTCCTTCCCCGGACCGGCTCCGCTGGGAGTTCCAGGCCCGGTGAACGGGAACTCCAAGGGCTGCGGCACGGTCATGCGCTCGGCGCCGTTCGGCCTGGTCTCGCCCGGCGACCCGCGGGCGGCGTTCGAGCTGGCCGCCGCCTGCGCGCAGATCACCCACGGCCACGTGACGGGATACCTGGCGGCGGGGGCGTTCGCGGCGATCGTGGCCAGGCTGACCGCGGGGGCGGAGCTGCGCGCGGCCGTCCAGGACGGGCTGGACCTGCTGTCCGCCTACCCCGGGCACGAGGAGACCAGCGCGGCCGTGCGCGCGGCGGTGACGCTGGCCGGCGGCGCCGACCACACGCCGGAGGCGGTCGAATCGCTCGGCGGCGCGTGGGTGGCCGAGGAGGCGCTGGCCATCGGCGTCTACTGCGCGCTGGCCGAGCCGTCGATCGAGCGGGCGCTGCTGCTGTCGGTCAACCACTCGGGCGACAGCGACTCGACCGGGTCGGTGTGCGGCAACCTGCTGGGCGCGCGGCACGGCGCGGACGCGCTGCCCGCCCGGTGGCTGCGCGACCTGGAGGGCCGCGAGACGATCGAACGCCTCGCCGACGCGCTCGTCTGATCACGCGCGCCGGCATCCCGCTCCCCCGCCGTCACGCTCCCCCCGCC
>NZ_JABCPZ010000087.1 GCF_013283785.1 Nonomuraea antri
CCGCTGAACCTTCGGCACCCCCGCTTCCGTACGACCAACGACACCAAAGCCCGCACGACCTACGACACGGAAGCCCGTACGACCACCGACACGTGAAGCGGCCCAGTATGGCGGTGAGCCACCGATGATCGACCACTCGCTGGTCAAGCGGTTCAGGCAGGAAGTCGGCGACCGCCTGGCCCACCAGCGCCGTCTCGACCAGGCCAACGGCCTGCCCGCCATGACCGGCGAGGACGAGCGCCAGTTCGCCAGGGCGCTGATCTCCCAGGTCCTGGAGGAGCACGCGCGCAGCGAGATCGGGCTCGGCCGCACCCCGCCGAACCTGGAGGAGGAAGAGGCGCTCGCGGCCGGCATCCACGCCGCGCTGTTCGGCGTCGGACGCCTCCAGCCCCTGCTCGACGACCCCGAGGTCGAGAACATCGACATCAACGGCTGTGACCGGGTCTTCGTCGGCTACGCCGACGGCCAGGAGCTCATGCGGGACCCGGTGGCCGACTCCGACGAGGAACTGGTCGAGCTGATCCAGATCCTGGCCGCGTACTCGGGTCTGTCGAGCCGTCCGTTCGACACCGCGAACCCGCAGCTCGACCTGCGCCTGCCCGACGGCTCGCGGTTGAGCGCGGTCATGGACGTCACGGTCAGGCCGGCCGTGTCGATCCGCCGGGCCCGCCTGGGCAAGGTCTTCCTCTCCGATCTCATCGGAAACAGCACCATAAGCCCGGAGATCGGGAGGTTCCTCGCCGCCGCGGTCGCCGCCCGCAAGAACATCATGATCGCCGGGTCCACGAACGCCGGCAAGACCACCCTGCTCAGAGCCCTGGCCAACGAGATCCCGGCCGCCGAACGCCTCATCACCGTCGAACGCGCCCTGGAGCTCGGCCTCGACCAGTTCCCCGAACTCCACCCCAACGTCGTCGCTTTCGAGCAGCGCCTGCCCAACTCCGAGGGGCAGGGCGAGATCTCCATGGCCGAGCTGGTCAGGAGGTCGCTGCGGATGAACCCGAGCCGCGTCATCGTCGGCGAGGTGCTCGGCGACGAGATCGTCACCATGCTCAACGCGATGACCCAGGGCAACGACGGCTCCCTGTCGACCATCCACGCCAACTCCAGCATGGAGGTCTTCAACCGCATCGCCACGTACGCGCTGCAGGCCAGCGAGCGCCTGCCGATCGACGCCAGCCACATGCTCATCTCGGGCGCCATCGACTTCGTGGTCTTCGTCGAGAAGCGCAACGACTACCACCGCGGCGGCACCCTGCGCCGCTACGTCTCCAGCATCCGCGAGGTCAACGGCTGCGACGGCCGCGTGCTGTCCAGCGAGGTCTTCGTGCCCGGCCCCGACGGCGGCGCCGTCCCGCACGCGCCGCTGTCGTGCCTTGAGGAACTCGCCGCCCACGGCTACAACCCCGGAGGCTGGTAGATGTCCCGCTTCGAGCCGTCCGCAACGCTCCCCGGAGGCCGGGAGATGTCCCGCTTCGGCCTGCTTCCGATGCTCCCCGGAGGCTGGTAGATGTTCGGGTTCGATCCGCTCGCGATGCTCGCCGGCGCACTCGCCGGTGGCGGGATCTTCCTGTTCGCGGTCTCCCTGTACGGCCTGCGGCCCCGTCCGTCCCAGCCCAGGCGCGAGCTCGTCAAGATGCTCACCACCCGCACCGCCATCGCCGCGGTGGCCGCCGCGCTGGTGCTGCTGATCACCGGCTGGGTGGTCGTCGCGGTCGGCGCGGTGCTGCTGGTGTTCGCCTGGCGCGGGCTGTCGGGCGGCGCGGCCGAGGAACGGGGCGCGATGAGCCGGCTCGAAGGACTGGCCGCCTGGACCGAGTCGCTGCGTGACACGATCGCCGGCGCCGCCGGTCTCGAACAGGCGATCCCGGCCTCGATCAGGGCGGCCGCGCCCACGCTCAGGCCGCACCTGCGCGTCATGGTCGACCGGCTGCACACCAGGATGGCGCTGCCCGAGGCGCTGGCCATGTTCGCCGACGAGCTCGACGACCCGTCCGCCGACCTGGTGGTGGCCGCGCTGATACTCAACTCGCGGCTGCGCGGCCCCGGGCTGCGCGACGTGCTCGGCGCGCTGGCCGTCTCGGCCCGCGAGGAGCTCGACATGCGCCGCCGCGTCGAGGCCGAGCGGCGCGCGACCAGGCGCAGCGTGCAGATCGTGGTGGTCACCGCGCTCGTCTTCGCCGGGCTGCTGGTCGTGCTCAACCCCTCGTACGTCGTGGAGTACAAGAGCCTGCTCGGCCAGGCCGTGCTGGTGGTCGTGGCCGGACTGTTCGGCGCCGGGTTCGCCTGGATGCGGCGGCTGGCCAGGTTCGACAAGCCGACGCGGCTGCTCATGGGAGGGAGTGGCGGCCATGGTTGAGGGCGCGCTGGCCGGAGCCGCGCTTGGCATCGGCCTGTTCCTGCTGTTCAGAGCCCTGTTCCCGGCGCGTCCCGGGCTGGTGGCGCGGCTGCTGGCGCTCGACGCCGTACGCGAGGACGCGGGCGGGCCGCGCATCCAGCTCGTCCTGCCCGACGAGGAGGTCAGCGCCTTCCGCCGCGGTCTCGGCGTACGCCTGGCCAAGCTGTACGGCGCGCGTGGCTGGGAGGCCCGCTCGACCAAGGCGGACCTGACCCTGCTCGGCCGGTCCTTCGAGGCGTTCCTGGCGACCAAGGTGCTGCTCGCGGCCAGCGGCCTGCTGGCCTTCCCGCTGCTGCTCGGCTGGCTGGTGCTCATGGAGTGGGGCACGTCGCTGACCATTCCGTTCTGGTCGGCCGTGCTGCTGGCTGCGCTCTTCTTCTTCCTGCCCGACCTGCAGATACGACGAGACGCGGCGGCCCGGCGACGTGACTTCAGACACGTGGTCGGCGCCTTCCTCGACCTCGTCTCCATGAACCTGGCCGGCGGCCGCGGCGTCCCCGAGGCGCTGACGATGGCCGTCTCGGTCAGCGGCGACCAGCCGAACTGGGCGATGGGCCGCATTCGCGACGCGCTCAGCGGGGCCAGGATCGTCGGCATCACCCCCTGGCAGGCGCTCGGCCAGCTCGGCGAGGAGATCAACGTCGACGAGCTGCGCGACCTGTCGGCCGCGCTCGGACTGGTCGCCGACGACGGCGCCAAGGTACGCGCGTCGCTCACCGCCAGGGCCGCCACGCTGCGGCGCAGGGAGCTGGCCGAGATCGAGGGACGTGCGGGCGAACGCTCGCAGTCCATGCTCGTGGCCCAGCTCCTCCTCTGCGCCGGTTTCGTGATCTTTCTCAGTTTTCCCGCCGCAATGAAGATGTTGGGGGCCTGATGAACCATCCGTGGATCATTTACCTCAGGGCGTATCTGGGCGTACGCGTCCATCGTGCGCGTACCGCACCCACCCGTGGCGCGTCCGCGGTCGAATGGGTGATCATCACCGCGATCGTGGCCGGGGTGGCGCTCGGCCTGGCCACGTTGATCAGAACCCTGGTCGAGCAGCGGCAGGGCGAGCTCCAGACCAACTTCGGCGACGGCGGTGGCGGCGGGGACGGCGGCACCGACCCGTGATGCGCCGCCTGCGACGCGCCGGAGGCCGGGGCGAGCGCGGCGTGACGGTGGTCGAGCTGGCCCTGCTCATGCCGGTCGTCCTGGCGGTCGCGCTGCTCATCGTGCAGGTCGCGCTCTGGTTCCACGGACGCCAGGTCGCCGAGGCCGCGGCCAGGGAGGGCGCGCGGGTGGCCAGGTCGTCGCCGTTCGACTCGGGCGCCTGGGAAGGCCAGGCCACGGCCAAGGCCACCGACGTCATCCGGGCCATCGGCCCGCGGCTGCTGTCCAACGCGACCGCGACGACCAGCACCAAGGACCCCGACGAACGGTTCGTGACCGTGACGGGCAACGCCGTCCAGGTCATCCCGCTGCTGCCGGAGCTCGCGTTCACGATCACCGCCACCTCGGGTGGTCCCGTCGAGTGCTTCCGTCCCGACAACGGCGGCGAGGACTGCGAATGACAGCCACCGGTGAGCGGGGTTCCATGGCCGTGGAGACCGTGATGCTCGCCCCCGTCTTCCTGCTGTTCCTGTTCTTCCTGGCGGGGGCGGGCCTGCTGGTGGAGGCGCAGGGCCGGGTGAACGGCGCGGCGCGCGACGCCGCCAGGGCCGCCTCGGTGCAGCGTTCCGCCGACGGCGCGGAGACCGCCGCCGACCGAGTGGCCAAGTCCGCGCTCGCCAACGGCACCTGTGGCTCGCCCGAGGTCTCGCTGGCGGGCTCGGAGCTGGAGGCGGGCGGCCAGGTCCAGGCCGAGGTCAGCTGCGAGCTGGACCTCGGCTTCCTGGGGTTCGGCGGCACCAAGCGGATGACCGGCACGGCCGTGGTGCCCCTGGAACAACGCAAGAGGTTCGAGTGATGGGGAATCAGCGCAAGAGGTTCGCATGACGAGGGGCCAGGGCGAGCGCGGGTCGATGTCGGTGTTCACCGTGCTGTTCTCGGTGGTGGTGTTCCTGCTGGCCGGGCTGCTGGTCGACGGCGGTGCGGCGATCAACGCCAGGCTGCGCGCCGCCGACGTCGCCGAACAGGCCGCGCGGGCCGGCGCCGACCGCGTCGACGAGGACCACGTCCGTGCCACCGGAGAGATACGCCTGCTCGGCGAGGCCGAGGTGTGCGCCAGGGCGGACGAGATCGTCGCCGCCCAGGGCGGCGACGACGTGACCAGCGGCGAATGCACGGTCGACCAGGGCCAGGCGGAGGTCACGGTGACGGTCTCGGTGCGCTGGGAGGCGTTCTTCCTGGGCGCGATCGGCTTCGCCGGCGACGAGGTGGAGGGCGAGGCCACCGCCGCCCCCGAAGGCAGATGACCCCCGGCCAGACCAACGAACCGAGCCAGACCGACCACCCGAGACAGACCGACCGCCCGAGACATACCGACCACTCCGAGCCAGACCGAATTCGGCAGGTCAGTGGATACGGCGACGGCCCAGGCACGACGCTGAACGCGGAAGGGAGAGCCGATGCCGACGCGAGAGCCCGCGCGCCCGCGTGGATACACCGGTGGGCGCAGGCAGCCCGTGCGCGTCCCGCCCAGGCGCCGCGCGGGTGACGTCGTGGCCGGGCTCGGGGCGTTGCTGCTGCTGGTGACGCTCGTCGGCGGGGTGCCTTACGCGCTGCTCAGGTTCGTCGGACCGCCCATCACCCCGGAACTGCTCGACCTCAACGTGGTCACCAGCCAGGTGGGGCCGACCACGATCATGGCCGTGCTGGTGCTGCTGGTCTGGCTGGCCTGGTTCCAGCTGTTCGTGTGCGTGCTGGTCGAGGTGTACGCCGGCGTGCGCAGGGTGGGCATGCCGGCCCGGGTGCCGATGTCCGGCGGCACCCAGTACGTGGCCAACAAGCTCGTCACCGCGGCGCTGCTGCTGTTCACGGCCGGCGCGGTGGTCGCGCCGATCGCGAAGCTGGGCGCCGCGCCCGTCGCCCCGCCGGTGACGGCGGTCGCGTACTCCGCGCCGATCGTGGAGCAGACCTTGGAAACGCAGAAGACCAAGAAGGTGTACGTGGTGCAGCCCCCGCACGGCCGGCACCACGAGAGCCTGTGGGAGATCGCCGAGAAGTGCCTGGGCGACGGGCGGCGCTACCCCGAGATCTACAAGCTCAACCAGGCCAAGGAGCAGCCCGACGGCAGCCGCCTGCGCATGGCCGACCTGATCAGGCCGGGCTGGGTGCTCGACATGCCGGACGACGCGCGCAACGTGCACATCGTCCCCAACGGTCAGTCGCGCGAGCAGACGCTGACCGAGCATCCGGGACGGGCGCACGTGTCACCCTCGGTACGCGCCGAGGCCGCGGAGGACCGGGCCGAGCAGCAGCGCGAGCAGCGTGCCGAGCAGCGCCGCCAGGAACGCGAGGCCGAGCGGCGCAGGAACGAGGATCGCGGGGCCGACCAGCGCCCGGCCGACCGGCCGCCGTCCGTCACGCCGGGCGACGACGTCGCGCCCAGCATCCGCGAGCGTTCCGGGCTGGAGTTCGCCGAGATCGCCGCCGCCTCGCTGCTGGCCGCCGGGCTGCTGGCGGTGCTGGCCACGCGGCGGCGCGAGCAACTGTGGCGGCGGGTGTTCGGCCGCAAGATCGTCCGGCCGCGTGACGACGCCGCCGAGGCCGAGGTGGCGCTCAGGATGGGCGGCGACGCCCCGGGCGCCAGGATCCTGGACGTCGGGCTCCGGCTGCTCGGCGCCGAACTGGCCGCGCAGCACCGGCTGCCGCCCACCGTGTACGCGGCCCATCTGTCACCGCGCACGCTCGACCTGTGGATCCATCCGCCCGACGAGTCCCCGCCCGCGCCCTGGACCGCCCAGGACGGGGGCCAGGTCTGGCGGCTGCCCACGCACGAGGGCCGGCTGCTCGAGGAACAGGTGGGCGGCGCGCCGTACCCGGGGCTGGTCTCCATCGGCACGGACGCGAGCGGCCGGGTGCTGATCGACCTGGAGGCGGCGCAGGGCCTGATCAACGTGCGCGGCCCGCAGTCCACCGCGGCCCTGGCCGCGCTCGCCGTCGAGCTGGCCACCAACCGCTGGTCGGACCGAATGCGCATCACGCTGGTCGGGTTCGGCGCCGAGCTGACCGCGATCGCGCCGGACCGCATCAGGGCGGTGGGCGGCCTGGCCGAGGTGCTGCCCGAGCTGGAGGCGTCGGCCGCGCCCCGGCAGGAGGTGCTGACCGGGCGCGTCTCCGGCAGCTCGCGCGACGCGCACTACCTGCTGTCGGCCGTGGCGCCGACGCACGAGGAGGCGCGGCGGCTGGCTCTGCTGGCCCGCCACGACATGGCCGGATATGTCGTGACAGGGGATCTCCCGCAGGCCACCTGGACCCTGGAGATCACCGAGGACGGCAAGGCCAAGCTCGCCGAGCTCGGCTTCGAGGTGACCGCCCAGCTCCTGCCGCGCAGGCACTACCAGGCGCTGATCGACCTGTTCCGCACCGCGGGACGGCTCGACGGCGAGGCGATCGCCGACCCCGAGCCCCTGGCCGACATGCACCCGCCGGCCGTCGAGATCAGGATGCTCGGCCCGCTGGAGATCGCCGGGCTCGGCCCGCTGGAGGAAGGCCGCATGGCGCTGGCCACCGAGCTGCTGGTCTACCTGGCCACCCATCCGGGCGGCGTGCATCCGGTGGTGCTCGGCGGGGTGCTCTGGCCGCGCGGCGTCCAGGACATGGTCAGGGACGCCACCATCGGCAGGGTCGCCGACTGGCTCGGGCCCGAGCACCTGCTCGTGGACGAGGCGGGCCGGCTCAGGCTGGGCCGCGAGGTGCGTACGGACTGGGCGCTGTTCCGCGAGCTGGTACGCCGCTCGCACGACGACGCGACGGCCCGCGCCGTCCTGCTGGAGAAGGCGCTGGGCCTGATCAGGGGCCCGCTGCTGAGCACCCGCCCGCAGGGGCGCTACGCCTGGCTGGCCGCCGAGGACCTGGAGTACGACGTCGCGGCCGGTGTCGCCGACGCCGCGCACCGGCTGTGCGAGCTGCGGCTGGCGCAGGGCGAGCCCGACGCGGCGATCGCGGCCGTGCGCGCGGCGCTGATGCTGGCCACCGACGACGAAGGGCTCTGGCGCGACCTGCTGCGTGCCACCCACGCCACCGAGGACGTGGTACGCCTGCGCGCCGTCGTCGAGGGCCTGACCAGGCGCGCCGCCTCGCACCCCTACGGCGGCGGCATGGCGCCGGAGACCGAGGCGCTGATCGACGAACTGCTGCCGTCCTGGCGCATCCACGTGGTGAGGGAGTCTTCCGCATGAAACGGGCTCTGCCTGCGGTCCTGACGGTGGTGGCGGCGCTGCTCGCGGCCGGCTGCGGTCAGCAGGAACCGGCGTACACGCCGCGCAAGGCGCCGCAGAGCACGCCCGCGTCCGGCTCGCCTACGCCCGCGACCAGCCAGGACCCGGCCGTCAAAACGGTCTGGCTGGGACAGAGGCTGCGGGTGCGCATCGAACGGGCGAACACCGCCGACCCGCTGCTGAACCTCATGACCGACTACTACCTGAACGTCCGCAAAGCGGTCGCGGTCGGCGACGACCGGCGCTACCTGGATGATCTCTCCCTGCCCGTCGCCCGCGACGCGTCGAGCTGGGTCCGGGCCCAGATCGACGGCGACAAGACCCTGCGCGGCGACGCCCGCCTGTACGACCTGCGGATCAACGGGCCCGTCGACACCGGCGCGCAACTGGAGATGTGCGTGGACGAGACCCGCGTGCGCACGGTCTCCAAGCGCACCGGCAAGGCGCTGCCCGGCCCCGCCCACTGGCGCGCGGGCCCCTACCTGCAGATCGTGTACGCCCACCGCGACCAGGGCGGCGCCTGGCGGATCCGGTCACTCGCCTACGACCCGAAGGGGTGCGCCCGATGAACTCCCTGCTCCACGCGCTCGCGGCGGGCCTGCTGCTGCTGAGCCCGGCGGTGGCCGATGACGACGACGACAAGGTGACCGGCGAGCGCATCCAGGACAAGGACTCGCGCGGCGTCATCCTGCGCAACTCCAAGATCGTCATCTCCGGCGACGTCAAGGGCGGCAAGAGCGACGGATACCAGCTCAAGAGCCCCTGCTGGTACGAACCCGGCCTCGACGCCGACGACATGCTCAAGAAGCAGCGCGGCGAACAGGACTACTTCAACGGGACCTACGGCAGCGAACGCCGCGACCAGTACGAACAGTTCATCAAGCCGTTCGAGGACGTCAAGGGCAAGCCGGGCCGCTGGTGGACGCCCGCCT
The DNA here is from genome assembly GCF_013283785.1 of Nonomuraea antri. Classification (GTDB taxonomy): domain Bacteria; phylum Actinomycetota; class Actinomycetes; order Streptosporangiales; family Streptosporangiaceae; genus Nonomuraea; species Nonomuraea antri. The sequence continues at coordinate 8,694 of NZ_JABCPZ010000087.1, forward strand.
TCGACAAATCCGACCCCAGAGGCGAGCGCTGCGCGACCGGCCTGCAGGAGTTCCTGTTCGTGCCGCCGGGCACCACCCCGCCCGCCGGCATCACGCTGCGGGAGCTGGCCGACATCGCCAGGGCCGCGCTGACCGTCCCCGAGCCGGAGATCAAGCTCAGCCCCGACGCCAAGAGCTTCGTCAACCTGCCCACCTGGGTCTGGCTCGACGGCATCGGCGAGCCGCGCCGCCAGGTCACCGCCACGCTGCCGGGGATCATGAGCGTGACCGTCGTCGCCACGCTCAAGGACATCACGATCGACCCGGGCACCACCGCCGACCGGGCCGAGGTGCGCCAGGACGGCTGCGGCGCCTCGGGCCGGCGCTACGTCAAGGGCGCCGAGTTCACCTGCGGCGTCCGATACCTGCGTGCCTCCATCGATCAGCCGCAGGACAAGTACGTGCTGACCGTGCGCACCAACTGGCCGGTCGAGGTGGCCGACGCGGTGGTGCCGTTCCAGTACGACCCGGTGGAGCTGGAGACCACGCGCGACGTGCCGGTCGGGGAGATCCAGAGCAACGTCAAGCCTTGATGCGCTGTGGTGATGGGGTCGAACCCCGGGTGGGCGCCTTCGCGTACAGGGAGGAAAGCGAGTGACCCCACCGGAGGGTGCGACCGATGAACGTTGCGCGCATACCCCTGATAGTCGTCGCGGCCGCGCTGGTCCTGACGGGCTGCGGGCAGGTCGAACGCCCGTACTCGCCGCGTCAGGCGGCGGAGGCCGCAGCCCCGGAGCAGGAGCCGGAGCAGAGCGGCGCCGACGACTACAAGCCCGCCGAGCCCGACGCCGGGTCCGGTGATGAGCCGGACACCGCGCTGAAGCCCGGATCCGGCACGCAGACCATCAAGGTCGGCGACGACCTGAAGCTGCGCATCGAGTGGCCGGACGACCCCGACCCCCGGCTGAAGGTCGCCGCCGAGTACTACGTCGGCACCAGGAAGGCCGTGGTGGAAGGCAAGGACACCTACGACCACAACCTCGAACTGGACGCCGCCGTCCGGGCCAGCGACTGGGTCAGAGGGGTCACCGAGGACAACAAGACGTTCCGCGGCGTGGGCCGCATCTACGACCTCAAGGTCGTGGCGTCCGTCGGCCGGGGGTCGGAGATCTGGTGGTGCGTGGACGAGACCGGCATGCGCCTGATCGACGCGACCACCGGCAAGGCGATCAGGCCGCAGCCCGTGTGGACGCGCGAGCAGTACGGCGAGGGCGTCGCGGCCCGCCGCGGCGATGACGGCGTCTGGCAGATCAGGATGTTCACCCCGGGAGCCGAGGGGTGCACCCGATGAGGACACTGATCGCGCTGCTCATGTCCGGCGCCCTGGCGCTCACTCCCGCCGCCGATCCCACCACGGCCCCCACCCCCGAGGCAGGCGACACGTCGGTCTCCGGCCGGCAGGAGGGGAAGAACGTGACGGTCAACGTGGGATCCCAGATCAGGTTCCGCGGCGACGGCGTCGAGGGCGGCACCGGCGACGGCTACCGGCTCAAGAGCCCCTGCTGGTACGAGCCGTTCCTGAACGCGGAAGACATGATCAAGTTCAGGACCGATCCCCGTACCCATCGCAACGAGATCGCCAACCACGAGGAACGCTTCAACGAGGCCAACCAGCCGTTCCTGGACAAGAAGGGACAGGAAGGGCTGTGGTGGTCGTCCGCCTACGACACCGCCGACCCCAAGGGCGCGTCGTGCTGGGCGGGCCTGCCGCTGTTCGTGTTCGTGCCGCCGAACGACACCCCGCCGCTCGGGATCACCCCGGCGATGCTCGCCGAGATCGCCCGAGGACGGCTCACCGTGCCCGAACACAAGATCACGCTGAGCCCGGACGCCAAGAGCTTCGTGAACCTGCCGACCTGGGTCGCGGTGGACGGCATCCAGCAGCCGCGCAGGACGCTGACCGCGGAGATCCCCGGACGGCTGAGCGTGACCGTGGTGGCCACGCTGAAGGAGATCAGGATCGACTCCGGCACCACCGGCGAACGCGCCGAGGTGCGCGAGGACGGCTGCGGCACCTCCGGCCGCCGGTTCGCCAAGGGCGCGGAGTTCACCTGCGGCGTGCGGTACCTGCGGGCGTCGATCGACCAGCCGCGCGAGGCGTACACGATGAGCGTGACGACCGTCTGGCCGGTCGAGGTGGCCGGCGACGCGGCCGGTCTGACGTTCACCCCGATCCAGGTGGAGGCCACCAGGGACGTGCAGGTCGGCGAGATCCAGAGCAACGTCCGGCCGTGAGGCGCGTGCGGGTCGGCGAGATCCAGAGCGACGTCCGGCCGTGAGGCGCGTGCCGCTCGGGCTCAGGCGATGACGGCGGCCAGCGGCGCCAGCTCGGGCTGCTCGGCCGCCTCGGCCAGCACTTCCTTCAGCACCGCGTCGTGCGTGGGCCCGGCCGCCGCGAGCAGGTCGCGCCCGGCCTGGGTGACCTCCGAGTAGATGCCGCGCCGGTCGTCCTCGCACAGGTAGCGGCGGAGCAGGCCGCGGTTCTCCAGCCGGGTGACCAGGCGCGTGGTGGCGCTCTGGCTCAGCACGACGGCGCGGGCCAGCTGCTGCATGCGCATGTGCCAGCCGTCTTGACGGCCGAGCACGTCGAGCACGGTGTATTCGCTCACACTCAGCTCGTGCTGCCTCTGCAGCGCCTTCTCCAGTCTGTCCTCGATTTTCGCGTGCAGCGCGGCCAGCGTCCGCCAGCCCTGGGCGCGCGCCTCGACGGCGTCGTCGGCGATGGGCATGTGACACCTTCCTCGGCATGGTTGTATGTTCAGTTAGTCGGCGTGTGCAAATAATGCTCACGCTCACTAACGTCGTCTGAGGAGTATTCTATGCCTCTCGCCCTGTTCGCCCTCGCGATCAGCGCCTTCGGCATCGGGACCACCGAGTTCATCATCAACGGACTGCTGCCCGAACTGGCCGCCGACTTCAGCGTGACGATCCCGGCCGCCGGCCTCCTCGTGTCGGGATACGCGCTCGGCGTGGCCGTCGGCGGGCCGCCGCTGACCATGCTCGGCGGCCGGCTGTCGCGCAAGACCATGTTGTTGTCGCTGATGGTGCTGTTCATCGCGGGCAACCTGCTGTCGGCGCTGGCCCCCTCGTACGGGGTGCTGATGGTCGGACGCTTCCTGGCCGCCTTCGCCCACGGCGCCTACTTCGGCGTCGGCTCGGTGGTGGCCGCCGACCTGGTCGCGCCGCAGAAGCGGGCCAGCGCGATCGCCCTGATGTTCACCGGCCTGACCCTCGCGAACGTGCTCGGCGTGCCGCTGGGCACCTGGATCGGGCAGGCGTTCGGCTGGCGGGCCACGTTCTGGGTGGTCGTCGCCATCGGGATCGTCGGGCTGATCGGCGTCCTGGCCCTGGTGCCCGCGCAACCGCGGCCGACCGGCGGCGGCGTGCTGCGCGAACTGGCCACGTTCCGCTCGGCCGGGGTCTGGCTGGCGCTGGCGATGACCGTGTTCGGATTCGCGCCGGTCTTCGCGGTGATCACGTTCATCGCCCCGATCATGACCGGCGTCGGCGGCTTCTCGCCCGGCGCGGTGCCGGTGGTCATGGCGCTGTTCGGGGTCGGGCTCGTGGTCGGCAACCTGATCGGCGGCCGGCTCGCCGACCGCGCCGTCATGCCGAGCATCTACGGCTCGGTGGCCCTGCTCACGCTGCTGGCCGTGGCGGTCGCGCTGGTGGCGGGCCACCAGGTCGCCTTCGTGGTGGCCATCACGCTGTTCGGGGTGGCCGCGTTCGCCACCGTCCCGCCGCTGCAGACCCGCGTGCTGGACGCCGCGGCCGGCGCGCCGACGCTGGCCTCGGCGGCCAACATCGGCGCGTTCAACCTCGGCAACGCGATCGGCTCGTTCGCCGCCGGCCTGACCATCGACGCCGGGCTCGGCTACACCGCCCCGGCCTGGACCGCGGCCCTGCTCGGCCTCACCGGCCTCGCCGTCGCCGGCCTGGCCGGCCTCCAGGCCCGCCGCCTGGTCCCGGCCGCCTGACGCTTACTCGAAGAGCTCGTCGACGCTGTCGATCTCGATGACCTTGTCGATCCAGGAGGTGAGTACGGCCTCATCCGTGCATTCGGTGATGCGCGTGAGGGCGTCGTCCGACACGGGGATCCCGCGGTTCTCCAGAATCCGGAGTAGCGCCTTGGCCTCGCCCTCGGCCTGGCCCTTGGCGATCCACCGGCGGACGTACTCGCTCTTGTACTCGTAGATTCCTGTTGCCATCTTGATCTCCAAGAATTTCTCGGCGGCGACCTTCGGTAGTACCGCGAGTACGAGGTCAGAATATCTCCTGCCCTGCTCTTCGGGCAGGTGAGGAAGGGCGTCGTGGAGAGCTTGGAAGACCTTGACGCCCTCTTCGCCGGCCCCGTGCGCGATCGCGGACAGGGCGGCGAGCTCGGGTTCGGCGATGGCCCGGTCGACCTCGGTGACCAGTGGGACGAGATCGGGGCCGATGACCAGAGGGCGCAACGTCCAGCCGGGATGACCCATGTCGATGGGTTGCGCGCACTTGGCCGCTTCGTGCGGATCGGGACACACGACGAGCAGCATGCCCGGGCACTTCAAACGCGCCCGCAGATTGGCCAGATAGGAGGGCCAGCTCCAGGTCTTCTCCTTCTTGTACTTTCGCTGGACCTCCACGACCACTCCCGCCACCGGCTGGTGGCGTTCGTCGGCGAGCAGGACGACGCCGTCCGCGCGGTACTCGGTCGGCTCGCACTCGTTGAGATCGTTGGCGTGCAGGCGGGCTTCGGCGAAGGGGGGAACCGCGACGCCCGTCTCGGCGAGGAGGGTCGCTGCCAGAGACGGGCGTTCGCGGAAAAGCTCGATGAGGAACTCGTGCTCCTGCGTAGGCATGTCGAAAACATTACCGAACGCTGTCGCGCGATGACTCAGAGTTTGCCGGACTCGTGGGCCAGCAGCCACTCCTTCACCGGCACCCCGTAGTAATAGCCGCCGTACCCGCCCGTGCTGGGCAGGACGCGGTGGCAGGGGACGAACGGGGCGATGAGGTTCTGGGCGCAGGCCGAGCCCGCGGCGCGGGCCGCCGTCCTGGGCATTCCGGCGCGCAGGGCCAGCTCGCCGTACGTGACCGTGGTGCCCGCCTTGACCTCGCGCAGCGTCTGATGCAGGCGCTTGCGGGTGGGGGTGCCGGGCTGGTCGACGGGGACGGCGTCCAGCGCGTCCAGGTCGCCGTCGAGGTAGGCGCGGAAGGCCGCGGCGGGCAGTCCGAGATCGTCCACCACCTCCAGGCCCTCAGCCTGGAGGGCGGGGGAGAGCCTGGCGAACATCTGCTCGGGGTCGGCGGTGAATCCGCCCGCCACCAGGACGCCGTCGCGGGTCAGCAGCGACGCCGGGCCGATGGGCGAGGGCAGGATCTGAGCGGTGATCATGAGGAACTCCAGAGGTGCAGGGCGGCGTAGGCGCGCCACGGCCGCCACAGGTCGATGTGGTCGTTCGGGATGCCCAGGGCGGCCATGCGCTTGACGAGCACGAGGTCGCCGGTGGGCCAGGCGTCGGGGTCGCGCAGGGCGCGCAGGGCGATGTAGCCGGCCGTCCACGGTCCGATGCCGGGCAGGCCGAGCAGCGCGGAGACGGCCTCGGCCGGGTCCTGGCCGCCGTCGAGGTCGATCTCGCCGGAGGCCACTGCGGCGGCCAGCGCCTTGAGCGTGTCGATGCGGCGGCCGGTCAGCCCGAGCCCGGTCAGGTCGGTGCCGAGGAGGTGGTCCGCGCCGGGGAACAGGCCCTCGGGGGCGTCCGCCCTGGCCACGATGCGGCCGAGCAGCGTACGGGCGCCCGCCACCGAGATCTGCTGGCCGACCACCGCGCGCACGGCCAGTTCGAACCCGTCGAACGTGCCCGGCACCCGCAGCCCCGGCCTGACCGCGACGAGCGGGGCCAGCGAGGTCTGGCCGAGCACCCCGGCGATGGCGTCGGGATCGGCGTCGAGGTCGAGCAGCCGGCGACAGCGGGCCACGATGCGGGCCAGGTGCCTGGTGTCGCTCACGGCCACCTCCAGCGCGACGTGGCCGCGCTCCGGGGTGAGCGTGATCGTGCCGCCGGGCACGGCCCGGCTGTAGGCGCTCGCGTCGGCCGTCTCCAGGCCGGGGATGGCGCGCGCGGCGAGGAACGCGAACACGCCGTCGGCGTCGTACGGCTCCCGCCGGTGCAGCCGCAGCCGCAGCGTGACCGGCCCGGCGGCGACCTCGGTCTCCGGCCTGGGCGCGGCACGGCCGCCGGCGGTGGCCCGCAGCTCGCTCGGGGTGAAGCCGTACGTCTCGCGCATCGTCGCGTTGAACTGCCTGACGCTGCCGAACCCGGCCGCGAACGCCACCTCCGTGATGGCCAGCCCGGTCTCCGTCAGCAGCTGCTTGGCCAGCAGCAGCCGTTTCGTCCTGGCCACCGCCAGCGGGCCGACGCCCAGCTCGGCCACGAACAGCCGGTGCAGGTGCCGTTCGGTGATGTGCAGGCGGCGGGCCAGCCCGGCCACGCCGCGCTCGTCGGCCGCGCCGTCGTCGATCAGCCGCAACGCCCGTCCGATGAGGTCGCCGCGCAGGTCCCAGCCGGGGTCGCCGGGGGACAGCTCCGGACGGCAGCGCTTGCACGGACGGAACCCGGCCGCCTCGGCCGAGGCCGCGTGCCGGTAGAAGCGCACGTTGCGCGACGCGGGGGTGCGCGCCGGGCAGATCGGACGGCAGTAGATACGCGTGGTCGTCACCGCGGTGTAGAAACGTCCGTCGAACCGGGCGTCCCTGGCCGAGACGGCCCGGTAGCAGGAGTCGAAGTCGAGCTCTAGGGGTGACATGCCTCGACAGTACGTGCTCGCCAAGGGTGCCGACTGGCGGAAATCGGACCTGAACGGCCGGCCCCGCTCACGGCTCGTCCCACAAGCCGCTCACGGCTCCTCGCGCAACGGGGAGTAGAGGATCGGCACCCAGCTCAGGGCCATGATCAGGGCGCCCGTCCAGAGCGCGGCGCGCACGCCCCACAGCTCGCCGATCAGCCCGGCCAGCAGCCCGCCCAGCCCGATCGCGCCCATCAGCAGCAGCCGCATCGTGGCCGTCATCCTGCCCAGCAGGTCGTCCGGCGTGACCCGCTGACGCAGGCTGACCAGCAGCACGTTGTTGAGCCCGGTGCGGAACGTCAGCACGAACCAGGCCAGCGCCGCCGCGCCCAGCCACGGCCCGTGCCCGAGGAACGGGACGACCAGCGCCGCGGGCGCGGTGGCGAGACCGGCCAGCCAGGTCGCGCGCCCGGTGCCGAGCCTGCGGCCGAGCGCGTGCGCCGCCGACGAGCCGGCCAGCGTGCCCACCGCGCCCACGGCGAGGAACGCGCCGAGCACCCACTCCGGGTAGCCGAGCTGCCTGACGATCAGCACCGGCAGCAGCACCGTGAGCAGCGGGAAGGCCAGGTTGACCAGCGCGCCCTGCACCAGGGCGGCCGTCAGCACCGGGTTGCCGAACACGAAACGCACCCCTTCGACGATCTGCCGGCGCATCGGCGGCCGGTGCTGGGGAGCCTCCACGGGCGGCTCGGGGACACGGCGGAGCCAGGCGGCCGACCACAGGTAGCTGAGCCCGTCCAGGAGTATCGCCAGCGGCGCCCCCGCGACCTGCACCAGCACGCCGGCCAGGCTCTGCCCGGCGACGCCCATGCTCGCCGTCGTGCCCACCAGCATCGAGTTGGCCGCCGTCAGCCGCTCGCGTCCGACGACGCCGGGCACCAGGCTGAACGACGCCACGTCGAACAGCAGTGTCCCCGCGCCGACCAGCATCGCGACCGCGTAGAGCTGCACCAGCGACAGCCCGTCCAGCCACCAGGCCACCGGCACGGACAGCAGCACCAGCGCCCTGGCCAGGTCCATGACGACCATCACCGGACGCCGCCGGACCCGGTCCACCCAGGCTCCCGCGGGCAGTCCGAGCACCAGGACGGTGAGCGTGCTGAGCGAGCTGAGCAGGCCCACTTCGGCCGCGCCCGCGCCCAGGGCCGTGACGGCCAGCAGGGGCAGCGCGACGTAGCCGATCTGGCTGCCGAGCTGGCTGACCGCCGTGGCGAGGAAGAGGTTGCGAAAGCCGCGATCCCGCAGCAGGGGCGCTTCGGTCAGGGTTGCCGTCATGCCCGCCACGATGCTGAAATATCGGGAATCGGCGCTATTGATTAAGTGACAAGCGAATCCAATGACCCTCGACCTGACGTTCACCGCCCGCGACATCGCCAACATCCGCTTCGCCGTCTCCCCGATCGGCGAGGTCGTGGCGAGCGTGCGCGTGGTGAAGGACCCGTCCGCGCACCCGCTGCTGCGTCCCTGGGCCGAGCAGGTACGACGGCGGCTGCGCGACGTGGACTGGCCGCTGCTGTCCGACCTGGTGCCGGTGCCCACGGTGGCGATCGCCGGCTTCACCTGCACGCCGCCCGCCACCTCCATGCCCGACCTGGACCTGGAACTGGCCACGATGCGGTCGGCCGGGCACCGCGTACGCTCCGACCTGGACGCCGTCGGCGGCCCGGGCACGAAACTCCTGCGGGCGCTCTACGACGACCCCGACGAGGGGCTGGCCAGGCTGGAACGCGAGATCAGGGACTACTGGGCGGCCGCCATGGCGCCGTACTGGCCGCGGCTCAGGTCGCTGCTCGAAGGCGAGATCCTGTACCGGGCCAGGCTGCTGGCCGAGGGCGGCGCCCAGCGCATGCTGGCCGACCTGGACGAGGCCGTCACCTGGGACGACGGCACGCTGCGGCTGCGGCACAGGTACGTGTCCGGCGCGCGTTCGCTGCGCGGGCTCGGGCTGCTGCTGGTGCCGTGCGTGTTCGCCTGGCCGCGGGTCTTCTCGGTCACGACGCCGCCGTACCAGCCGACCGTGCGTTACCCGCCGCGCGGCATCGCCACTCTCTGGGAGCGGCGCGCGGTCGACCCGCCGCGGGCGCTGGCGGCGGTGCTCGGCGGCACCCGCGCGCGGCTGCTGGCCGAGCTGGACCAGCCCGCGTCGACGCGTGACCTGGCCCAGCGTGCGGGGCTGTCGGAGCCGGGCGCGAACCAGCACCTCACCGCGCTGCGCCGGGCGGGCCTGTGCACGGCGCACCGCAGCGGACGCTACGTCCTGTACGCCCGCACCGCCGTCGCCGAAGCCCTGCTCGCCGTGGAACCACCCGGGTAGCTCACTTGGACGAGACGCCGACCCCGAGGTCGAACTCCCGGTAGACGCGCGCCCAGAACCCGTCGCGCAGCCACACCCGCGCCTCCGGGTACGGCCGCAGCGAGTGCCCGAGCTCCTTCTCCGCCTCGATCAGCAACTCGGTGTCGATGACGGTGGGGAGTATCGGTCCGGGCAAAAGGTCGCGGATGTTGTCGCGGCCGCGCGTGAGTATCCACTTCTGCGCCACGTGCTCGCCCACGTCCTCGACCCGGGGGCGGCTGGGACCGAGCTTGGCCACCTGGCCGGGCTTGGCGTGCGGCTTGACCGGCGTGCGTCCGGCGAAGACCTGGGCGGGAGAGGGGGCGGCGACCGGCGGGGCGACCGGGACGGGCTGGGGAGCACGGCTGAAAAAGGGCCTCAGGAAATCAGCAGAGATCACTTCCACGGTGTCGGACTCCCACACCAGGCGCTCGGCCTGGTTGGTGCCGTAGGGCGGCTCCACGCCCCACAGGTGGATCCGCACCCCGTACGCCTGCGCCGCCTCCACGGCGGGCACCATGTCCTCGTCGCCGGCCAGCAGGATCGTGTCGGTCACCGCGTGGTGTCTGGCCAGGGCCTCCAGATCGCTCCTGATCTGGGCATCGACGCCTTTCTGCTGGCCACGGGCGTTCAGGTTGCCAAGCCGCACCTTCACCCAGGGAAGCTGGGCGATGACCCGCTGGTCGACGGTGGGCACGCGGTCACGGGCGGCGTCATACCAATAGATCCGCAGGAGTTCCCCAGAAATACGTTCCTCTGCATGTTTCTGTAGACTCTGGATGAGCTCATCGGCGGCCACCCGATATTCCTTGCGTTCCTTCGCACCGAGCAGCACTTCTCCCGCCGCCGCGTAGAGATAACCGACATCCACTAGGACGGCGTACTTGGCTGCCACAGGATGCGGCATGAGGTCTGGGATGGCCATGTCGTCCTCCAGGCCGCGGTGTTAGTTGATCGGCTGACTATATACGCCTACTTTCTCTAGATAGTCCCAACTCCCGGGGAACTTGACACCCGATTCCCAGGATCTATCTAGGGTAGGCCACTCATCCGCCAAGCCGACTTCCCCGGTGCGACAGGCTTACGCATAGCTCTAGCTGGGTTTCGCCATGTTTGTCTTCTCGGTCGGGGCCGCTCTTCGGGTGGGGCCTGCCGGGCCGCCAGGACGGCGACCAAGGCGGCGATCTCTTCGGGCGTGGCGTCGCCTCGGACAATGCGCAATTGGGCCGTCATAGTGGGATGTTCCCATGCTTCTTGGCCGGCAGGGAGGCACGCTTGTTCCGCAGTGCCCGCAGGGCCTTGACTACTTGACTCCGGGTTTCGGATGGCCGGATTACCGCATCGACGTACCCGCGCTCCGCGGCGATGTACGGGTTCGCCAGCGTGTCCTCGTACTCGGTGACGAGCCTGGCCCGCTCTGCGTCCGGGGTCTCGGCGGCGGCCAGCTCGCGCCGGTAGAGAATGTTGACCGCGCCCTGCGCGCCCATCACCGCGATCTGCGCGGTCGGCCACGCCAGGTTCACGTCCGCGCCGAGGTGCTTGGAGCCCATGACGTCGTACGCGCCGCCGTACGCCTTGCGCGTGATGACCGTGATCAGCGGCACCGTGGCCTCGGCGTACGCGTAGAGCAGCTTGGCGCCGCGGCGGATGATTCCGTTCCATTCCTGATCGGTCCCCGGAAGGAATCCCGGTACATCAACAAAAGTCAGGATCGGAATATTGAAGGCATCACATGTTCGAATAAATCGGGCGGCCTTCTCGGAGGCGTTGATATCCAGACATCCGGCGAAATGCATGGGCTGGTTGGCCACGATGCCCACGGGCTGCCCGTCCACCCGGCCGTACCCGACCACGATGTTCGGCGCGAACAACGCGTGGACCTCCAGGAACTCCCCGTCGTCCAGCACGTGCTCGATCACCCGGTGCATGTCGTACGGCTGGTTGGCGGAGTCCGGGATCAGCTCGTCCAGCTCGGCGTCGGGCTCCAGGTCGGTGGCCGCCTCGTACATCGGGGCCTCGTCCAGGTTGTTCGACGGCAGGTACGACAGCAGCGCCTTGACGTACTCCAGCGCGTCCGCCTCGTCGGCCGCCTGGTAGTGGGCCACCCCTGACTTGGTGTTGTGCGTGTGCGCGCCGCCCAGCTCCTCGAACGTGACCTCCTCGCCGGTCACCGTCTTGATCACGTCGGGCCCCGTGATGAACATCTGGGACGTCTGGTCCACCATCACCACGAAGTCGGTCAGCGCGGGCGAGTACACGTGCCCGCCGGCCGCCGCGCCCATGATCAGGGAGATCTGCGGGATCACGCCGGAGGCGTGCACGTTCCGCTTGAAGATCTCGGCGTAGAGCCCGAGCGCGACCACGCCCTCCTGGATGCGCGCGCCGCCGCCCTCGTTGATGCCGATGATCGGGCAGCCGGTCTTGAGCGCCAGGTCGAGCACCTTGACGATCTTCTCGCCGTACACCTCGCCGAGCGAGCCGCCGAAGACGGTCACGTCCTGGGAGAACACGCAGACCTGACGGCCGTCGACGGTGCCGTGTCCGGTGATCACGCCGTCGCCGTAAGGGCGCTTCTTCTCCAGGCCGAACATGGTGGAGCGGTGCCTGGCGAACGCGTCGAACTCCACGAACGAGCCCTCGTCCAGCAGCGCGAGCACCCGTTCGCGGGCCGTCATCTTGCCTTTGGCGTGCTGCTTCTCCACCGCGGCCGCGGATCCGGCGTGCAGCGCCTCGTCCAGCCGCCGCTCCAGATCGGCGATCTTCCCGGCAGTGGTGTGAAAGTCCGGCGTCTCCGGCATCTCTGGCATCGGGTCAGCAGCGCTCATGCGCGCAAGGCTAATACCCCCTCCTACAGTGGAGCCATGACGGATGCTGTTCGCACCCACGGGCTCTTCAAGCAGTACGGTCCCCAGATCGCCGTCGCGGGAGTCGACCTCGTCGTCCCGGCGGGCAGCTTCGCCGGTCTGGTCGGACCCAACGGCGCGGGCAAGACGACCACGCTCAGCATGATCACCGGGCTGCTCCGGCCCGACGGCGGCCAGGCGCAGATCGACGGATTCGACGTCTGGCGAGACCCCGTGCAGGTCAAGGCGCGCATCGGGGTGCTGCCCGAAGGGCTGCGGCTGTTCGAGCGGCTGTCCGGGCGCGAACTGCTCCTCTACAACGGCCGCCTGCGCGGCATCCCCAAGGCCGACGTCGAACAGCGGGCCGGCGAGCTGCTGGCCGTCATGGACCTGACCGAGGCGGCCGACAAACTGGTCGTCGACTACTCCACCGGCATGCGCAAGAAGATCGGCCTGGCCGCGGCGCTGCTGCACAACCCGTCCGTGCTCTTCCTGGACGAGCCGTTCGAAGGCGTCGACCCGGTCAGCGCCAACACCCTCACCGACGTCCTGCGCCGCTTCACCGCCTCGGGCTCCACCGTGATCTTCTCCAGCCACGTCATGGACCTGGTCGAGCGGCTGTGCGACTGGGTCTCGGTGATGAACGGCGGCCACATCGTCGCCCAGGGCCCGCTGGCCCAGGTGCGCGGCGAGCGCAGCCTCAACCAGGCCTTCCTCGACCTGGTCGGCGGCCCCCGCGCGGGCGGCGACGCCGGCCTGACCTGGCTCGGCGCGGGCACCAAGGAAACCCCGTGAGCACGGCGCTGCTGTTCGCGCGGCTCAAGCTGCGGCTGCTGGCCGGGAACCTGCGCGGCGACGTCCAGCGCAAGATCGGCTTCATCTTCACCCTGGTCCTGGCCTTCTGCCTGAGCATGCTCGGGTTCTTCCTGATGAGCCTGCTGCGCCTGGCCCCCGACGACGTCGCCGCCCAGCTGGTGATCGTCTCGTTCTCGTTCTTCCTGATCAGCTGGATGATCGTGCCGCTGCTGGCGTTCGGGCTCGACGACACGCTCGACCCGGCCAGGCTGTCGCTGTTCCCGCTGCGCACCCGCGAGCTGGCGGTCGGCATGTTCGCCGCCTCGGCGACCGGCGTGTGGCCGCTGGCGATGCTGATCGTCACCGCCGGCGCCCTGGTCGGCCTGCCCAGGAGCGTGGGCGGGGTGCTGCTCGGGGTGCCCGCCGTCCTGCTGGTGTTCGCGTTGTGCCTGGTCACGTCCAGGCTCATCACCACCGCGCTGTCGAGCGCGCTGCGCAGCAGGCGCGGGCGCGACGTGCTCGCCGTGGCGGCGCTCGGCGTGGTGCTGCTGGCGCAGCTGCCGAACCTGGTGATGAACCAGGGCCTCGGCGACCCGGCCGCGATGCTGGCGCGCCTGGCCGGCGTGCTCAGGTGGACGCCGCCGGGCATGGCCGCGCACGCGATCACCGACGGAGGTCTGGCCGGGGTGGCCGAGCTGGTCGTCGTGGCGCTGTCCGTGCTGGTGATCGGCTGGCTGTGGATCAAGGCGCTCAACCGGGCCCTGGTCACGCCGGACGTCTCCACCCAGGCCGCGTCCGTGCGCAGGGAGAGCGGGCTGATCGACCGGTTCCTGCGCGACGGCCCGCTGGCGGCGGTGGTGACCAAGGAGCTGAAGTACATCAGGCGCGAGCCCAGGTTCAGGGTCGGCTGGTTCTCCTCGATCGTGGTGACCGTGGTGCTGGCCTTCTCCTTCACCGGCAACTCGCAGGGCGAGCCCGGCGCGTGGATGCCGGTGGTGCTCACCTCCGCCGCCGCGCTGATGATCGCGCTGCAGTCGGGCAACGCGTTCGGCATCGACGGGCGCTCGTTGTGGATGAACGCCATGGTGTTCGGCGACGAGCGCGGCCTGCGTACCGACCTGGCCGGGCGGCACCTGGCCAACGCGCTGATCGCGGCCCCGCTGCTGGTCGTGGTCGCGGTGGTGGCCGGGATCCTGGCGGGCACGCCTGAGGCGATACTGCCCGCCGTGCTGGCCGGGCTGGGCGCGCTCGGCATCGGGCTCGGCGTCGGGTCGGTGACCAGCGTGACCGTGCCGTACACGGTGCCCGAGCGGATGAACGCCTTCAGCGGCGCGGCGCCCGGGCAGGGCGGGCAGGCGTTCGCCTCGGCCTTCTGCGCGCTGATCGGCATCGCGCTGTTGTCGCTGCCGTTCGTGATCCCGATCGCGATCGGCCACCTGTGGGTGTCCGCGCTGGCCCCCTTCTACGGTCTCGGCGCCGAGGTGCTCGGCCGGCGCCTGGCCGCCAGGATCGGCTTCCCGCGGATGCCCGAGCTGGTCACGGCGGTGTCAAAGCCCACTTGACCAGTGGTCTAGTCCAATTGGTGAGACCGGTCTACGGTCGTTCTCGGCGACTCGATACCCTTCGAAACATGATTGACCAGGGCGTCGAGCGTCGCAGCGCGGCCGTAACCGACATGCCGGCAGAGCTTCGTTATGATGTGCGTCTGCTGGGTGAACTGCTCGGACAGGTGATCGCCGAGCAGGGTGGCGAAGACCTGCTCGCCGATGTGGAACGGCTGCGTAAAGCCGTCATCGCCGCCCGCAGGAAGGAGATCTCGGCCGACGAGATCACCTCCATGGTCGCGGGCTGGGAGATCGAGCGGGCCGTCCAGATCGCCCGCGCGTTCACCTGCTACTTCCACCTGGCCAACCTGGCCGAGGAGCACTACCGCATCCGCATCCTGCGCGAGCGCGACACCGAGGGCCAGGTGCAGCGAGAGTCGCTGGCGCAGGCCGTCCGCGAGCTGGGCCACGAGCGCGCCGGCGAGCTGCTGCAGGGCCTGGAGCTGCACCCGGTGCTGACCGCGCACCCGACCGAGGCGCGCAGGCGCGCGGTCGTCACCGCGATCCAGCGCGTCAGCGGCCAGCTCACCGAGTACAACGCGCCCGGGCGCGGCGCCTCCGAGCGCGCCGAGCACCGGCGCAGGCTGCTGGAGGAGATCGACCTGCTGTGGCGCACCGCCCAGCTCCGCTCCACCAAGCTCGACCCGCTCGACGAGGTGCGCACCGCGATGGCCGCCTTCGACGAGACGCTGTTCCGCGTGGTGCCGCAGGTCTACCGCTCGCTCGACGCCGCGCTCGCCGCCGGCACCGGCACCAGGCCGCCGCTGGCCAGGCCGTTCATCAGGTACGGCAGCTGGATCGGCGGCGACCGCGACGGCAACCCGAACGTCACCGCCAAGGTCACCCGCGACACGATCCAGATCCAGGCCGAGCACGTGCTCACCGCGCTGGAGACGGCCTGCACCCGCATCGCCCGCACGCTCACCGCGACCGCCCAGCTCGCCCCGGCCTCGGCCGCGCTGACGTCGGCGCTGGCCGCGGCCGTCGACGGGCACCCCGACCTGGTCTCCGAGCTGGCCACCCGGTCGCCGCAGGAGCCGCACCGGCAGTGGCTGCTGTACGTGGCCGCGCGCATCGCCGCCACCCACCGGCGCAACCTGGACCTGGCCTACCGCTCGCCCGCCGAACTGCTCGCCGACCTGCGGCTGGCCCAGGAGTCGCTGGCCGCAGGCGCGCCACGGCAGGCGTACGGCGAGTTGCAGCACCTCATCTGGCAGGTGGAGACGTTCGGCTTCCACCTGGCCGAGCTGGAGGTGCGCCAGCACTCGCAGGTGCACGCGGCGGCGCTGGCGGAGATCAGGGCCGGCGGCGCGCTGTCGGAGCGCACCGAGGAGGTGCTGGCCACGATCCGGGTGATCGCCTGGATCCAGGAGCGGTTCGGCGTCACGGCCTGCTCCCGCTACGTCGTGTCCTTCACCCGCACCGCCGACGACATCGCGGCCGTCTACGAGCTGGCCGGGCACGCGCTCGGCGACCGCGCGCCGGTGCTCGACGTGGTGCCGCTGTTCGAATCCGGCCAGGACCTGGCCAACTCGCCCGGCGTGCTCGCCGGCATGCTGGAGCTCCCGCAGGTCCAGCGCCGCCTGGCCGACACCGGCCGGCGCATGGAGGTCATGCTCGGCTACTCCGACTCCGCCAAGGAGCTCGGCCCGGCCGCGGCCACCCTGCGCCTGTACGAGGCGCAGGAGGAGCTGACCGCCTGGGCCGCGGCGCACGACGTGAAGCTGCGCCTGTTCCACGGCCGCGGCGGCGCGCTCGGCCGCGGCGGCGGCCCGGCCAATCGCGCGGTGCTCGCCCAGGCCCCCGGCTCGGTCGCCTGCCGATTCAAGGTCACCGAGCAGGGCGAGGTCATCTTCGCCCGCTACGGCCACCTGGCGATCGCCCGCCGCCACATGGAGCAGGTCACCAACGCGGTGCTGCTGGCCTCCTCGCCCGCGGTCGGCGCGCGCAGCGCCACCGCCGCCGAGCGCTTCCGCCCGGTCGCCGAGCGCGTGGCCACCGCCTCGGAGCAGGCCTATCGCGCGCTCACCGAGGCGCCCGGCTTCCCCGAGTGGTTCGCGCTGGTCAGCCCGCTGGAGGAGATCGGCTCGCTGCGCCTGGGCTCGCGCCCGGCCCGCCGCGGCCTCGGCGCCCCGCGCTCACTGGACGACCTGCGCGCCATCCCCTGGGTGTTCGCCTGGGCCCAGACCCGGGTCAACCTGCCCGGCTGGTACGGCCTGGGCGCCGGCCTGGCCTCCGTGCCGCTGGACGAGCTGCGGGCGGCGTACAAGGAGTGGCCGCTGTTCAACGCGATGCTCGACAACGCCGAGATGTCGCTGGCCAAGACCGACCGGTCGATCGCCAAGCGCTACCTGGCGCTCGGGGGCAGAGACGACTTCGCCCAGCAGGTGCTCGACGAGTACGACCGCACCCGGAGCCTTGTCCTGGAGGTCACCGGGCACACCCGGCTGCTGGAGAACCGCCGGGTGCTCTCGCGTGCCGTGCAGTTGCGCGACCCGTACGTGGACGCCCTGTCGCACCTGCAGTTGCGCGCCCTGCGCGCGCTGCGCACCGGCAACCCGTCGGAGCAGGAGCGCGAACGGCTGTCCACGCTCCTGCTCCTGTCGGTCAACGGTGTGGCCGCCGGCCTGCAGAACACCGGCTGACCGGGCGGTTCAGCGCAGGCCGTCGAAGAAGGCCCGCACGTCCGAGGTGAGGATGCCGGTGGCCGAGTGCGCGGTGTAGTGACCACGCGCCGGCGCCGGCAGGGTCTTCCAGGAGACGATGTTGCGGTGGTCGCGCTCGGCGAAGCGGCGGATCGAGGCGAAGTCGCCTTCGGCCATCGCCAGCGCGGTCGGCGCGGTCGTCGGCTCCTTGGGCTGTTCGAGCTCCGCGGCCCGGGCGTTCTCCCAGTACAGGCGCAGCGCCGAGCCCGCGGTTCCGGTGAACCAGTGGATCGAGGCGTTGGTCAGCACGAAGTCGTCGTCCAGGTCCTCGTCGAAGAGCTGGGCGAGCCAGCCGACCAGGCCCGAGGGGGAGTCGGCGAGCGCGTGGGCGAGCGTCTGCGGCTGCTGCGAGTGCAGCACGTTGAACGCGCCCTTCTCCTTCCAGAACCAGTCGAGGATGGCCAGCCCGGCCTGCTCCTCCTCGCTGAGGTCGGCGAACTCGGCCGGGTCGCCCGAGGGGAAGGAGAAGATCTGGGTGACGTGCACGCCCACGACGTGCTCGGGGGCGATCCTGCCGAGCTCCGGCGAGATCATCGAGCCGCCGTCGTTGCCCACCGCGCCGTAGCGCTCGTAGCCCAGCCTGGCCATCAGCTCGGCCCAGGCCCGGGCGATGCGCTGGTTGTTCCAGCCCACCTCGGTGGTCGGGCCGGAGAAGCCGAAGCCCGGCAGCGACGGGATGACCAGGTGGAAGTGGCGCGAGAGCGGCTCGACGGCGTTGAGGTACTCGGCGATCGAGCCGGGCCAGCCGTGGGTGAGGATCAGCGGCAGCGCGTCCGGGTTCTCGGAGCGTACGTGGATGAAGTGGATGTTCTGCCCGTCGATCTCGGTGGTGAACTGCGGGTGGGCGTTGAACCTGGCCTCCTGCGCCCGCCAGTCGAAGCCGTCGCGCCAGCGCTCGACCAGGCGCTTGACCCGCGACACCGCGACGCCCTGCTCGGCGCCGGGGATCTCGTCGGTGAAGCGGGTCCTGGCCAGCCGGTCGCGCAGGTCGTCGAGGTCGGCCTGGGGGACGGCGATGCGGAAGGGGCGGATCTCGGTCATGGCTGGACCTTTCGAACGGGAACGGCTTGTTCTGTTCCAACTATAGCAGAACGGAACGCTTCATTCCACAACTTCAGACCAGGATCCGCTCCTGACCCGCGTACACGTTGCACCGTTCGCCGCGCAGGAAGCCGACCAGCGTCATCCCGAAGTCCCTGGCCAGCCGCACGGCCAGGGACGACGGCGCAGACACCGCGCACACCGCCGGGATGCCGGCCGCCAGCGCCTTCTGCATGATCTCGTAGCTGGTCCTGCCGCTGACCATGAGCACGTGGTCGGTCAGCGGCAGCCGGTCGGTCAGCGCCGCCCAGCCGGCCAGCTTGTCGACGGCGTTGTGCCTGCCCACGTCTTCACGCACCGCCACCGGCGACCCGGTGGCGGTGAACAGCCCGGCCGCGTGCAGCCCGCCGGTCTTGCCGAACACGCCCTGCGCCGCGCGCAACGCGTCGGGCAGGCCGTACAGGACCTCGGGGGTCAGCCGCAGCCGGCCGGGCGGGAGCGGCGCGCAGCGCTCGCGCAGCGCGTCGAGGCTGGCCGAACCGCACACGCCGCACGCGCTGGAGGTGAGGAAGTGCCGGTCGAGCGCGGGCAGGTCGGGCAGCGGGCCGTGCAGGCGCACGGTGACCGTGTTGTAGCGGGCCTCGGGCGGCAGGTCCTCGTCGGTGCAGTACGCGATGGCCGCGATGTCCGAAGGACCGGCCAGCCCCTCACCGTGCAGGAACCCGGCCGCCAGCTCGAAGTCGTGCCCCGGCGTGCGCATGGTGATCGCCACGGTCTTGCGCGCGCCGTCGGCCGCGGTGAGCCGGATCTCCAGCGGCTCCTCGCCGGCCAGGTCGTCGCGGCGCTCCCTGGCGGTCGTGCCGTTCAGCTCCAGGATCCTGGCCCGCGCGGTCGGGCCCTGGCGGGTGGTCACAGCGCCCGCACGGTGACGAGGGCGTTGTAGTCGGGGATCTTGGCGTCGGGGGAGCGGCGCGCCTCGTCCAGCAGGACGTTGCCCTCCGGCCAGTGCACCTGCAGGTTGCCGGGCATCACCGGAGCACGCAGCACCTTGCCCCGGTAGGTGCGCTCGCCCGAGCGGAGCTCGATCGGCGCGCCGTCGGCCAGCCCCAGCCTGTCGGCGTCGTACTCGCTCATCAGCACCGCCTCGCGTGTCGCGCCGTTGAAGCCGTCCAGCCGCTCGTGGACCATGCTGTTGAACTGCTTGCCGCGCCGCGTGGCCACCATGAACGACCCGTCGGGGCGCTCCAGCGCGGGCAGCGCGACCGCCGAGAACCTGGCCAGCCCGTCCGGCGTGCCGAAGCGGCCGTCGGCGAACAGGTGCCGGCCGCCGTACTGGACGTTGTCACCGAACGCGCGCAGCTCCGCGATGCCCCGGTAGAACGGCACCGCCTCCTCGATCTCCGCCCTGATCTGCGGCGTGCCGGTGAAGCGCAGCCGGTCGGCGAGTTCGGGACGCGCCCGGGCGGCCAGCTCGGTGAAGATCTTCCACTCCGGCCACGCCTCGCCCACGCGCGGCCCCTCGACCTCGGGCGAGAAGATGATCCGCCGCTCGGTGGAGGTCTCGGTCACGCCGCCGACCATCTCGTAGCGGGTCTGCGCGGGCAGCAGCAGCACGTCACCCTCGCTCGGCACCAGCATCTGCGACGACAACACGATGTCGACGTGCACCCGCAGCCTCAGCCTGGACAGCGCCTCGCGGCAGTAGCCGGGATCGGGCAGCACCTCCAGGAAGTTGCCGCCGGAGGAGATCAGCGCGTCGAGCTCGCCCGCGTGCGCGGCGTCGATCATCTCGGTCGCGGTCAGCCCGGGCTCGGCAGGCACCTCGAAGCCCCACCGCTCGGTGAACGCCGCGGCGTGCCGCGCCGTGATCGGCAGGCCGCCGGGCAGCCCGGTCGCGTACGCCCCCATCTCGGCCCCGCCCTGCACGCCGCTGTGCCCGCGGATGGGCATCAGCCCGCACTTGTCGCGCCCGACGAAGCCGCGCGCCAGCGCCAGGTTCACGATGGCCCGCACGTTGTCCTCGCCGTAGGCGTGCTGGGTGATGCCCATGGACCACACCAGCACCGCCGACTTCGCCTCGCCGAGCAGCTCGGCCAGCCGGAACATGTCCGCGCGCGACGCGCCCGACAGCGCCTCCAGCTCCTCCCACGACTGCTCGCGCACCGCCTGGCAGGCCCGCTCGAAGTCCGCGGTACGCGCGTCGACGAACGCCTTGTCCACCCAGCCGTTGTCGATCAGGTGCTTGAGCACGCCGTTCAGGAAGCCGATGTCGCCGCCCACGTTCACGCCGAAGAACTCGTCAGTGATCTTCGTGCCGAACAGCGCGGACTCGGCGTTCGACGGCACCCAGTACTTGTCCATGCCGGGCTCGCGGTAGGCGTTCACCATCGCGATGCGGGTGCCCGCCTTCTTGGCGTGGTAGAGGTACTTCATCGCGACCGGCTGGTTGTTCGACGGGTTCGACCCGATGAAGACGATCAGGTCGGAGCCGATCCAGTCGGTGTAGGAGCAGGTCGTCGCGGCCGCGCCGATGGTCTGCTTGAGCGCCACCGTCGAGGGCGAGTGGCAGATGCGCGCGGCGTTGTCCACGTTGTTCGAGCCGAGCGCGCGGACCGCCTTCTGCGCCGCGTAGTAGTTCTCGTTCGGCACGCCGCGGCTGGTCAGGTAGACGCCGAAGCGCGCGTCGCGCACCGCTTCGGCGGCGAGGCGCAGCGCCTCGTCCCAGCTCACGCGGGTGAAGCCGGGCTCGCCCGCGCGGCGCAGCATCGGGTACGGCAGCCGCCCCAGGTCACGCAGCTCGGCGCTCTTCCGGCCGGCCAGGCCCGACACGTCGCGCAGCAGCGACACGTCGAGCGCGGGCATGGTGTTCAGCGGCAGCAGCCTGAGCCTGATGTTGCACAGGTGGATCTCGTCCATCGTCCAGTCGCGCATGCCCTGCGTGCCGAGCGCGCACCCGTCGCAGGTGCCCTGGTTGAGAATCCGCCAGGCGTAACGCCTGTTGCCCTTGACCGACCGGAACGCCTTCACCAGTTCCAGATAGTTGTTCGGCTTGCGCAGCCCCAGCCCGAACGGCCGCAGCGAGGCCCAGTTGCGTGGGTCCAGTCGACGTCTCCTCATCCCCCCATCTTCCCTGGCCAGGGTTCGGCAAGACAGTCAAGGCCGGGCGATGGCCGCCATCGGGATTCCGCCAAGATGGACGCATGTCCCACTCGCGCTACTCCGACCTCGACCGTCCGCCGCTCTCCGAGACGGCGCTCAACCGCGCGCTGGTGCGTCCTGGCAGCCTGTGGACGGGCATCACGGTCGTCGACAGCACCGGCTCGACCAACGCCGACCTCACAGAACTGGCCAAGCATGGCGCGCCGGAAGGCACGGTCCTGGTGGCCGAGGCCCAGGTCGCCGGGCGCGGCAGGCTGGGCCGCGCCTGGAACGCGCCCGCCCGCTCGGGGCTCACGTTCTCCGTCCTGCTCAGGCCGCGACCGCCCGTCGCCACGCAGGGCTGGCTGCCGCTGCTGTACGGCGTCGCCGCCGCCTCGGCCGTGCGCCGGCTCGCCGAGGTGGACGTCCGGCTCAAATGGCCCAACGACCTGCTGATCGGCGAGGGCAAGCTGGCCGGCGTGCTGGCCGAGCGGGTGGACGACGCGGTCGTCATCGGCATGGGCATGAACGTCACGCTCCGCCAGGACGAGCTGCCCGTCGGCACCGCGACCTCGCTGGCGCTCGCGGAATCCGCCTGCCTCGACCGCGACCCGCTGCTGCGGGCCGTACTCAGGGAGATCGAGACGCACTACCGCGACTGGAGCGAGGCCGACGGCGACGCCGAGCGGTGCGGGCTGCGCGCGGCGTACCTGGCCTCGAGCGCCACGGTCGGCCGCGAGGTCAGGGTCGAGCTGCCCGGCGCCCGGACGCTGACCGGCCTGGCCACCGGCGTCGACGCGGCCGGCCACCTGCACGTGACCGCCGGCGACGAGCGCTACACGCTGAGCGCGGGAGACGTCGTGCACGTTCGCCCATCCACATAGCTCTGGGGCGAGGTTGATGGCACGATTTGCGGCATGACCCTTCCCGACCACCATTTGACGCAGGGTGAGCGGCGCATCCGGTCCTTCCATCCCCACTGGAAGCGGCTGGTCGTCCCGTTCGTCGCGTTGGTGCTCATCGCCGCGGGCACGGGTGCGGCGATCTACTTCATGCCCGTCTGGGAGTACGACTCCTACGCCCGCATGGCCGTGGCCGTCATCGGCGTCCTGCTGCTGACGATCTGGTCGTTCGTGCCGTATCTGCAGTGGAAGAACACCGGCTACGTGCTCACCACGCACCGCTTCACGATCAGCACCGGCGTGCTCAACAAGTCGACGGACGAGATCCCGATGACCAAGGTCAACACGGTCAGCTCCGACCAGACGTTCGCCGAGCGGATCCTCGGCTGCGGCACGCTCACCGTCGAGTCCGCCGGTGACAGGGGGCAGATCGTGCTGCGCGACATTCCGCGCATCCAGGACGTCCGCACCGATCTGTTCCGGCTGGTGGAAGACGCATCCGACGGCGACATCGACGGCCGGTAGCCTCTTGGGCGTGAACGCCGCAGAGCCGTCGGGCAGGCCCACAGCCGAGGAGATCGAGCGCCTGCTCGTCGGCATGCCGGCGCGTTTCACCAGAACCGAGGTCGCCGCCCAGGCCGGGGTGTCGCAGCCGCTGGCCGAGCGCATCTGGCGGGCACTCGGCTTCGCCCAGCTCGCCGACGACGCCGTGGCCTTCTCCGAGGCCGACGTCGACGCGCTCAAGCGGGTGCGCACCATGCTCGACAGCGGCCTGCTCGACGAGCCCACGGTCATCCGCATGGCCCGCGCGCTCGGCCAGACCACGGCCAGGCTCGCGCAGTGGCAGGCGGAGATCATGATCGGCGCGATGCTGCCGGACGAGCCGTCCGACGGCGACCTGGCCAAGGTCCTGCAGACCGCGCGCGGCCTGCTGCCCGACTTCGAGCAGGTGCTGATCCACGTCTGGCGGGCCCAGCTCGCCGCCGCCGGCACCCGGCTGCTGACAATCGCCGACATCAACGACGAGCTGGTGCCCACCCGCGTGTCGATCGCGGTGGGCTTCGCCGACCTCGTCTCGTTCACCCGCAGGGCCCGCGAGCTGGCCGAACGTGAGCTGGCCGAGCTGGTGGAAGGCTTCGAGTCGCGGGCCGCCGACGTGGTGGCCGCGCACGGCGCCCGGCTGGTCAAGACGCTCGGCGACGAGGTGCTGTTCACCGCGCCCACCCCGGCCCAGGCCGCGGCCATCGCGCTCGACCTGGTCGAGACCGGCGAGCTGCGCATCGGCATGGCCTACGGCCCGGTGCTGCCGATGATGGGCGACGTGTTCGGCACCACGGTGAACCTGGCCGCCAGGCTCACCGCCATCGCTCGTCCCGGCACGATCGTCGTCGACGCCGAGCTGGCCGAGGGTCTCGACGGCCACGACGCGTTCGATGCGCACAAGATGAGACGGCGACCGGCCAGAGGACTCGGCGTGGTGCAGCCCTACGTCTTGCGGAGATCAACTCACTGACGCAGGATGCTGGCATGCCGTACGAAGTGCAGGGCGTCATCGCCAGAGGCAAAGGTCAGGAAGTGTCCGTCGAAACGGTGATCGTGCCGGATCCCGGGCCGGGTGAGGCGGTGGTGAACGTCCAGGCGTGCGGCGTGTGCCACACCGACCTGCACTACCGGGAAGGCGGGATCAACGACGAGTTCCCGTTCCTGCTCGGGCACGAGGCGGCGGGCACGGTCGAGGCGGTCGGCCCGGGCGTGACCGGGCTCGAACCCGGCGACTTCGTGATACTCAACTGGCGCGCGGTGTGCGGCCAGTGCCGCGCCTGCCTGCGCGGCCGCCCGTGGTACTGCTTCAACACGCACAACGCCGCGCAGAAGATGACGCTCAAGGACGGCACCGAGCTCTCGCCCGCGCTGGGCATCGGCGCGTTCCTGGAGAAGACGCTGGTCGCAGCCGGGCAGTGCACCAAGGTCTCGGCCGAGGCCCCGGCGCAGGTGGCCGGGCTGCTCGGGTGCGGCGTGATGGCGGGCATCGGCGCGGCCGTCAACACCGGCGGCGTGACGCGCGGCGACACGGTGGCCGTGATCGGCTGCGGCGGCGTCGGCGACGCGGCGATCCTGGGCGCGTCGCTGGCCGGCGCGAGCAAGATCATCGCGGTGGACGTGGACGACCGCAAGCTGGCCTGGGCCCGCGACTTCGGCGCCACCGACACGGTCAACTCCCGCGAGAGCGACCCGGTCGCCGCCATCCGCGACCTGACCGGCGGCTTCGGCGCGGACGTGGTCATCGAGGCGGTGGGCCGTCCGGAGACCTACGAGCAGGCCTTCTACGCCCGCGACCTGGCCGGCACGGTCGTGCTGGTCGGCGTGCCGACCCCGGAGATGCGGCTGGAGCTGCCGCTGCTGGAGGTGTTCGGCCGCGGCGGCTCGCTCAAGTCGTCCTGGTACGGCGACTGCCTGCCCTCGCGCGACTTCCCGATGCTGATCGACCTGTTCCTGCAGAACCGGCTGCCGCTGGACAAGTTCGTGTCGGAGACGATCGGGCTCGACCAGGTCGAGGAGGCGTTCGCCAAGATGCACCGCGGCGAGGTGCTGCGTTCGGTGGTCCTCCTATGATCGACAAGGTCGTGACGTCGGGCACGTTCTCGCTGGACGGCGGCACGTGGGACGTCGACAACAACGTCTGGCTGATCGGCGACGCCCGGGAGGTCGTGGTGGTCGACGCCGCGCACGACGCCGAGGCCATCGCCGAGCGCGCGGGCGGCCGCACGGTCAAAGCCATCGTGTGCACGCACGCGCACAACGACCACATCAACGCCGCCGCCCGGCTGTCGGAGCTGACCGGCGCGCCGATCCTGCTGCACCCGGACGACCAGGTGCTCTGGGCGCAGCACTACGGCCCCGAGGTGACGTACCGGCCGCTGGCCGACGGCGAGAAGATCGAGGTCGGCGGCATCACGCTGCGGGTGCTGCACACGCCGGGCCACGCCCCTGGCGCGGTCTGCCTGTACGGCCCCGAGCTCGGCGCGTTGTTCAGCGGCGACACGCTGTTCAACGGCGGGCCGGGGGCGACCGGGCGGTCGTACTCGTCGTTCGACACGATCATCGAGTCCATCACCGCGAAACTGCTGACGCTGCCGGGCGAGACGGTCGTCCACACTGGGCACGGCGGCTCGACCACGATCGGCGCCGAGGCCCCGCACCTGCGGGAATGGCTGGCCAGGGGTCACTGAACTGTGGCGGAGGTAACGTAGGCAAGCCTTACCGAAGTGGGCTATCTTAGGTGTGCCTTACCTAACGGCTCCCACCCCTTCGCGAAAGGCTTGCCGCCGCATGTACGTCTGCGTTTGTCGTGCTGTGACCGAGAATGAGGTCCACGACTGCATCGCCGCGGGCGCCCGGAGTGCGAAGCAGATTCGCGACACCACTGGTGCCGGCGGGGACTGTGCCTCTTGTGTCCGGAAGATCTGTGCGATCCTGAAACGGTCTGAAGAACTGACGACCGCATAGCGACGAGGGGCCCGTTCCATGCAGGGCGACAAGCAGATCATCGAGCTGCTCAACGAGCAGCTGACCGCGGAGCTCACCGCGATCAACCAGTACTTCCTGCACGCGAAGATGCAGGAGAACTGGGGATACACGGGGCTCGCCAAGCACACGCGCGACGAGTCGATCGACGAGATGCGCCACGCCGAGCGACTCACCGACCGCATTCTCTTCCTCGAAGGGCTGCCCAACTACCAGCGTCTGGGCACCCTCCACATCGGGCAGACCGTCGAGGAGCAGCTCAGAGCCGACCTGGAGGTCGAGCTCTCGGTCGTGCAGCGGCTGCGGCCGGCCATCCAGTTGATGCGCGAGAAGGGCGACATCACCTCGGCCAAGATCTTCGAGGACATCCTGGCCGACGAGGAAGAGCACATCGACTACCTGGAGACCGAGCTGTCGCTCATCCAGAGCCTCGGCGAGCAGCTCTACCTGGCTCGCTACGCCGACCCGCACGGCCACAGCGTCACCTAGTCACAGCTCGTCCATCATCGCGCGGCGCCGCCGTCGTCCTGCCGGTACGGGCGGGATCGTCCCCCTGGCGGCGGTGATGCCGTCCATTGTCACTTTCTGGAAATCCGTCCTTGACGCGGCCGCTGATGCCGCGCGCGACACGCCCGGCGTGCCGATTGAAACGGAGAGAAGTGGGAATGATCATCCGATGCTTTTCTCCCCCTTAAACGCGGTAATTTAATCACGACCAACCGTATTTTAGCCGTGTTTGCCCAGGTCAATGGATAGGTCAACGACGAGTCAAACCGCGCGCTGTACCCGGGAAACGATCGCCTAAGGTCCTACGATCGCTTTATGACCTGCGTACTTCTCGCCGAGGATGACACCTCGATTTCCGAGCCACTCGCGCGTGCGCTACGCCGCGAGGGCTATCAGGTTGAGGTGAGCCCCGACGGCCCGCAGGCCCTGGAGAGGGCTCTGTCGGGGGGCATCGACCTCATCGTTCTCGATCTCGGCCTGCCAGAAATGGACGGGCTCGAGGTCGCGCGCCGCATCCGTGCCGAGGGGCACGGCACGCCGGTGCTGATCCTCACCGCCCGCGTCGACGAGGTCGACACGGTCGTCGGTCTCGACGCCGGGGCCGACGACTACGTGACCAAGCCGTTCCGCCTGGCCGAACTGCTGGCCAGGGTCCGCGCGCTGCTGCGGCGCGGCACCTCCGAGACCCCGGTCGTGCAGGGCGTCCGCATCGACGCCGACTCCCGCCGCGCCTGGATGGGGGAGAAGGAACTGCACCTCACCACCAAGGAGTTCGACCTGCTGCGCGTGCTCGTACGCGACGCGGGCAAGGTGGTGACCCGCGAGCAGATCATGCGCGAGGTGTGGGACACCAACTGGTGGGGCTCGACCAAGACACTCGACATGCACATCTCGTGGTTGCGCCGCAAACTCGGCGACGACGCGGCCAAGCCCCGATACATCACCACCGTCCGGGGGGTCGGCTTCAGGTTCGAACGCGAGTAGGAGATGCGTCGCCGCCTGCTCTTCTCCACGCTGGTCGTCGCGGTCATCGCGGTCCTGCTGCTGGGGGTCCCCCTGGGCATCGTGGTCAGCCGTCTCATCGTCGACAAAGCGACCCAGGACCTCAGAGGTGAGGCGGGGCGCCTGGTACAGGAGGTGGAATACGCCCGTGTCCAGGAGACGCCGCTCGACCCACAACAACTGGAACAGAAATACCCGGGCAGGTACATCCAGATCTGGGAACGTTCGGCCCTGCCCACGGTGACCGTCGTCGGCACCGCGCCGCCGTCCGGGCGGATGATGACGGGACACGCCGACAACACCTCCGGCATCTACGTGCGCATCAGCCGTGACAGGGAGGAAGTCGAGCGGGACGTCCGCGCGCGCCTGCTGCTGATCGTGGCCCTGGCCGGCGCGGCTCTGGCGGTGGCGGTGGGACTGGCCGTCGTGCAGTCACGCCGCCTGACGCTGCCGCTGCAGGACCTGGCCAAGATCGCCGAACGGCTGGGCTCGGGCGACGCCAGGCCGAGCAAGCACCGCTACGGCATACCCGAACTCGACCGGGTGGCCCAGGTGCTCGACCGCAGCGCCACCCGCATCTCCGACCTGCTCACCAGGGAACGCGAGTTCGCCACCGACGCCTCACACCAGTTGCGCACCCCGCTGACCGGGCTGACCATGCGCCTGGAGGAGATCGTCGCCGCCGCCGACCACCCCGAGGTCGTCCGCGAGGAGGGCGAGGCCGCGATCGTGCAGGCGGAACGGCTGACGGCGGTGATCGACGAACTGCTCGCCGCGGCCCGCCGCCAGCGCCACTCCCAGACCGAGCCCGTCGCCATCGACGAGGTGCTGGCCCAGCAGATCACCGAGTGGGAGCCGGTCTTCCGCGACGCCGGCCGCTCACTGCGGCTCGAAGGGTCACGCGCGCTCAAGGCGCTGGCCACCACCGGCGGATTCGGGCAGGTCATCGCCTCGCTGCTGGAGAACTCCCTGCGGCACGGCGGCGGCACGGTCACCGTCACCACCAGCACCGGCGGCAACTACGTGGTCACCGAGGTGGCGGACGAGGGCCCGGGCATCGCCGACGAGATCGCACCCAAGATCTTCGACAGGAACGTCAGCGGCGGTGGCGGCACCGGGCTCGGCCTGACCCTGGCCCGCGCGCTGGCCGCCGCCGACGGCGGACGGCTGGAACTGGTGCGCAGGCGGCCGGCCACGTTCGCCATCTTCCTGCGACCGGCCGAGGACGACGCCAGGAACAGGGTCGTCAGCGGTCCTGCTTGATGCCGGACTCCGGCAGCTCGACCGGGATGGGCTCGGTGGCCTCGAGGAACACCCACCGCTTGTACGACCAGTAGCGGAACAGGGTGCCGAGCCCCACCCCGATGAAGTTGGCGGTGTACAGGCTGAACAGGTCGTCCAGGTGCAGGGTGTACTTGGTGAAGCCGATCACCAGCATGCCGAACAGCAGCGCGATGCCGTTCAGCAGGAAGAACAGGAAGTATTCGCGGCCCAGGCCGCTCTGCTCGCGGTCTCTGAACGTCCAGAACCGGTTGCCGACGTAGGCGAACGTGGTCGAGACCGTGGTGGCGAGCACCTTGGACGTCAGCGGCCCCCAGCCGACCGCCAGCAGCAGCATGTAGATGCCGGTGTCGATGAGGAAGGCGACGGCGCCGATGGTGCCGAACTTGCTCAGCTCGTGAACCAGGGACTCGAACCGCTGGTAGAGGCGCTTGGCGAACTCCACGTCTCTGCTGGGTCCTTTCCCTCGGTCTCTAGGACGGCGCGACCACAACCAGCCTACCGGCCACGATGTGCGACCGGTGTCAGAGCGGCGAACATACCGCGCAAAGAACGTATTTAGAAATATCGTCTTATGAGCGGCATTTCTGTATGTGGCGGATTACGCTGCGGAGCAGTCCGGACGCGCCCCGGGCGGCCAAGACGCTGGGCGGCCGTGCCCTGCGGGGCGACCCGGAACGGCCGTCCAGCCCTTGACCTATGGCACCGTCTCCATTGTCTGGGACGACTGCGGCGGGTGAGTCATTCCGCCCAGGTAAGCTCACATCACGTGAGTTCCTACAGCCCCATCGGGCCGGTCGTCGGCGTGGTCGGCGCGGGCCAGCTGGCCAGGATGTCCCAGCCGCCGGCCGTAGCGCTCGGCGTCGAGCTGCGGGTGCTGGCCAATTCCGCCGACGAGAGCGCCGCCAGGGTGATCGTCGACACGCGTATCGGTGACTATCGCGAACTGTCCGACCTGCGGGCGTTCGCCAAGGGCTGCGACGCGGTCACCTTCGACCACGAGCACGTGCCCACCGAGCACATCAGGGCGCTGGCCGCCGACGGCCACGCCGTGCACCCCGGCGCCGACGCTCTCGTCCACGCCCAGGACAAGGCGGTCATGCGCGAGCGCCTGACCGAGATCGGCGTGCCGTGCCCCGCCTGGGCGCGCGTGGAGTCGGCCGACGACGTCACGCGCTTCGCGGCCGAGAACGGCTGGCCGGTGGTGCTGAAGGCGGTTCGCGGCGGCTACGACGGCCGCGGCGTGTGGGTGTGCCGCACGGCGGACGAGGCGGCGCAGGCGTTCGCCACCGGCGTGCCGCTGATGGCCGAGGCGTTCGTGCCCTTCGAGCGTGAGCTGGCCGTCATGGTCGCCCGCTCGCCGCACGGCCAGGGCGTGAGCTACCCGGTCGTGGAGACCGTGCAGCAGGACGGCATCTGTGTCGAGGTGCTCGCCCCCGCGCCCGGGCTCGACCCCGAGGAGGCGGCCGAGGCGCAGCGCATCGGGCTGAAGATCGCCCACGAGCTGGGCGTGACCGGGCTGCTGGCCGTCGAGCTGTTCAGGACGGCAGGCGGGCTCGTGGTGAACGAGCTGGCCATGCGCCCGCACAACAGCGGCCACTGGACCATCGAGGGCGCTGCCACCTCCCAGTTCGAACAGCATCTGCGGGCGGTGCTCGACCTGCCGCTCGGCTCGCCGGCGATGACCGCGCCGGTGGTCGTCATGGCCAACCTGCTCGGTGGTGACGACCCCGACCTGTTCAAGCGGTACGAGCACGTCATGGCGCACGATCCGGGCGTGAAGATCCACTTTTATGGCAAGGAAGTCCGTCCTGGGCGGAAGATCGGGCATGTGACGGCGCTGGGCACCGACCTCGACGACGTCCGCGCCCGCGCCAGGCACGCGGCCGTCTACCTGACCACCGGGGAGTACACGTGAGCGACGCGCAGGTGACGGGCGCTGCCGGCGGCGGTGTGCGGGTGGGCATCGTCATGGGCAGCGACTCCGACTGGCCGGTCATGAAGGCCGCGGCCGAGGCGGTCGCCGAGTTCGGCATCGGCTTCGAGGCCGACGTCGTCTCCGCGCACCGCATGCCGGTGGAGATGATCGAGTACGGGCGGCGGGCCGCCGGGCGCGGCCTGCGCGTCATCATCGCCGGCGCGGGCGGCGCCGCCCACCTGCCCGGCATGCTGGCCTCCGTCACGCCGCTGCCGGTGATCGGCGTGCCGGTGCCGCTGAAGTACCTGGACGGGATGGACTCCCTGCTGTCGATCGTCCAGATGCCGGCCGGGGTGCCGGTGGCCACGGTCGCGGTTGGCGGCGCGCGCAACGCCGGGCTGCTGGCGGTGCGGATCCTGGCGGCGGCCGACGAGGGGCTGCGGGCCCGCATGGAACGCTTCCAGGAGAGCCTGAAGGACCAGGCGTACGCCAAGGGCGAGAAGCTCCGGGCCGAGGCCGCCGAACTCTGACCTCAACCCTCCCGTCACGGGTGACGGGAGGGTTTATTCATGGGCGGAACGGTGGTTACCGTGCCCCCATGGATGAAGTGATCAAGGAGCACGCGGCTAGGGTTCGCGAGGCCGATCCTCTGGTGGCCGGGCACGACCAGTTGCCCGTGCCCGGGCCGGGTGAAGAGCTGGTCGAGGTGGCCGGTGGGGTGGGGCTGGCCTGGGTGGACCGGGTGGATCCCGGGTCGGTGAACGCCTGCTGGTCGCCGCTCACCGTGCATCGGTTGCAGGCCAGGGTGGCCGGGCCCGACCCCGCCGGTGTGCTCGGCGGGCTGGTGGACCGGTGGATCGAACGGGTCGAAACGGCCGCCGACGCCGGGGACGCCGAGCGCGCCCTGTCCATCTCCTGGCCGAGCCGGGACACCGCGCCGCTCCGGGCGCTGGCGCTGCGCGGGTTCGCGCCGCTGTCGGCGATGGCGGTGCGCGGTGTGGGTGAGTCGGGGGTCGGAGAGTCGGGGGTCGGAGAGTCTGGGGT
>NZ_JABCPZ010000088.1 GCF_013283785.1 Nonomuraea antri
GGTTCGGGCTGGTCGGGATGGCCGAGCGCGTGGCACTCTTCGACGGTACCCTGGAGGCCGGCCCGCGCCCGGGCGGCGGCTTCCGCGTCCACGCCACGCTGCCCGCAGGGACGGAACGGGTGAGTTCATGACGACTCCGCTGCGCGTCGTGGTCGTCGACGACCAGGAGCTGGTCAGGGCCGGGTTCGTGGCCCTGCTGTCGGCCACCGCCGACCTGGAGGTCGTCGGCGAGGCCGGGCAGGGCGAGGAGGCCGTGCGCCTGGTCCGCGCCACCCGCCCGGACGTGGTGCTGATGGACGTGCGCATGCCGGTGCTCGACGGCATCGAGGCCACCCGCCGCATCACGTCCGACCCGGCGTGCGCCCGGACCACGGTCGTGGTACTGACGACCTTCGGCCTGGACGAGTACGTGTTCGGGGCGCTGCGCGCCGGCGCCGTGGGATTCCTGCTCAAGGACACCCCGCCGGCCGAGTTGCTGCGCGCGGTGCGGGTGGCCGCCGACGGTGACGCGATGTTGTCGCCGTCGATCGCCCGCCGACTCATCGAGACGTTCGCCGTCACGCCGCCCGCCCCGGCGCTCGCGCACCTGCCCGAGCTGACCGAACGCGAGGCCGGCGTGCTGCGGCTCGTCGCCCAGGGCCTGTCCAACGCCGACATCGCGCAGCGGCTGCACATCGGAGCCGCGACGGTCAAGACGTACATCAGCAGGCTGCTCACCAAGCTCGACGCCGAGACCCGCGTCCACCTGGTGATCCGCGCCTACGAGTCGGGCCTGATCACGCCGGGCGCCCCGGCCTCGTGATCCGCACCGGAACCGCGGCCGGCGGTTGGCCGATCGCGCCGACATCGTTCACAATGGCGGCATGATCTTCGGGGGGCGACGGAGATCCGGGGTGACGGGTGACGGTGGAGTTTCGGCTCTTGGGGCCGGTCGAGGTCGTGGCCGGGGGAGCCGCGGTGCCGGTCGGCGGGTGGAAACCGCAGACCTTGCTGGCCGCGTTGCTGCTGGAACGCGGCCGGGTGGTCCCCGCCACGCGCCTGATCGACGTGATCTGGCCGCATCAGCCGCCGGACACCGCGCGGGCGGTCATCCAGACCTACGTCAAGTCGTTGCGCCAGGCCCTGGCCGGGCACGGGCTGCACGACGTGATCGTCACCAGGGCGCCCGGGTACCTGGCCCGGACGTCCCCGGGAGAGCTTGACCTGGACGTCTTCGAGCGGCTGGTCGCCGAGGCCCGCCGGGCGGCGACCCCGCAGTCGGTGGCCGACCTGCTGGAGAGCGCGCTGGCGCTGTGGCGCGGCCCGGCCCTGGCCGGGCTGGAGGACTCGCTGCTGGCAGGTGAGGCGGCCCGCCTGGAGCAGCTACGCCTGACCGTCACCGAGGAACGCATCGCCGCCGACCTGGAGCTGGGCCGCCAGGAACGGCTGCTGCCCGAGCTGGCGGCCCTGGTGGCCGGGCACCCGGCCAATGAACGCCTGCGCGGCCAGTACATGATCGCCCTGTACCGGCTGGGGCGGCAGTCGGACGCGCTGGCCGCCTACCGGGAAGGCCAGCGGGCGCTCATGGACGAGCTCGGCGTGGACCCCGGCCCGGAGCTGTCGGGCATCCACCTCTCGATCCTCCGCGCCGACGACGGCCTGCTGGGCAGGCCCGCCGAGGCCGTGACGCGGACGGCCGTGCCGGCGCAACTGCCGGTGGTGCCGGCCGACTTCACCGGCCGCGCCGCCCAGATCGCCGCGCTCACCGAGGCGCTGATGCCGCGTCCGGGCACCTGGGCCGGGCCCGTCCAGGTGATCGCCGGGCAGGGTGGCAGCGGCAAGTCCACGCTGGCCGCCCGGGTCGCCCGCCAGCTGGCCGGGTGCTTTCCCGACGGTCAGATCCACGCCGAGCTGCGCGGCACGACCGAGGCGCCCGCCGAGCCTGCCGAGGTGCTGGGCAGGTTGCTGAAGGCGCTGGGCGTGGACACGCCGAACCTGCCGGTGAGCCTGGAGGAGCGCGCCGAGCGCTACCGGGCAATCCTGGCCGACCGCCGGGTGCTGATCCTGCTGGACGACGCCGCCTCGGCGAGCCAGATCCAGCCCCTGCTGCCCGGCAGCCCCACCTGCGCGGTGCTCGTCACCGCCAGGGACCGGCTGGGCGGCCTGGCCGGAGCCGGGCATCTGGATCTCGACGTCCTGGACCTGGATGAGGCCGTCGAGCTGCTGGAGCAGATCATCGGCGCCGACCGCGTACACGCCGAGCGCGACGCGGCCCGCCGGATCGCCGAGCACTGCGGCCGGCTTCCGCTGGCGATCCGCATCGCCGGCGCCCGCCTGGCCACCCGGCAGCGCTGGCCGCTGCGCCTGCTCCAGGACCGGCTCGCCGACGAGCGCCGCCGCCTGGACGAACTGGTCATCGCGGACCTGGCCGTCCGGGCCAGCTTGCATCTGAGCTATCAGAGCCTGGAACCCAGGGTGCGGGAGGTGCTGCGGCGCCTGGGGTACCTGGGCGTGCCCGAGTTCGGCAGATGGGTCGTGGCCTGGCTGCTGGACTGCGCTGAACAGGAGGCGGAAGACCTGGTCGAAGGGCTGGTCGACGCCCACCTGGCGGACGTCGGCAGCGTCGACGATCTCGGCGTGGTGCGGTACCGGATCCACGACCTGGTACGGATCTTCGCCAGGGAGCGGGCCGAGGCGGAAGAACCGGTCGCGCCGCAGACCGAGGCCGTGGCCCGGGTGCTGCGCGGCTGGCTCGGCATGATCGACGGGGTGGTGGCCGACTCGCCGCCGGATGAGATCCAGTGGGAGCGCCCGGCGGTCGACGTCCTGAGACCCGGGACGGTCGCCGCGACCCCGGAATGGTTCGAGGCCGAGCAGCCGGCCCTGGTGGTGGGCGTGGAGCGGGCGGCATCCCTGGGGCTGCACGACCTGGTGTGCCACTTCGCCTCAGCCCGGATGGGTCCCTCGTTCCTGGGCGTCAACCGCTTCGAGGCCCGCGAGCGCATCAACGCCGCCGCCCTGGCCGCCGCCCGCCGCGCCGACGACCTGCGCGGCGAGGCCATCATGCTGGCCGAACTGGGTCAGCTCCGGTACCTGCAAGACCGCTTCGCCGAGTCGAAACATCACTTCGGCCAGGCCCTGGACGTCTTCCGCCGGCTCGGAGAGCCGCACGGCCAGGCCGTGGCGCTGGTCGGCCTGGCCGCCGTCTGCCGCGAGCCCGGCCGTCTGGCCGAGGCCTCCTACTTCCTGGACCAGGCCGCCGCCCTGGTCAGGCGAACCGGCGACGAGGCCGGGATCGCGCACGTCCAGCGCCTGGCCGGCTCGGTGCGCCTGGAACGCGGCGACTTTCCCGGCGCCTGGGCCAGCCTGACCGAGTCGCTCGCCGCCTACCGGCACCTGGGCAGCAGACGCGGCGAGGGGCTGACGCTGCGCACCATGAGCCTCCATCACCGCGCGGTGGGGGAGTTCGACCAGGCCGTCACGACGGCCGAGGCGGCCGTCGCCATCTTCCGGCGCCTGGGCGACCGGCTCATGACCGCCTATGCCGTACGCGCCAGGGCCAAGGCGGAGCTGCGGATGGGCCGGGTGCGCGAGACGCTGGAGCCGTTGGAGTGGTGCCTGTCGGTCTGCCAGGCCATGGGCGACCGGTGGGGTCAGGCGATCACCCTGCGCACCCTCGGCGAGCTGCATCTGGCGGACGGCCGGCTGGATGACGCCGAGGCTTGCCTGGCGTCGGCGATCGAGCTGTGGGAGGCGATGGAAGCACCTCTGTGGCGGGCCCGCACGGAACGAGACGTGGCGCTCTTGCTGCGCGCGCGTGGCCTCGACGCGGCGGACGTGCTCGCTCGGGCCGTGCGCACCTTCCACGACCACGGCGCCCGCGAATACACCGAGCTCACCGCCGCGGGAAAGGGACTGTAACGGCGGCTCCGCAGGCTTACAGCGAAGTTTCAGCGGCGGCCTCGACGCTCTCCAGTGTCAGCGAAACGCACGCCACTGGAAGGAAGCGCCATGAAAGCCCTGCGACTCATCCTCAGCAGCTTCATCGCGATCGCGATCGGCCTCATCGCGGCCGTGGTGACGACCGCTCCCGCCGCGGCCTCCACCGCCGGCGGCCAGATCTCCCGCTCCGAGGTGCTCAGCCGGGCCCGACATTGGTACAACCAGGACCCCGCCCGCTACGACGGCTCGGATACCGGCCAGTGGCTCGCCGACGTCGACGGAGGTCATCGATATCGCCGTGACTGCTCCGGTTTCGTGTCGATGTCCTTGCATCTGACGTCCAGCCCGAGTTCGTTCAACCTCAGCACCTCCACGTACGGGGTGCCGGTCGACCCGCGGGACCTGCGGCCCGGAGACTATCTGACCGTCGACGACGGCGTCGTGGGCGACTACCAGAACGGCCACGTGATCCTCTTCGAAGGCTGGGCGCCCGCCTACCCCAGGTTCACCTACTACGGGTTCGGCGGCACCGACGGACAGCGCAACGGACTGAGGCACCGGCTGGGCGACTTCAGCGGCGCCGCGACACCGGCACTCGGCGGCGCCTGGCCGCAGGCGGACGACGGCGGCAACGGCGCCGGCGTCACCGACGGCCATCCCACCAGCAGATATCAGGCCTTCAAGTACAAGAACATCGTCGACGACATCGTCGCCCCCGAGACGGGCCCGCTGGCGGCCGACGGGAACGGGCTGCGTCACGTCGCCCGCGGCCCGCTCGGCGATCTCGTCTACCGCACGAGGCACAACGGCACCTGGAACACGACCTCTCTCGGCGGGAGCATCGCCGGCACCCCCACCCTGCACAGCACCCCCTCCGGTGAGGTACGGGTCTTCGCCCGAGGAACGGACGGTCACTTGAAGTACTGGGCGTACGCCAACGGCGCGTGGAACACCGTCGACCTGGGTGGCTCCATCGCCGGTGATCCCTCTGCGCACAGTCCGGCGTCCGGTGAGGTGCGGGTGTTCGCCCGGGGTACCGATGGTCGGTTGAAGTACTGGGCGTATGCCAACGGCGCCTGGAACACGGCCGATTTGGGCGGTTCGATGGCGGGGGATCCCACCGCGTACAGTCCGGCGTCCGGTGAGGTGCGGGTGTTCGCCCGAGGAACGGACGGCCAGTTGAAGTACTGGGCGTACGCCAACGGCGGGTGGAACACCGCTGATCTCGGTGGCTCGATCGCCGGTGATCCCTCTGCGCACAGTCCGGCTTCTGGCGAGGTGCGGGTCTTTGCCCGGGGCGCCGACGGCCAGCTGAAGTACTGGGCCTATGCCAACGGCGCCTGGAACACCGCCGACCTGGGCGGCTCCATCGCCGGCGATCCCGCCGCCGTCACCACCGGCGACCGCCTGGTGCACGTCCTCGCCGCCGACGCCGCCGAGCAGGCCGTCTACTACCAGTGGAACGGCTCCACCTGGAGCATCCAGACGCTGAGCTGATCCTCGAGGAACTGCCCCGGGTCCCACGACCTGGGGCAGTTCCTCGCGTGGCAGGCCCGGCGAGCAGTTCCCCCCGGCGCAAGCGCTCCACGATCCCCATCC
Source organism: Nonomuraea antri (assembly GCF_013283785.1). GTDB lineage: Bacteria > Actinomycetota > Actinomycetes > Streptosporangiales > Streptosporangiaceae > Nonomuraea > Nonomuraea antri. The sequence goes on from NZ_JABCPZ010000088.1 coordinate 5,521, forward strand.
ATCCGGCTCCACGAGGTGAACCATGCCTGAATTCGTACCGTTGTCCCATCCGGTGATCGTCCAGATGCCGGTGTCCGAAACCGATGAACCACTGGCCGACCTGCGCTCGCTGACGGCCCTGCGACTGGACCGACGCCTGGCCGACACCGAGGGCGCCTACGCGCACCTCCGGCTCGGTGTGGTGGATCGGCTGGTCCTCGCCCAGACCTCGCTGCCAGCCGGGATACACCTGCTGATCGTCGAGGGCTTCCGGCCGCTGACCCTGCAACGACGGTACTTCGACGCGCACGTCGCCAAGCTGCGGGCAGCCGAGCCCGAACGGGACGAGCGGTGGTACCACGAACGAGCGAGCCGGTACATCGCCCCGCCCGCGGTCGCGCCGCACGTCGCAGGTGCTGCCGTCGACCTGACGCTGTGCACGACCGACGGCGTCGAGCTGTGGATGGGCACCGAGATCAACGACACCGACACCGAGGCCTGCCACACGGCCAGCACCGCCATCTCCGCCGAGGCCGCCGAGCATCGTCGCCTCCTCAGCCGGGCACTGGCTTCAGCGGGCATGGTCAACTACCCCACCGAGTGGTGGCACTGGTCCTACGGTGACCGCTACTGGTCGCATGTCACCGGCGCGCCCGCCGCTCGGTACGGCCCCGCGAACCTGGTCCGACCGGAAGGCCGCAGGCTTTCCTGAGCCCGCTTTCTGGCGTATTGATGACAGCATGAAGCCGGAATCCTGGCGGAAGGCTGCAATCGTCGCGGGCGTCGTCGCCGTCCTGGCAGGAACCGCCTACGGGCTCTCGTTCACCTCCTGGTGGCGGGCACTGGCGAACAACGATGACGGCGCCTGGCAGATGGTGGGCCGCATCGACAACCTCTCGACGCCGATCGGCATCGTGATCGCGATCGCCTTCGGGCTCATCGCGGCCTACCAGGGTCGCAGGACGCCGGCGCCGTCCACGGCCACCGCGTCGGCGGAGCCCGGCGCCAAGCCGCGGAAGCGGGCGGACGACCCGTACAAGGACCTGCTGAACCACGAGAACGCCGCCGCGGAGCTCGCGAACAGACTGGCGAGCGGTGCTCCCGGCGTCGTCCTCGTGCAGGGCACCCCGGGCGTCGGAAAGACGGAGCTCGTCCAAGCGGTACGCAAGGACCTCCAGCAGCGGGAGCCGAACTCGCGCATCGCCTGGCACGACGCCCTGCCCGGAGAACCGCTGCGGATCGACACCCTCATCAAGGAGATCGAGGGCCCGGACGCGCCACCGGGGAGCGGCGCGGGCGCCTCACTCGCCCGGCTCAACGCGACGTTGGAAAGGTACGCCGGCAACCGCGTGGTCATCGTCATCGACTGCGCCGAGGAACTGCTGAACACGAACAAGAACAACGAGCTCGTCGACTTCGACCTGGACGAGGCGTTCGAGGCGATCGCCGGCAGGAAACACCATCACGTCACGGTGGTGCTCGTCACCCAGGAGCTTCCCCGGTCTCCCGCCAAGCTCGACTGGCCCGACTCGGAGCCGGTGATCCAGGTGGAGAAGCTGCCGGCCGACCTCTTCAACAAGTACCTCGATGGTCTCGACCGTGACAAGGCGTTCGAGCTGGACGCCGACGTACGCGAGCGACTGTACGAGACGCTCGGCGGCAACCTCTGGCTCGCCGAGCTCTTCCACGCGGTGCTGGCCGGCGGCGGCTTCGACGCGCGGGAGCTGACCGATCTCCTGTCCGGCATGCATCGCCCCGGCATCCGGCCGTTCCTCATCGGTCACCTCTACAGCGGTCTGAGTGACCTTCAGCGAAGAGCGCTCCGTGCCCTCGCCGCGTACGACGTGCCGGTGGACGTGATGAGAGTGGCCAAGCTCTTCGACGGTCAAGACCAGGTGACCGTCCAGAACGCGTTGTCCGAGCTCAACCGGCGCCACCTGGTGCGCAAGGGCGACGACCGGCGTTACTACCTGCCCCAGTCCACCGCCCCCGACTGGGTGGCGGCGGCGGGCATCTCGGCGGACGACGAGGAATGGACGAGGCTGCTCCGCGCCGCCGCACGCGAGCTCGGTCAGATGCAGCCCGAGCTGACCGGCGTCGAGGACATGCATCTGTACGACGCGGAGTTGCGCGCGCTCATGAGACTCCACTGGTTCGACGAGGCCCATGAAATGGTCGAGGATCTCGACGAGAAACTGCGCGAATGGAACTGCGGTTACCGCCTTTTCGACCATCGGAAGAAACTCATCGACCAGCTCACCGAGCCGCGCGATGAAATGACGAACTTGAACGCGCTCGGGGATCTGTACGCCGCCGGCGGTGATTTCCGTGAGGCGGGCATCGCCTACGAACAGGCGCTGAGCCTGAGCACCCGGCTCGACCTCGACGACGCCACCATGCGGATCCGCAGCAACATGGCGGAGATGTCCTGGAGACGCAACCTGACAGAGGACGCCTTCCGGCTCTACACAGAAACGCTGGCCGAGGCGGAGCGGCGCGGCGACCAGCGCGTACGCATGGGCGCTCTGGAAGGGCTGGCCAGATGCCACCGGCGCCGGGGCGAATACGCGTCGGCCATGAAACGCGCGAGGAAGGCGCTGTCCATACCGCTCCTGGAGGACTATCCCGGGGACGAGCGGGCGATGAAGTTCGCCTCGACCAGGCTGGTCCAGATCAACCTGCGACTGGCTCGCTGGCACGCCGAGCTGGGCGAAAGGCCCGAAGCCAGGAAACGGCTGGCGGAGGCGGAGCGCGCGGTGCAGCACCGTTGGCTGGAGGCCGCCTGCCTGGATGGTTGGGCCGATCACCACCTGTACGCCAACGACTTCGCACAGGCTAGGACGACCGCGGAGAAGGCCGTCGAGAAGGCCATGCAGAGCCGTGACCCCACCACCCTGCTGCAGGCGCGGACCACGCTCTGCTTCGTTCACCTGAAGCTGGACGACCTTCCCGCGGCGATGTGGCAGATCGAGCGGGCCGAGCGCTACCGAACTCCCGGCCGCTCGCTCATCGTGCTCGCCCTCCACGCGCTCGTGGCCAGGAAACGGCGCGACGTCGGAGCAGCCGCGAAACTCTTCGGCGACCTGCACGAGCAGGCGAGCATCAGGATCACAGGCGCCAGAAACGCCCCTGGCACGGGCGACGAGAAGGACTTCGCCGCCTGGGACCTCAAGGGATTCGCCCTCTGCGGCCGGCGGCTGGACGACGACCGCGAGCTTGACACCGCCATCGCGGCATTCCGCAGGGCCAGGAAGGTGGCCGAGGCGACGCCCGGCCTGGTCGCCCGGCTGAAGGAGTTGGTCGTGCTCCTCGATCAGTGCCGTCCCGGCCGGCTGCGTTCCGTGCTGGACGCGTTCGACGAGTTCGGGCCCTGAGCGTCGTCCCGCAGCCAGCCCTGCTCCTGCGCGCGGACGATGGCCTGGATGCGGGACCGCACCCCCATCTCCTTGTAGAGGATCTGCAGCATCCGGAACATCGCCCGTTCCGAGTAGCCGACCTGGTCGGCGAGCCGGGCCACGGTCGAGCCCGCCGCCAGCTCGCGCAGCCAGGTGAGCTGCTCCCGCGTGAGCGCGTGCGCCGTGGAACGCGCCGCGAAGGCCCGCGCGGAGGCCGCCGCCCCCGTTGCCCCCGCCGCCAGTTCGGCGGCCACGGACGCCGGCATGACGGCCTGCCCATCGAGCGTCGCCGCCACCGCGCGCCGCAGCGCCTCCTCGCTCACGCCGCGCAGGAGCACCGAGCGGGCTCCCGCCCCCAGCGCCCGCAGGCCGAGCACCGCCGACTCCTCGCCGATCAGGGCGATCACCAGGTGCGTCCTGGACGTGTCACGCAGCTTCTCCAGCAGCCGCCAGTCCTGCTCGGACTCCAGGGTCAGCAGCACCACGTCTTGCCGGCCGTCGCTCATCCAGGCCAGGACGTCGTCGGGGACCTCGACCTCGTACCCAACGGAGGACAGGGTGGTCATGACCCCCTGCTGGAAGAGTGGCAGGGGGTCGACGACAGCAACGCGCACGGTCACCGGCGACCGAGGATCCCTTCTCGTGAGGCCACGGCGGCCCGCCGACGGCACGGCAGGCGCGGGCAGCCTGGCGAAGTCGGGCTCCAGCTTTCCAGGAGCACGCCGTCCATCGCGAACATCCGGTCAGTTTCCTGCCCATGGTCGTCAGGTTTCGCCTGGGTTCTGTCGTGGACCTGCAACCGCTGCTGTCCCTAGCGTCGGTAGGTCCAACGACAAGCGGGGAGGCCGAATGGTCCTTGACGACGAAAACGATTCCGGGATCTTCCATTCCACCCGGTACACCGACCAGGAGCACACCCACTCGGATGCGCTGCCCTCACTCTCGTGGGATGTCCGCCAAGCCATCGCCACTCTCGCCAGGCAGAACCGGGGGTGGGGACCCAAGCGCATCCTCAAGGAGCTCCAGCTCCAGAATGTGAACCTGGACATGGTCAAGGCAGTGCTCGCGGATCTGAAGCTCCACCGTTAGAGGGGTGATCGACGTCAACGGTCCGTAGGACGGGCGCTCTGTCCTGTTCGGGGGACGGGACCCCTCAGCACCCGGCGACCCATCGCTCCGGGACGCCGCGCGGGATCACCAATGGTGCCCATCAGGATCTTCACGACGCCGCCTCAGGGCCTCATGCGTGGCACGCGGCATGGAATGGTCGTCGCCCGTGAAAATCAGGACCGTGCCGATCACCACCGTCACGCCCGCCGTGAGCATCATCGGCCCCGCCTCCGGCCGTCCGTCGAGGTAGTAGATGAACCCCGCCACGACAAGAAACATCGGGCTCAACGTGGAAATCAACGTGAAATGCTCGTGCAGTGCGGCGACCCACCGCGAATAGAGCAGCCCTCGCCGTACGAGACCGCGCCGAATCCCTCGCACCTGCCGGCGCACCAGGGACGACTCCATGATCTGGTACAAGTCCAGTGGGCCGGTTTCGACGCGTTCGGCCAGGACCTGTGCCACCGCTCGGGCCAGCGGGTGGAGCTCAATCCCAGGTGGCGGAGCATCCGGCTTGCTCGAATACCACTCGCCATCCTTTTGGATCAGGCCCAGTTGCTGGAGTTGAATCAGCGCACCGGAGACCACCCACCGCTGCTTGTCCTGGTTGTCGAGGTACAGGTACTCGTAGTCGTCCAGCTGTGGTCCGTCCGGCGGCTGTAATCGCTTCGCCCACCAGATGGCGGCGATTCGCTGGACGAACGCGGCGATCGTGATCACGAAGCAGATCATCGTGATCAGGTGGAGCAACCTCGCGTCGTCCACTCACGTCTCCGTCCCGTACGCCATGCCAGCCATTCTGCGGCAAATCCGGCGTCAAGCTCCTCCAGGCGGTTCTGGCGACACGGCGCTGAGTCGATCATCTTGGAGCTCCAATTACTTAGGGTGTGATCACGTCACTCTTCGTGGTCATCGTCGCTGGTCAGGAGGATCATGGCTGCTCACGCACGTCCCATCACGGCGCGGACGACGGAGCGAACGAACAGGAGAAGCGATGAAATCCATCAGTGAGACGGCGCGCTGGGTCGCCTGGGCGCGGGCCGAGGAATCCCTCAGACCGGCGGGCCTCTTCGTCGACGAGCTGGCGGTGGAGGTCCACCGCAGGTTCCCCGCCGACCAGCCCCTGCCGAGCAAGGCACGCGCCCGGTTCGTGATCAGGACGCGATTCTTCGACGACTACCTGACGGCGCTGGCCCGGGCGGGTGTGGCCCAGGTGGTGCTGCTGGCCGCGGGCCTGGACGCCAGGGCCTTCCGCCTGGACTGGCCCGCCGGCACCCGGCTGTTCGAGGTGGACCTGCCGGGGCTGTTCGAGGAGAAGGAAAAGATCGTCGGAGCGGTGGGAGCCCGGCCCCGATGCGCACGCGTCGTCGTGCCCGCCGATCTGACGGATGCCGCCTGGACCAGCGAACTGGCCGCCGCCGGATTCGACCCGGGCGTGCCGACGGCCTGGCTGGCCGAAGGCCTGTTCTTCTACCTGACCGAGCACCAGGCTGATCAGGTGCTGTCCGGCATCGGCCGCTCGTCGGCGGCGGGCAGCGCGCTCGGCCTCGACCACGTCGGGACGCCGGTGCTCGCCGACGCGCAGTCCCGGCGGTGGCTGGCCTCGATGGACGAGCGCGACCGCGGCTGGCACTCGGCGGTGGACCGGCCGGAGCACTGGCTGGCCGGCTACGGCTGGCAGGCGGACGTACGCCGATCCACCGACGCGGACCTCGCGCACGGCTGCGCACTCGCCGAGGTCCGCCCGCCTGGCGAACCGACGAGACGGCACTGGCTGATCACCGCACGCCTGCGGGAACCCGCCTCCCCGCCAGACCGCACGGCGGCGGCAGCGGACGCGGGCCCGGCGGCGGCCGCGGGTCCGGCGGGAAACGGACGGGAGAGCACGTCATGCGGGTGATGTTCACGGCGGCCTGGGCGAGATCCGACCTGCGCACGATGCTGCTCATGGCATCGACGGTGGCCGCGGCCGGGCACGACGTCCTGGTCGCGATGCCGCCGCGGTTCGCCGCCTCGGTCGCGATCGAGGGTCTGCAGGTGTCGGCGGCCACGACCGACCCCGTCGAGCACTTCCGCCGCTATCATCTCGACGGCGGCCCGGCCGCCCATCACTGGTCCGTCGTCTTCACCGGCAGGGCCGTCATGGACAACTTCCACGCGCTGCTGCCCGTCGCCGGCCGTTTCCGTCCGGAGGTGATCGTGCGCGACGGCAGCGACTTCGCCTCCTGCCTGCTGGCGGAGTCCTTCGGGGCGCGGCAGGTCGTGGCCCCGACCGGCGTCAGCAACCGGCTGGACCCGGCCACCCTGCTGGACACGCTCAACGGCCATCGCAGGCGGCTCGGGTTGCGCCTGGCCGACGATCCGTACGACGTCTTCGGCTCCGACCTCATCGACCTCATGCCGCAGGACTACTCCTTCGCCGCCTACCCCGCCAAGCGGATGCTCCGATACCGGCAACCGGTGATCTCGGACCCCGCCGATCCCTGCCTCGCCCGGTGGCGGCCGTACCTGTCCACCGGCCGTCCCCTGGTGATGGCCGCTCTGGGCACGGTCCTGCCCGACATGACGCGGATGCGGCGCGAGGATGCGCACATGCCGGAGGAGATGGCGGCCAGGTACGACGCCCGGGCCCTGCTCCAGGACATCGTCGTCGCGCTGGCCGGGCTCGACTGCACCGCGCTGGTGGCGACCGGTGGCGTCCCCGTCACGCCGCCGGCCGGCGCCGACGTCCACGTGGTCGAGCACTTTCCGCAACCCGAGCTGCTGCCGCACGCCCGTCTGTTCCTCACCCACGGCGGCTACAACAGCATCAGGGAGGCCGTGCTGGCGGGCGTGCCCATGGTGGTCATCCCGCGCTTCGGCGACCAGCCGGCCAACGCCGAACGCGTCCAGCGCCTCGGCCTCGGCGCGAACGTGTCCCGCCCGGACGCGGCCGCCATCGCGGCGGTGTCCCGGCGGCTCCTGCGGGACGAGGAGACCCTCGGCCGAGCACGCGCCGCGCGACAGGCGATGCGCGGCCTGCCCCCGCTGGAGGCGTTCCCCGGCGACCTGGAGCGGTCGGCGGGGCGGTAGCCGGAGCGGCCGGCACCCGGCGACGCGGCCTCCGCCCGCCGGTCAGGAGGCGTCCGGCGACGCGGCCTCCGCCGCCGGTCAGGAGGCGTCAGGTCGCATCGCCGGTTGCCGGCCGATCTGCTCCTGCAGCTGCTGCTCGATCGTCTCCCGGTAGTGGCCGCCCTCGTTCAGATGCGGATAGGGCTGCGCGGGTACGGCCACCCCCAAGAACGAGCAGAGCGGCTCCCAGGTCATGCCCGGCCGCACGATCAGCAGGCGCGAGGGATCCACCGCGGCCCGCACGGCGGCGTTGTGCTCGTCGTAGACGCGGATCGCGTGGTCACGGTCGGCGAAGCGGCCCGCGAAGAACCGGTCCCAGACCAGCTCTCTCATGAAGGCCCCCACCTCGGCCATCCCGGGCACCACCCGCGCCGCCTCGGTCACCCACGCGTTGCGATTCTCCGAGCCGTAGACCCGGAAGATCGTTTCGGTCATGCTGTCGTACCACTGCCGCGGGTCGCGGACAGTCAGGATCACCTTCGCGTCGGGGAAGGCGGCCACCAGCTCCCGCCAGAACGCCGCCGACGGCCAGTCCACCGTGGCGTCGTACCCGGTGAACAACCGCCGCCACAGCTCGGGCGAGCCCTGTGCCGCCGCCGCGCGCCACAGGGGCAGGCGGTCGGCGCACTCGCGCATGTGCCGTCCGTGAAAACATGGCGCGAACCCCAGCCGCTCCAACGCCGCCTGCAGCGACGAGGTGCCGGTGCGCCCCAGCCCCGCCCCGATGACCCTCACGGTTCCGCGCCTACCGCGTGATCGTGTTCCATGCCTCTTCCTCTACCCAGCTCGGCGGAGTTTCAGCAGGTGAACGGCATCGTGGTGGGCGCTCGTCCTCGTCGCGGTCGCGGGCGGGCCGGAATTCGGTGGCTCTCCGCCGGGGCCGCTGCGAAACTGATCATCCTGAGCAAGCAGGTCCCCCGAGTCATTGAGGAGTGACCGTGTTCCCCTCCCGGCTGGAGCGCAAGCATCCCTTCCGCCAGTGGAAGACCTGGACCATGCCCGGCGGGCTGACGCTCACCGGATACTCGCGGGCCAACGACAAGACGTTCTTCCACGTGCCCGAGCTGAAACTGGCCCTGGACGCCGGGCTCGTGGAAGGCCGGCAGGTCGACACGGTCCTGCTCACGCACACCCACCTCGATCACTCCAAGGACCTCGACTTTCTGGCGACCCGCCCCACCGGGGTGGACATCTACGCGCCCGCGCCGGCGGCCGGCCACGTGCGCGACTACCTGCGCGCCACGACCGCGCTGAACCAGGCCGCCGCCTTCGACCCGGCCCAGGCCGAAGGCGTGCGAGTGCACGGGGTACGTCCGGAGGAGGAGTTCGCCATCGGCAAGGGCGGGTCGCATACCGTGCGCGTGCTCGCCACGGAACACAAGGTGCCCAGCGTCGGCTATGGCGTCGCGGAGAACCGGCGGACGCTGGCCCCCGAGTACGCCTCGCTCAAACAGACGCTGAGCCCGGCGGAGTTCGGGCGGCTGCTCGCCCGCGAACGGGCGGACGGCCGCGAGGTGGAGCGTCCGGTCCGGCGGCCGCTGTTCGCCTATCTGGGCGACACCCACGCCGACGCGCTGCCCCGCACGCCGTGGCTGACCGACTACCCGGTGATCATCACCGAGTGCACCTACCTGGACGACGCGGAGCTGGACCGGGCCAGGCGCGTGGGTCACACGGTGTGGAGCGAGCTGCGGCCGTTCGTGACGGCGCATCCGGACAACCTGTTCGTGCTGACCCACTTCAGCCTGCGCCACTCGGAGCAGGACGTGGTCGCGTTCTTCGAGAAGGAGGACCTGGCCAACGTCCTGGTGTGGGCGGTCGGGTGAGAACCTTCGCGGCGCGCTACTTGTAGTACTGCACCCAGTACTCGACGGTGTGCTTCTTGTCGAGCTTGAAGCCCGCGTAGTACGTCCCGTGGCCGGCGTTGTGGATGCGGACGATGCCGTATTGGCCGTTGCAGGACCACGTGCCGGACTTCGCCAGCGCCGAGCCCTGGCCGAAGCGGCGGTTGTACATGAGGTAGACCTTGATCTTCGAGTCGTTGCCCCAGCAGCGGGCCTTGACCTGCATCACCCGGACGCCGGAGAGCCGCTTCCAGTCCGTGGTCGTGAAGTACCCCTTGCGCGGGCCGATCGCCTCGTGCCGCTGGGTGTACCACTTGGCCATGGCCGTGGGGGCCGCGACCGTGCCGTGGGCGGCCGGCGCCGCGGCGGCCGCGACGGCCGGGGCGGGGGACGCGGTCGTCGCCAGGGCCAGACCGGCGGTGGCGAGGGCGAGGGAGATGTTCGCGATACGCATGTGTTCCTGCCTTTCGGAAGAGCCGGTGTCCATTGACGAGGAGAAGGTACGGCGGCGAAGGTTGAAGATCTGTTGAGTCCGTGTTGAAGGCGCTCCGGACGAGCCGTCCCTGTTCCGCGTGGCCCCGGGAGGTCAGGCCGGTCCCGCACCTGTTCCCGGGCCGAACCGGTGCCGGTATTCCACCGGGGTGAGCCCGATCTTGCGGCGCATCAGCGCACGCAGGTTGGCGGTGGTGCCCAGCCCGCTGTGCCGGGCGACCAGCTCGAACCGCGCCTCGCCCCGCTCGATCAGCCGGCACGCCAGGGCGAGTCGTTCCCCGGTGAGCCAGGCCAGCGGCGTGGTGCCCAGCTGCGCCTGGAAGCGGCGGTGCAGGGTGGCCGCGCTGACCGAGGCGCGCGCCGCGAGGTCGGTGACCGTGAGCGGGGCGTCCAGGTGCTCCTGAGCCCAGGCGAGGACGGGCGCCAGGGATTCGTCGGGCACCTCGGGCACCGGCCGCTCCACGAACTGGCGTTGCCCGCCGTCGCGGTGGGCGGCGAAGACGAGCCGCCGGCTCACCGAGTTGGCGACCTCCGCCCCGTGATCGCGGCGGACGATGTGCAGGCCGAGGTCGAGCGCGGCGGTGCTGCCCGCGGCCGTGAGGATGTCGCCGTCGTCCACGAACAACACGTCCGTCTCGAGCCGGACGGAAGGGAAACGAGCCCGGAAGGAGTCCGCCCACTGCCAGTGCGCGGTGGCCCGGCGTCCGTCGAGCACCCCGGCCTCGGCCAGGGTGAAGGCGCCGCTGCAGAAGCCGACCAGGCGGGCGCCGCGCGCGTGCGCGCGCCTGATGGCGTCGAGCACGGCGGCCCTTCTGGGCACCTCGACGTCCGGACGGTTCGGGACGATCAACGTATCCGCCGACTCGGCCGCCTCCAGGCCGGCGACGCCGGTGACGGTGAAGAACCCGTCCCTCATGAGCGTGCGCGGCCGGGGGGAGCACAGGCGGAAGTCGTAGAGATCGCGCCCGAGCTCGGGCCGCCGCAGGCCGAAGACCTCGGTCGCGCAGCCCAGCTCGAACGGGTTGGAGTTCTCGTCCACGATCACGACGACCCGGTGCGGGGCCGAGGTACGGGCAGCGTGCGAGGATTCTTGCGCCATGTGCTATTTCTAGCACTCACGCCGAGTGCGGCCGGTGGGCCAGGATCTACGCATGAGCATTGAACCCATCGCCCTCAGCAAGGCTCTGGCCTCCTTCGACGCCTTGTGGAGCCCGCGTATCGTCACGCGCGTCAACGACTACGACGTGCGTATCGCCAAGGTCGAGGGCGAGCACATCTGGCACGTCCATGACAACACCGACGAGTTCTTCCTGGTGCTCGACGGGGAGCTGTACATCTCCGTGCGTGAGCCCGAGGGGGAACGCACGGTCCGGCTGCCCGCGGGCGCGGTGTTCACCGTCCCCCGCGGTGTGGAGCACCGGCCGTCCGCGCCCGGCGGGGCCTCGATCCTCATGTTCGAACCCGCGGGGACGCCGACGGTCGGCGACCGCCACGCCGAGATCCCCGACCACATCGACGTGACGACAGGGCACGCGCTCGGCTCCTGAGACCGGTACGCCGCCGGACCGGCCGCGGACCCGCCTACGCGGTCGGTGACTGGTCGTGTTTCAGCAGCAGCAACGCGATGTCATCGGCGTGCCTGCGGCCGGTCGGGCTGTGGCCGAGCAGCGTGTCGGTGAGTTGCCGCAACGGCTCGGCCCAGGCCCGGGCGAGGTGCTCGGTGAGAGCGTCGATGCTGTGGTCCAGGTCGACGCCGGGCACCTCCACGAGGCCGTCGGTGTACATCACGAGGATGGCCTGCGGCGGGAAGGGCACGTTCACCGTGGGGTAATCCGCGTCCGAGTCGATGCCCAGCAGCGGCCCGACGGGTACGTCGATGACCTCGGTGTGCCGCTCCGGCAGGCAGAGCAGGGGCGGCGGGTGGCCCGCGCTGGCCGCGCAGAACGTACGGAGCCGCAGGTCCACGTGGACGAGCAGGCAACTGGTGAACAGGTCGGTGCCCAGTTCGATCATCAGGCGGTTGGCGTGCCGCAACACCTCGCCCGGGCCCGCGTCGGTGACGGTGAAGGCGCGGATGGCGGTGCGGACCTGGCCCATGAGCGCCGCTGCCGTCATGTTGTGGCCCTGCACGTCACCGATGACGGCCGCGATCACGCCGTCGTCGGAGTCGATGAGGTCGTAGAAATCGCCGCCGATGCCGGCCTCGCGGGTCGCGGGCACGTACCTGGCGGCGGTCTGCAGGCCTTCGACCTGCGGCAACGCGCGCGGGAGCAGGGCGGTCTGCAGGCTGTGGGCCAGCCGGTCCTTGATCTCGTACAGCAGCGCGCGATCCAGCGCCTGGGCGATCAGGCCGGCCAGCGCGCTGAGCGTGGCGCGTTCCTTGGGCCTGAACCCGTGCGGGTGCGTGAAGGCCAGCAGGCAGACGCCGATCCGCTGCTCCGACACCGTGAGCGGCAGGAACGCCCAGGCGGCCGCGTCGTCGACGCGCTCGGTGTCCGGGTAGGCGTTCCTGAGTTCCTCCCAGCTGCCGAAGAACAACGGGCGGCCCGTCCGCATGACCCGTTCGGCGGGGGTGAGCAGCGTGATGGGCAGGCTGTCGAACCGGTCGAGCACCTCACGGCTGTATCCGCGCGAGCCCGCGACGCGTATCACGTCGCCCTCCGCCACCAGCAGGGCCATGGCGTGGACGCCGTACACCGGGATGACGTGGTCGGCGACCAGGTCGACGACTTCGCCCACGTCCAGCGCCCGGGTCAGGATGGAGGCCAGGTGCAGGTGGTTGCGGGAGTCGCCCAGGGGCAGCGGCTCGTCGTCCGGGGCACTGACCGGGACGGGCTCGTCCGTCTCGGCGGGCGTGAGGCGCAGGCTGATGCCGGACGGCGTCGGATACAGCCGGACCTCCACCCGTCGGCCGTCGGGGAGACCGGCGAGATGGGAGTCGCTCTGCTGGCCGATCAGCGCGGCCCGGCAGCGATCCTCGAACACCGGATCACGCAGCCACGGCACCCGGTCCCACAGCCGGCAGCCCAGCGCGGGCATGCCGGCGAGACCGAGAATCCGCGTCGCGGCGGGGTTGCAGAAGGTGATGCGGCCCTCGATGTCGATGGCGGCGATGCCATCGGTGAAGCGGTCGACACACTCCAGCGCGGACGCGGCCTGCTGGGCGTCCGCCAGGGCGGGGGCACGCGAGGTGAGCGCGCGCGGCTGTCCCACGGCCCGCAGCCGATGGCCGGACTCCGCCGCGTCCGTCACCAGCCGCCCGAGTCGCCGGCTGGTGCTGTTGATGGTGGTGAGTTCGTCCGGGGAGAGGTCTTCCGGGTGGGTGGCGGGCCAGATCAGTGCCCACGATCCGGGCGTCCGCTCGCCGCCGGAGACGGGCGCGGCGGCGATGGCGTAGGCGTAGGGGACCGACAGCGCCGTGCCCGGGAACCTGCGGGCCATGTCGTCAGGGCCGGACACCCAGATCAGCTCGCCGAGCCGGACCGCGGCGGCCACCGGGGCGTCGGCGTCGGCTCTGATCCGCGCCCAGGGTTTGGCGCCCCAGGTCGGCAGGCCGAGTTCGGCCTCCATCAGCAACATGTGCTCGGCCTCGTCCAGCAGGTACAGCGCGGCCAGGTGGGCCCCGGTCCGGGCCGCCGCGTCGAGCAGGGCTTCGTCCACGGCCGCCGCCACGTCCTCGGCCGCGCGCGAAGTGTCCCGCCCGGGACCACCGCCGTCCGGCATCGGCCTTTCCGCTGGTAGCCGCTGCGACATACGTCAACGATACGCAGCCGAGCCGGAACCTATCCGCGTGCTGTCCTCTTTAGATGCCTACGAAAGGAGACGCTTGCTTTTCGGAGGCCGTGGCCTGACCTGTGCGCGTCTGCTCCGGGGCCTGATCTCACTTCCCCTGGCGTGCACGTAACACTCACCGAACGGGGGAGAGGCGACTACGACCGGGCGCCGCCCAGGCCGGCGGCGCGGGCACGGGTGCGCGCCTTCGGCCGCCGGTGATCCCGGATTCGTGACTGCAGATTTCTTGCAGCCGTTCTGCACACCCCACCCGCGATCTTGCCAGGGGAAGCGCGCGAGTGCGCTCCGGAATGCTCGCAAGCAACAGGAGAATCGGCCGATGCGCAGAACACTCGTCATCCTCGACGCCGGGCCCACGCCGTCGGCGGGCAGGCCGTCAGGCGAGCGGCGGGGATCGCGGGAGCGGTTCAGGTACCGGTGCGTCTTCTCCCCGGCATCCACCCGGGACGACGAGGGCGCCGTGCTGCGTGCCGGCCGCCCCTGCCACGACAGCCGGAAGGGATTTCAGATCTACCGAGCCCAGTGACTTCCGGTGTCGCGGAACCCTTTACCGGCCCTAGTCTCTCTCCGCAACGTGGCGATGTCCGATGCGGAGGTTCAAAGCTTGAAAGGCAAGATGGTGAAATTACCCCCGATCTCTGCGCTGACCGCGCTGATGGTGCTGATGGCACTGTCGGTCGCGGGAGTGATCGTGTCCCCTCCGGGCCAGGCCGCCGCCGCGGCGGCTCCGCCCTGGCCGACCTCGGCGCCCGCCTTGATCTGCGGCAACGCCGACGTACTGACCGGGCCGTCCACTCCGCCCGCGGGGGCCATCACGGTTCCGGCCGGCGACAACGAGGACTTCGACTTCGGCCAGCGGGGCGCGACGTACTGGTTCGCGCCCGGAGTGCACACGTTCGGAACCGGCAAGTACAACCACATCAACGTGGTCGAGAACACCACCTTCATCGGCGGCCCCGGCGCGATCATGGACGGCCGCAGGCTCAACAAGTACGCGTTCGTCGGCGACGTCGCGAACGTGACCATCAAATATCTGACCATCAAGAACTTCGGCCTCGACGACCCCAGCGACAATCGCAACTTCAACGAAGGGGTCGTCAACCACGACACCGCCCCGAACTGGACGATCTCCTACAACACCATTTCCAACAACGACGGCGCCGGCATCTACATCGGCAGCAACAACGTCGTGTCCTACAACTGTCTGAAGGACAACGGGCAGGTCGGCTTCGGCGGTTACCGTCCGCCGGTGGAGAACGACTCGTCCCAGAAGAACCTCGTACTCGACCACAACGAGATCGTCGGCAACAACACCGACGACTGGGAGAGCCGGGTCTCCGGGTGCGGTTGCACCGGCGGCGGCAAGTTCTGGGACGTCAACGGCGCGCGCGTGACCAACAACTACGTGCACGACAACAAGGGCCCTGGCCTGTGGGCGGACACCAACAACATCGACTTCCTCTTCGAGGGCAACTTCATCGACCGCAACGACGGTGAAGGCATCTGGTACGAGATCAGCTACAACGCCACGATGCGCAACAACACCATCACCCGCAACGCGTGGGAGAGCGGCCGGCGCAATCAGGGCTCGCCAGGCCCGGCCATCTACCTGTCGGAGTCCGGCGGCGATTCCCGCCTGGCCAGCACGGTGAGCGGCGCCGCCGCCATCCGCATCTACGACAACCTGATCCAGGACAACTTCTCCGGCGTGTCGATTTTCGAGAACGCCGACCGCTTCTGCAATTCCAACGGCAACACCAGTTCGGGGTACTGCACGCCGCTGGTCAGGCCGACGCAGATTCCGAAGCCGTACGACAAGACCCACGCCAACCCGATCAACAGCAGCCACCCCTGCTACACCAGCGTCGAGAACGAGCCGTACCTGACCGACTGCCGCTGGCACGCGAAGAACATCGAGGTTCGGAACAACGAGTTCCGCTTCGACAAGACCGTCGTGCCGTGCGCCGGCCCCTTCTGCGGCGCGCAGGCGCTGATCGCGGCCGGCCTCAACGACATCCCGTGGTCGCCCTACACCGCCGCGGACGTGCTGAACGACGTCATGTTCGAGAACAACAACAAGTTCCACGACAACCGGTACCACGGCGACTGGCGGTTCGCGAAGGGGTACGGCGACACGGTCTCCTTCAACTCGTGGCGGGCCGCGCCGTTCAACCAGGACGTCGGCAGCACCTTCGACGGTGACGCGGGCGGAGCGCCGATCAGGTCGAGCGACCTGGACGAGGACACCGCCAGGCTGTGGACGTCCATGGGCAAGTGGCAGGACTGGTACTCCGAGACGGCCACGCTCTCCACCGACGCGGCCCACGGCGGCAGGTACGGTCTGCGGGTCGAGGTGACCGGCGGGTCCGGCTGGGGAGTGGGCACCAGCAACTGGCCGGGCTTCCGGACGACCCCCGGCCCCAAGAGGATCGGCCTGTGGGGCAAGCTCGGATCGGGTACGAATCTCCAGCCGAAGATGAGGGTCAGGTGGCTGGACGGCGGCGGGACCACCCTCCAGACCGATGACGTCACGCTGCCCGTGCTCACCGGCACCTGGCAGGAGGCGTCCGCCCTGGTCGACGCGCCCGCCGGGACCGCGACGGCGCTGGTGACGCTGCACGGCGCCGGGAGCACGGGCAGCGTCGTCCACCTGGACGACTTCACGGTCGGCCCCGCGTCCGACACTCCGCCCCCGGACGGCCCCAACCTCGTGGACGCCGACACCGCCGGGGCGGGACCGACGGTGGGGAAGTGGCAGTCCTGGTACTCCGCCGACGTGGCCGTGTCCACCCAGGCCGCCCACTCCGGCACCGGCAGCCTGGGCGTCACCCTTACCGGCGGTCCTGGCTGGGGGATCGCCCTGTCCAACTGGCCGGGCTTCACCGCCGCCGCCGGTGACAAGCTCGTCAGCTACTGGGGACGGCAGGGAACCGGCGCCGTCTCGGGGGTGACCCTCCGCATGAAGTGGTTCGACGCCGGCCAGACGCTCCTGAAGACCGATCTGGTACCGCTGACAGCGTTGACCGCCGGCTGGCAGCAGGCGACCGGCTACGTCACGGCCCCCGAAGGGACGGCGACCGTACAGCTCGAGTTCTACGGCAGCTCGGGCACCGCGAACGACAGCGTGTACCTCGACGACCTGCTGATCACCGACGTCGCTTGACCGGGCGGTCGGCGCCGAGCGCGCTCTCGGCGCCGACCGCCCCTGGATCCGGCTGGACGACCACCGGCGCCGCGGTCGGCTCGGCCTTGATCGCGGCTGCGATCGCCGGACGGCGGTGAACATCCGCAGCCGTACCGAGCGCTTCGCACCCCCCCTGAGATCCGGCGCGAAGCGGTCGCGACCAAGGTCAGCCGCGTGTCGAGCGCACCGCGCGGCGGATGTTCAGCGCGAGCAGTGCACGAGTGCGGCCCTGCGGGCTGGTCAGTGACCAGCCCAGCAGCTGCTCGAGCCGGGTGAGCCTTTCCTGCAGGGTCGAATGGTGCACGTGCAGGAGCGAGGCCCCGGCCCTCAGGCTGCCGGCCCGGGAGACGGCGTCGAGGGTTTCGTATGCCCAGCAGGCGTGTTCGTGGGCGCGCTCGATCGCCACCACGTCGGCGGGCACGGTCTTCGTCGTGATCAGCGCCTCGACGATCTCGATCAGCGATCCGGCGTCGTCCGCGTTCACGAACCGCTCGCCTGGATCGTCGGGAGTTCCGTCCGCGGTGAGCAGCAACGCCACCCGCGCTCGCCGCCATGACTCCGACGCGCGCCGTGCGGGCACGCACGGCCCGATGCCGGCCCGTGCGGCGCCGATCTGGCGCGGGACGTCCGCCGCGTCCTCCGGGTGCTCGGCGAGCAGGGGGCCTTCGTCGGTGGCCACGAGCCGCAGGGCGCTGGATTCCGACAGCCCGAGGTTGCGGAGCGCGTTCGTGCGGGTGTCGGCGTCCGCGTTCTCGTCGATGAGCACGCGGACCCACGCCTCCCGGTCCCTCGGGCGCGCGTCGAGCGGCCGCCCGAGCGTCGTCGACGCGGCGAGAAGCGCCCGTTCGAGGATGAGGGCGTGCAGTTCTCCCATGTCCTCGTCGCCGCCTGCGGCGAGCCCGATGCGCAGTGAGCCGTCCTTCGACGCGACGTGCGTGCCCGGCGTGGGGAAGACCTCGGTCGCGGCCGTCGCTCCGTCGGGGGTGAAGCTGAGCCGGACGTCGTTGACCCGGTCGATGAACTCCGCGTTCCGGCCGGAGAGCACGGCAGCGCCCCGGACGATGGCGTTGATGCCCGCGCCGCCCTGAACGAGCCGGTCGAAATGGGCGATCACCTTCAGCGCGTTGGCGGCCTCTGGCGCCAACGCCGACACACGCGCTGTGATCTCGAGCATGATCCCGGCCGTCCAATCTCAAAGCCCAGGATACGCGGGGTAACGCCCTGCTCAGGACCCGCCGGGTCGCCCGCGGCGGGCCCCTTCCCGCGGGCCACTTTCGCGGGCGACCCGAGGCGGGTTCAGGCCGTCCCGAGAATCCGGCGGATCCAGTTGTCGCGGGCGGCGGACGCCGCGCGCGAGACCGGTGCCGAGGGCACCATGAAGTCGGACGCGTGGTAGGCGCCAGGCCAGACGTGCAGCTCGGTGCTCACCCCGCACTCCCACAGTTTCGAGGCGTAGGCGACGGCGGCGTCGCGGAACACCTCGTTGGCGCCGACATCGATGAAGGTCGGCGGCAGGCCGCTGAGGTCCTGCGCCCTGGCCGGCGACTCATAGTCGCTGACCTCGCGATCCTCGTGCCCCTCGCCGAGGATGAGATCCCAGGCGAACCGGTTCGTCTCGCTGGGCCACGGGTCGAAGGCGCCGTTCGCCGACGTGAACTGGCGCGACGACACCGTGCGGTGACGGTCGTCGAGCATGGGGCAGCGCAGCAGCTGGGCGAGCAGTGACGGCGAGCCCTCGTCGCGTGCCATCAGCGCGACGGCGGCCGCGATCCCGGCGCCGCCGGAGGCGCCGCTCAGGATCAGCCGTCCCGCGGCGAGCCCGAGTTCGGCGGCGTGCTCGGCGACCCACTTCAGCCCGGCGTGGCACTCGACGGCGGCACGCGGCGCGCGCGCCTCGGGCGCGAGCGTGTACTCGGGGGAGACCAGGACCAGCTGGTTGCCGGTGATCAACTGGAACACCTCGGGCAACAGCCCGGAGAACCGGTTGCTGAGGATCATGCCGCCACCGTGGATGTCGTACAGGCAGGCGAGCGGCTGGGTCGCGGCGCGCGGCCGGACGATCGACAGGACCATCTCGCCGCCGGGGACGGGGACGGTGCGCTCCTCGTGCACGAGATCGTGCTGATCGAGCTGCTCCTGGAACATCTCGATGGTCATCTCCGGTGCGCCGCGCAGCGCCTGGAACACCTCGTGATCGGTGATCAGCGGGGTGAACAGGGTGCGGTCGGCGACCAGCAGCTCGGGGTCGTACGGTGGTAGCGCCATGGCGTCTGTCATGCGAGTGCTCCGCTCTGGTGACTGTCGTCCGAGGATGTTCTTGGCCCGCGCCGGGGACGGCGGTCAGCCGATGCGGATGAGGATCTTCGAGCCCTGACCGGCACGCAGCGCGTGGATGGCGTCGACGACGTCGTCGAGCTCGCGCTCCGTCACCCAGCCGGTGGTCTCGTAGCCGCCCTGGGCCATCGCCGCGATGATGCCGTCCCAGTCGTCGGGCTGATAGCCGACGGCGCCGACGATCTCACGCTCGCCGATCATGAGATCGGTCGGCTGGATCTCGGCCGGTCGTTCGTACGCGGCGACCTCGACCATCCGGCCCCCGGGCGCGAGGCTCGCCACGCCCGCGGTGAAGGCGGCGGGCGCTCCGGCCGCGTCGATGACGACCTGCACGCCCTCGCCGCCCGTCAGTTCGCCGACGGCCGCGGCGAGGTCGTCGGCGACCGGGTCGATCGTCCGGGCCCCCAGCGCGGCGATCGCGGCGCGGCGCTCGGCGTTCGGCTCGGACACGAGCAGCTTCTCCACGCCCCGGGCGCGCAGCGCGTTCCATGCGCCGATGCCGATCGGCCCGGCCCCGAGGACGAGCGCGGTTCCGCCCGGCCGCACGCCGCTGCGCACCATCGCGTGCCAGCCCACCGCCATCGGTTCGACGAGCGTCGCCATGCGCAGCTCCAGGCCCTCCGGGATCAGGTGCAGCTGCGAGACGCCGACCACGACGTACTCGGCCAGACCTCCGCCGTTCGCGTTCGTGCCCAGCGAGGCCATCAACCGGCAGGTCATGGGGACGCCGCCGCGGCACGAGGCGCACTCCCCGCAGGTCGCCACGATCGGGTGCACGGCGGCGCGATCCCCGACCTCGACGCCCGTGACCCCCGGTCCGAGCTCGACGATCGTGCCGCCCAGCTCGTGCCCCAGGATCTGCGGCAGCTTGGCCCCGGTCAGCGGGTGCGGGGTCTCCAGGTCGAACGGGTTCGACTCCGGGCTGAAGTAGGTGTGCACGTCTGATCCGCAGATGCCGGCGTAGGCGACGCGCACCTTCACCTGTCCCGGTCCGGGGGTGGGCTCAGGCGCCTCCTCGATCCGGAGGTCTTCCTTGCCGTAGAACACCGCGGCTTTCATTCGTCTCTCCTTCGAAACCGTGCGTGGCCTACCGTCCACTGGCTTCCTGGCCGGTATCGCGCCACGTCAGCCCATCCTCCTCAACCCGGCTCGGATGCGCGCCCGCCAATCGCGGACGAATTCGCGCCACTTGTCGGGGACGGTATTCGCGGTGATCGGCCGGACTTCGCGCACCGGGCGATTTCGAGAACGTCGCGACGTCCCACCGCGCCCGCCGTACCGTCGGCCTGCTGCACGAGGCCGGGGCGCGCATCGTCGCTCGGGCCTTCCGGTCTGGCCGACCGTGGCGCGATCGAGCCGGGGCCGCGCGCCGACCTGGTTCTGATCGACGGCGACCCGCTCGCCGACATTCGCGCCACCCGCGACGTCCGGCGCGCCTGGTGCGGGGGCACCTCCCGTGAGCCGGGGCGGAGCGGGTACTTGACGATCACTGTCTAGTACTTGATACTCGTCGTCAAGTAGTCCGGACGTGCGCATCCGCGGTGATTCGGCGGCGGACGCCGTCTCCCGCGCGGTGGTGCGACGACGAATCACGTCGCCCGGCGTCCAGGACATCCGACCCGCGTTCCCCCGCGAGAAAGAGGCCGACAGTGAGTCAGGACCCCGTCACCCGCGCCGGCCGGTTTCGAGCGGCCGGTGGCTTGAGCGTCAACCGGCTCGGCTACGGTGCCATGCAGCTGCCCGGCCCCATGATCTGGGGCCCGCCCGCCGACCGGGACGCCGCACTCGCGGTGCTGCGCCGGGCGGTGGAGCTGGGCGTCGAGCACATCGACACCAGCGACGCCTACGGCCCGCACGTCGCCAACGAACTGATCCGGGAGGCGCTGCATCCCTACCCCGAAGGCCTGGTGATCGCCACCAAGGTCGGCGTGGTGCGGGACGCGTACAAGACGTTCAACGCCGAAGCCGGTCCTGAGGCGCTGCGCGCGCAGGTCGAGGAGAACCTGGCCACCCTCGGCCTGGCCCGGCTGGACCTGGTGTACCTGCGGGTCGGCGGGGACGGCATGCTGTTCCCCGCCGAGACCCCGTTCGAGGAGTCGTTCGGCGCGCTCGCCCGGCTCAGGGAACGCGGCCTGATCCGCCATCTCGGGCTGAGCGGCGTCACGGTGGAGCAGGTGGCCACGGCCCGCGAGACGGCTCCGGTGACGTTCGTGCAGAACCGGTTCCACCTGCTCGACCGGGACGCACTGGACGTGCTGCGTTACTGCGAGGAGCACGGCATCGCGTTCGTGCCGTACTTCCCGCTGGTGTCGGGCATGCTGAACCCCGGGATCGACAAATCACGACTTCCGCCGGGTCTGCGGATGACCGGGGAGCAGGAGGCGACCCTCGACGCGATCGCCGCCAGGCACGGTGCCACCCGCGCCCGGATCGCGCTGGCCTGGCTGCTGGCGACCTCGCCGGCGACGCTGCTGATCCCCGGCACCAGGTCCGTCGCCCACCTGGAGGACAACCTCGGGGCCGGCTCGATCGAGCTGACCGGCGACGACATCACGGAACTGGACAAGTTCGCCTGATCCGTACCCGTTCGCTCGCTGACACCTCACCGAGCCGGGTTCTCTACGGGAACATTTGTCCAAGACCGGCAGCCGACCGCCCATGCATGGTTTCCGTATGAATGAGTACGCCATCGAGCACTCGCAGCGGATGCACGTGGTCCAGGACGGCCCGCGGCAGGCGCCGCCGGTGCTGCTCATCCACGGGTCGGGGGCTTCGAGCGGCTTCTGGGGCCCGATGGTCCCGGCGCTGGCCGCACACCACCACGTCATCCGGGTCGACCTGCCGGGCTGCGGCAAGTCCCCGTCCGCGCCGTCCTACGACGTGCCCGCGCAGGCGGGCCAGGTCGCGGCGCTGCTGGACGACCTCGGCCTCCGTCACGTCGCCGTGGCCGGGCACTCCAGCGGCGGCTACGTCGCCACCGCGCTGGCCGAACGACGTCCCGACCTGGTTGGTTCGCTCGCACTGATCAGCAGCGGCCCACGTCCGGACGCGCTCCGCCGGCAGCCGTTCATCCTCCGGGCCCTGCTGGCCCCGCCGCTGGGCCCGCTGCTGTGGCCGAGACGTTCGGCTGCGATGATCCGCAAGGGGATCGGCGCGACGGCCGCGCGCCCGGTGGACCTGCCGGACGACGTGGTCGCCGACGTACAAGGCATCACCTACCGCGTGATGCGGACGGTGCTGCGCCACAACACCGCCTACATCGCCGAGCGGGGCGTGCCCGAGCGGCTGGTCGCACTCCAGGTCCCCGTACTGGTGATCTTCGGCGGCGCCGACCCCCGCTGGGAGCCGTCGTCGGCACACCAGTACGCCGCGGTGCCGAACGCGCGGGTCGAGCTGCTGCCCGGCGTCGGGCACCTCCCCATGCTGGAAGCACCCGAGACGACCGGCGAACTGCTGCTGGACTTCACGGCGACCACCCGTGGTGCCTGATGCCTAGACTGGGAATGTGCTGCCGATCGGGACACCGCTTGACTGGGCGCGGGTGGACGTCGCGATCCCGCGCCCGCCGGTTCGGCTGCCGGGCATCAGCATGGCCGGGTTCGACCACCGTGCCCCGGTCCCGTCCCCGGTGGACATCACCATGGTCGCGTACCCGGCTGTCACCCTGCTCGTCGACCTGAGCGGGGAAGCCGGCGTCGCCTACGAAACCCCCGGCCGGCACGAGCACGGCAGCGTCGTGGTCGGGCTCCTGCCCGGCGACCTCCGGGCGACCGGCCGGGGCGCGGGCCGGCTGCTCCAGATCCGGCTGGAGCCGGCCGCGGCGGCCGCGGTGTTCGGCGCGTCGGCCGAGCTCAGCGGGACGGTGGTGACCCTCGAGGACCTCTGGGGCCGTGACGCCGAGCGAGCCGAGGACAGGCTGCGCGCCGCCACGTCGTGGGACGAACGGTTCGCGATCGCGCACGACATCCTCGCCCGGCGGCTGGACGCCCACCCGCCGGTCGACCCGCAGGTCGCCCACGTCTGGCGGCGAACGCTCACCGGCCGGGGCCAGGTGCGGGTCGACGGCCTGGCCGACGAGGTCGGCTGGAGCCGCAAGCGCCTGTGGTCCCGCTTCCGTTCCCAGCTCGGCATCACGCCCAAACGCGCCGCCCGGCTGGTGCGCTTCGACCACGCCGCCCACCTGCTCGCCGCGGGTCACGCGGCCGCCCGCGTGGCCGTCGAGAGCGGGTACGTCGACCAGTCGCATCTGCACCGTGAGGTCATGACGTTCGCCGGGCTCACGCCCACGGCGCTGGCGGCCGCGCCGTGGCTCGCGGTCGACGAGCTCGCCTGGCCGACCCCATCACCGGCCGGGCGTATGGCGAAGGGTCGGCCCGGCCTTCGTTGACCGGCTCGCCTGCATGATGCGGCGGTCGCGCAGTGAAAAAGCCCGCCGCATCAGGACAACGTGCTGGCCGAGCCGTACTTCGCCCGGCCATCCGGCGCCCTCGCCTTGCTGTGGCCCAGGCGCCTTGTTCGTCAGTCGCCGCCGTCTCCGCCGCCGTCTCCGCTGTCCCCACCGAAGTCGGCGGAGCCCGTGTCGAAGCCGCCGTGTCCGAAGTCCGTGGATCCGAGGTCGTAGGAGTCGGTGCTGTAGGTGGAGTGGTGACCGCTGTTCCACTGTTCGGCGGACCAGGTGCTGTCGGTGTTGGTGGACAGCGTGTTGGTGCGCTCGTGCTCGATGTAGTTGTCGACGCTGTTGGGATCCTCGTCAGGACGGCGCAAGAAGCTCCACCAGGCCATGGGTGTCCTACCTTTCGTGGTGTCGAGTCAGGCGGCGCCGCGGGCGCGACCGGCCTTGTGGGGCTGGAGATAGACGAGGTAGTCGCGGGCGTTGTCGAGGTCCAGGGCCCGCGCTTGCTCGTGGGTGATGGGGACGGCGTTTTTCGCGCGGTCGATGCAGAACGCGATGATCTGCTTGTCGGTGCGGGTGTGCCCGGCGCGTTGGGCCACGGTGTTGTTGAACACGTCCATCCGAGTCGTGTCGGAGACGACGCCCTTGAGCGCATCGGGCACGGCGTCTGCTTCGTGTATCGCGCCCAGTGCCCGGGCGAGCCAGTCGTTGCCCCACATCTTGGTCGTCATGAGTCCCTGCCAGACACAGTGACGCAGCGCGTCGCGCTGGTCATCGGCGCCGCTCTGGTTCGGGAAGACCTCATCGGCGGTGGCATAGGCCGCCCATAGGGACGACTGGACCACGTCGCACAGCGGCTTGCGTAGATCCATCTCGCTGCAGACCCAGCGAACCAGTTGCACCTGCTCCGCAGGCGGGTTCGGGTCGGCTTGAGCGGGCGTGGTCGTGGTCCCGAACGTGACCGCTGCGACCAGGGTGAGGATGGCGGCCAGGCGGCCGGTAGTTGCGGGCGCTGCGGTCGGACGAGGAGCGGACGAGGACGGATTGGAAGGCATGAAATCTCCAGACGTGGTGGGAATGGTTCCGGCGGATCGGCCAGCCGGCGAGGTCGCCCTCCGCTCCGTCGCTCCAGGCGGCACCGGCGTAGAACACGCACGGCGCGAGGAGGAACGGAGGGCGGTGTCAGGGCAAGCATGCGCGGCACCGCCCGTGTCCACACCCCTTCAGGGCCGTCCTGGACGTCCTGGACGTCCTGGACACCCGGCCGGCAAGGGGATGTACAGGCTTGTTGGGGTCCGGTAGAAAGATGCCATTAGCCGTTCGCTGATCTTCTTGCGGGTTGCGCGGCTCCCCCTGGGCGCGGCTCGGAACGGGGAGAACCTTGGGCGATATGACGCAAGAGCCGGATGCGCCGAACACGCTGCGGAAACTGGCCGCCGAACTGCAGGAGTCGGCGCGGGAAAAGGGATTGTCGTTCCGGGATCTGGAGCGGTTGGCACGACATGCGGGAAAGACACTTCCCCGCTCGACGATTCACAGCATGTTGACGTACCAGAGAGGTCTGACCGAGCCGAGAGTGCGGATCTTGGCGGAGGTCTTGGGCGAGGACCCGGACTTGTGGGCCGCAAGGCTGGCGGCCTCGATCCACGTCTCCTCTGGGCAACCGGTACGGGGCGCGTCCGAAGAGGATCCCGGTCCGCTGCCGGAGCCGCATTCGTCCATATCGGAGGAACGGCGGGAAAAGGCTCGGTGGTGGAGCACCCCGAAGGCGCGGTTGGGAGTGCTGGCCGTCGTGGTCGTCGCGCTCGTCGGCGGCGGAGCCCATGCCCTGACCCGCTACGTCGGCGATACCCGGAAACCGCAGCCGGCCGCGGTGGCCACCCAGTCTCAGTGGCTGGGGAAGCCGGACTTCGCGGGGTACTGCCAGCAGACCGGTCAGGGCGACCTGGCATACAACGAGCGGAACAAGGGTTACGGCTACCGCTGCACCAATCCCAACAGCGCGGGCCTTGATGCCCAGAACGTCTGCGCCTGGACCTATAAAACCAAGGTCACCAACCGGATCGGTGACTTCAACGACGCCACGACCTGGCAGTGCTGGACCGCCCCCCACGGCAGACTCGGCGCCCTCGACTTCCGTGCCTATTGCACTGCCCGCGGACAGACCGCCAACCTCATCGGGGACAACGCGTACAGCTGGCACTGCGGTACTGCGAAGATCAGCGGTGATGCGGCGTGCCGGGTTCTCTACCCCCGCTACCCCGCGGCGGTCAGCCGCTTTCAGACCTTCTACGACCCCGACTCCTGGGAGTGCTGGGCCTGAGCACGCGATCAGCTCGGGCGTCCCGCACCGTACGCCTTGCGACCGCCCTGACCAGCGGCGATGGTTGTTGGATCAGAGATCGTTGAACTTCGGGTCGTCGGGATCGAACCGGACTTCCGTCAACAGTTTCTTCGGCACGTCGCGGGTGACAAAGAATACTTGGACTCCGGTCAACGGATGAGATCCGGCCAGCAGGAAGACCATGTCGTGGTAAGGCCGGTACGAGGTGTACTGGTAGGTCCCGTAACCCTCCATGCCGTACTCGGTCCGGTATTCGGTGAACGGCATCAGATACGAATTCTCGGCGGAGTCGACGAGTCGTGCCATGGTCTGCACACCCCATCGGTTGAGCCACGCTTCGCGCAGCCAGATTTCGGACGTCCAGACCATGAGTGTCAGGAACACAGTGAAGACGAAATCGGCGCCAGGGGTACGGTCTTCTTCTCCCGCATCGAGCGTCACCCACTCCATGAGGGCGAAGAAACACAGCAGGATCATGAGAAAACCCAGTACGCGCACCAGTTTGACGCCCAGCTTCGCCGTGACCTTCAGTGCGCCGTTCCGAGCCGGCCGGACGGGCTCGTACCAGGGGACGAGCTTTCGCGCGAGCCGGCGCAGCAGCCCGACCACAACGAGGAGGAGCAGCCATGGCGGGAATTCCAGCCAGACGGCGGCAGGCTGGCCGGGATTCAGCCCGAACATCGCCAGCAGCGTGGCGTGCATCCACTCCGGGACACCGAGCAGCCACCCATCGAGAACATTCCGCAGCTCGCCCATCAATGCCGCGCAGGAAGCGGCGGCTTCGGAAGCGAGCCAGCGGAACGGGTAGGCGGCTATTACATCCATGGCCGCGCACGCCATTCCGGTCCAGGCGATGACGGCCACGATGCGGGCACCCCAACGGACGATGCAGGCCGCCCATCTCCTTCTATTCATTTCCTGCCTCAAAGTTGTATTTCACTGGGCGAAGGCGGTGCCGGGTCATCGGCCGTGGGCGAAGAAGACCGTGGTGTCGTAGTTCAGGCTCAGGGCGTAGAGCAAGCCGGAATGGACGGCCAGCACGGCCGCATACGTGACGATCACGCCCGTCAGGTCGGACGACTCGGGGGTGACCGGATCCGACGCGAGGATCAGCGTCTTCACGAGCCCGGCGATGCCGCTCAGGGCGGCCGCGGTGAACACGATGAGGGTGTAGGCCCGCGCCCACAGACGTCCGTTCAGCAGACCACGCGCGACCAGGATCGACATCACGACGTTGATCAGGAGCGGCGGGGCGTATTGTGCTTCCTCGAGCTCGATCAGAACGTGGCCGATGGCGATCACGGCGAGGCCGCAGTAGGTGACGCACAACCAGATCACCGCCGGCGCGGTCGCGTGGCCGGCCCTGTCAGGATCGGCCAGCGCCTCCGCATGGGTACGGCCGGCCTCCTGATGAAAACTGGTCGCGGATCGGCTGGCCATCAAAACGATGATGACCACGCAAATGACGATGCTCGCGGCGACCTTGAAGAAGCCGGTTCCGTACAGGGCGTCGGAGATGCTGCTGCGCTCCGCGAAAATCACCGTCAGCAGATGGGCCGCCAGCGCGAGACTCAGCAACTCGCGTGCCCTGCGCAGCCCCCAATGAACTCCGGCGCCAGCCGCTGCCAGCATCACGCCGAGCAGGAAGAACGCCTGAAGCGGAAGACCGTCGATCGTGGGGGACCAGCACTGATCCCCGGTATTCGAGGCCCCGGGAGTGAAGGAATCGGTCCTCTCGCAGAGGGGATTCGGGGTGGAGATGAGCAACAGCATCTCCGTGAGCCATCCGGCGGCCAGGATGTAAGTGAGAAATGCGGCGGCGTGCAGAGACTCGGGCAGGACTCTGCGGCCGCGCAGGCCGGCAAATGTGGTCATCGGCTGCTTTCCGAGTGAGGCTGAATCGGTGGGCCGGAGAATCGGGCTCGACCTGCGCGGCGGTGCTCGACGGCAAGATCGTCCGTCATGAGCCGGCGCCTATCTGCGCGCGGGCCAGCGCCAAGCCCCTGTCCAAGTCTGTGCTGGTAACGGCCAGCAGTTTCTGGGTTACCGTGACGGGCAAGAGCCGCTGCGCTTCCTCGAATACTCCGACGGCCTCCGCGAACTGCCCATCGTCGCCCAGCGCCGAGCCGAGCTGGAACATCGCGAAGACCAGTCTCTCGCCGGCGTGCGTGGCGCGCTCTGTTTCCACCGTCGCGCGCAACATCATGCGGCCGCTCTCGTCATTCTGCGCCCTGCCCAAGGCGCAACCACTGTGAAGACGCAAGGCCGCGGCGTTCTTGATCGTCAGGTCCCGGGACATCGCGACGGCTTCGAGGGCGAGCGGATAGGCCTGCTCTTGTCTGCCCAGTTGGCTCAACAGGTTCGCGAGCCTTCCCTGAGCTTCAATGAGTGGCTCGACGGTGCTCGCGTCGATTTGCGATCCAACCGCCTTCTGAAGGCCTGACAGCGTCTCAACGGCCCCTTCCCAGAAGGTCACCGCACGATCTTCGTCCCCTTCGGCCAAGAGGAACTTGCCGAGCAGCAATTCCGCGCTGCCGAAAAGGAAGAGCCCGACCGCCGCAAGACCCGGCCGCGAGGCCATCTTTCCGGCGACGGAGGCGGCTTTCGTGGCCGTGTGGATGGCCATTAGCCGGTGCGCCGAACGGGAGGCCTCGTCCAACGGCAAAAAACCCGCCAGCCACAGGATGTTGGCCGCGTGTATGTAGCACCGACTGGCCACCGGCTGGTTCGCGCTGATTTCCGACAGGCGTTCCAGGTCTTCGACCGATTGCTTGGCTTGCGCTACTGCCGCAGGTACCAGCGAAATGTCCGCCTCGCAGGAGTGGGCTGCTTGGATCAGTAGATCCTCGATGTCTTCAACCTTCATTTTCGGCGCAGACCGCTTGAACCAAGCCATCTTCACTTTCCTTTCACGCGCGGGATCGAGCAGATCTCGTTCGAGAGGGAGGCCGGGTCGCCTCTGGAGATGCGTGAGCAGATCGTCGCCGCATCCGACCATGAAGTGTTCGTGGCAGTGGTGGTCGGGGCGTTGAACTGCTCGTCGCGCCAGCGGTCCAGCATGTCGAGGTCTCGCCATCACGTACGGCACTACTCGAACCGGGGATACGGCCTGCTGGTTGCCAGGTCCGAATCTGATTCATCGTCACGGTTGTCGTCCAGGGCTACCATGGCGCGTAGACAACGCGTAGACAACGTTTGACAACGAGGAGCTGCGGTGATGGCCCGTCCTGAGACGGAGTTGGACCCGGACGCAGACCCTGTCCAGGCATTCGCGTTCGAACTGCGGCGGTTGAGGGAGAAGGCTGGAAAGCCGGCTTATCGTGAGCTCGCCAAACAGGCCCATTACTCCGCCGCCGCGCTCGCTCGTGCGGCGGACGGCCACAAGCTTCCCACTCTGGAATTGACTCTCGCCTATGTGGCCGCCTGCGGCGGCGACATGGAGGAATGGAAACAGCGCTGGCACGACCTGGGCACGTCCGGGAACGCTCCGCCTATCGCCGCCCCCCGACCTGTTCCGGCCGAGAACCCGGCTCCGCAGGAATTCGCATCCGAGGTAATGGCCGCGGTCGAAACGCCTCGACCACGAGCAGGGTTAAGGAGCAGGCGGCGTTGGACGGTGGTCATCATGGGCGCCGTTCTCCTGCTGGTCGTCGGGACCGTACTCGCGTTGATCTTCTCGACGGCCGGCCCGCCCCCGATGATCTGGACCAATGCCTCGCATGTGCTGCCGCTCTCCGTTGGTCCCGGGCAGACTGCCATCGACGGAGCCGATCCGATGCGAGCGGAATGCACCGACGCGGCCACGATAGCCAGCGAGCAGGTCTGGATCGGATCAGTGAAATACGGGCTCCTCGAACTCAGGCATTCACGGATCTGCGGCTCAGCCTGGAGCCGGTTCAACCCGCACGGCTCTCTGATCAACCACCCGTCCCAGGACATTCTCATTCGGCTGGAAACCATTCGTTCAGCTGACAGCACGGTCAGCCGGGTCGAAGAGGCCTTCGTCCGAGACCATCATTGGGCGGGCATGCTCCGCACGGACAAGGGATGCGTACGGGCACGCGGACAGATCACCATCGACTCGAATACCTCGGAAATACTCCAGACCATCTGCGCAACGGGATAAAGCCAAGGCGTTCAGCCCGAAGGCGATCATCACGCGACGACGGCCGGTGGGCCGCGTTGCCGGGACAGGAACGCTCCTGCGGTTCCGGCGAACACGCCGAGCGGTACGAGCGCGGTGAGTCCACCGGGCCGATGGTGGTGGGGTCGTCGGAGTCGCGCGCCGTACCAGTTGCGCCAGGGGCATTGTTCGCGGTCGGACGGAGCGACGCGCGGCCGTCAGCGGCATGCGGACGGTGTCAGAGGTTCCATCCGCACACGACCAGGTATCCGTCGACGGTGGTGAGCAGGTCGGAGGTGGGGTCGTCGGGCAGGGCGTGACCGAGGTCGCGGTTGCGGACCTCGCCGATCCAGCGGTCGTGCTGGTACTCGTGGTTGATGATGGCCATGAGCAGGGTCTGGGCGATGATCTTGAGCTGGGCGGGGGCGCCGACGTCTCCGGCGCCGATGGCGTTCATGCGGGCGTGGACTCGTTCGCCGACGGTGGCCCGGAAGTCGGCCAGTCGCCGGGGGTCGGGTAGGGGCAGCCGGTTGGCCTCCGGGTTGGCGGAGTCCATGAGGTCGTCCAGGTCCGGTGCGGGGCTCGGTTCTGCCGCTGTGAGGTTGCGGACCATGAAGTGGGCGACGTGGGCCTGGTGGCCGAGATGCCAGCCGATGGGGCTGAAGTCCGGCTCGGGACGCCAGTGCAATTCCTCGGTGGTCAGGTCGCGCCAGAGCTGGTCGGTGTAGGCGCGGGCCCGGTCGTACTCCGCCAGCAGTTGCGGGATCTCATGCATTGCGGTCACATCCGATCGTCGTGTGGGAACCGGTTTTCTGTACGAAAGCGGTGGGGGCGTACGGCAGGCAGATGGAATGCCCGCGCCGAGCGGTCGCCACGCCGCCGACGGTGCCGCATCGGTGCGCGGTATGAGCGGCGACGACAGGGCGGGCGGCCCGCTCGTCGGCCGGGAGGGCGCTTTTGGCGTGTCCGACGGTTTCGGTCGATGCGTAGTGGAGCCGGCGGGCCGCTGGTATAGGGCTGATGTCCGAACAGGTCGTGGTTCGTCAGGTGCTTGACGTCGGGGGGCGGGGTGCAGTGTTCGCGGCTCCAGACCTGGACGTGCAGTGCCGCCGGTCGGCCGAACAGCTGCGCCAACTGCATGGTAGTCACGGCTGTGGTGAATCCGGGATCGGCAGCGGTGGCGGGCGCGAACCCGAACAGGGCGGCCGGGTGCTGTCCGGCCCGGACATGTCATGGATTTCCGTACCGGGCCGCTCCAGCTCATCGCGGCGCTCGCCAGAACGGGGTGCGGCAGACGGTCACGACCTTGACGACGCTGCCTATCCAGGCCGGGGTGGCGCGGCGGGACCTGCCAGTTCCGGCCCCAGCGCGCCGTGAAAGTCGATGCTCGCCGTGGCGGGCTGCTGGTTCTGGAGCCCTGGCCCCTCGATCCGGTCTACCGGCGTGACTTCGAAAGCGCCACCGCCGGTGAGGTCAGGGTGGTCCGAGGACGTCCGGGGTGATCAGGGCGCGGGCGGTGGCGGCGAAGTAGTCTCCGGGAGCGGCCTCGGCGAGGCCGAGGACGACGCCTTGGCTGAGTCCGACCAGGAGCGCGCGCAGCGCCGTGGCCAGGCGTCGCGCCTGCCGCGACGTGACGGCGGTCCCGTGGTGGAGCCTGCCGGACAGCAGTGCGGTCAGGCGTTCTTCGTGTGCCTTGACGGAGGCGGCGAGTCGGGGTGCCAGTTCGGGGTCGCGCAGGGCCAGGTCCTGCAGGCTGATCTCGAACGACAGGTGGCGCAGCGCGTCGGGGTCGTCGCACAGCCGGTGGTAGTGGCGGGCGAAGACCTCCACCGCCTCCGTGAGGCTCATGCCGGACGGGACGGCCTGTTCGATGCCGTCGTAGTGCGGGCCGAGGTAGTCGGTGACCACGGCGATGAGCAGGCCGTTCTTGCTGCCGAACAGTGAGTAGACGGCGCCGGTGGTCAGCCCGGCCTGCTCGGCGATCTCCTCCAGCTTGGCTCGGTGGCCGTCGCGGGCGACGATCAGCCGCGCGGCCTCCAGCAGGGCCCGCCGGTTGTGCTCCTTGGCCTCCGCCCTTGTCATTCTCATAATCCTATTATTACCGTAATCTCATTATGAATGTTGCCGAGTACATGAGCCGTGTCCCCGAGCGCGCTGCATTCCCGTCCGTCGACGAGCTCCAAGCCGAGCTGCGGGAGCTGGCGGCCACCCATCCCGACCTGATTCGGACGCGCCGGATCGGGACCTCGCGGCTGGGGGAGCCGCTGTACGCAGTCACGGTCGGTGACGGCCCGGCGGACGCGGTGGTCATCGCCGGGCCGCATCCGAACGAGCCCGTCGGGAACGTGACCGCGCTCACGTTGATCGAACTGCTCTGCGAGGACGCCGCACTCCGGGCCGAGCTGGGCCTTCGCTGGCACATCGTGGCGTGCGCGGATCCGGACGGGGCCCGGCTGAACGAGGGCTGGTACGGCAAGCCCGGCGACCGCCGCGCCTACGCCGAGCACTTCTACCGTCCCGACCTGGCCGACCAGGTCGAATGGACCTTCCCCCTCACCGCCGGTGACTACCGCTTCGACCGCCCGCTGCCGGAGACGCGGGCGCTGATGCGCCTCATGGACGAGGTACGCCCGTCGCTGGTCTGCTCGCTGCACAACGGCGAGTACCAGGGCGCGTTCTTCTACCTCGACCGTCCCGATGCGACACTGGCGCGGCGGCTGGCCGGACTGCCCGGCCTGGAAGGACTCCCGCTGCACCACGGCGAGCCGGAGCTGCCCGGCGCCGAACCGATCGTCCCCGCCGTCTACCTGACCCCGCCGGGGGCGCGGGTGGGCCCGGCCTTCGGCGCGGGCGGCAGCAGCGCCGACTACGCGGCCGCCTTCGGCGCGCTCCACCTGGCCACCGAGGTGCCGACCTGGGCGGACGACCGCGTGGCCGACCAGAGCCCGACCGGCCGCGGCTACAGGCGGATCCTCGCCGAGGGAGCGGCGGCCCGGCGCGAGCTGATCGACGTCATCGAGGCGGCCATGCGGGCCGTGGCCGGCGACCTGAGCGTGAGCTCGCCGTTCCGCCGCTCGACCGAGAACACCCTGGAGACCTTCCGCAGGCTCGGCGAACTGGAAGAGGCCGCGTTGGACGAGGTCGTGCTGGACGAGGCCGTGCCGGAAGGGGTCGCGCTGGATGAGGCCGCGCTGGAAGGGCCCGGGCTGGACCGCCCGGCCACGACCGCTGAGGAGTTCGGCAACCGCCAGCTGCTGCACTTGATGCGGCTGCGCCTGCTCGGCACGTTCCTGCGCATGCTCGACGCGGAGATCGCCGCGGGCAACCTGACGCCGGCGATCCGCGAGCAACGGCACCTGCTCGCCGAACGATTCGAGACGTGGTACGGCCAAGCCGAAGCGGACCCGCCCGGCCTGCCGATCGAGGTGCGCAGGCTGGTCGCCGTCCAGTTGGGCGCCATCCTGGCCGCCGCCCTCCACCTGGCAGAACCGGCGGCGGGCCGGTGAACGGGTTGCCGCGCCTGTCGATCGGAGCGGGGCCGCCGCTGATCGTCCTGCTCTTCACCCCGGAGGCCGCCATCCGACCGGCCTGGGACGCCGCTACCTGATGCGAACGGTTGAGCGGGGGCGATCTGGTCGGCATCGTCCCGCAGACGGCCTGGTGGAATCATCGGGCTGTGGGCACCTGGGGCAAGGGACCGTTCGACGACGACACGGCGATGGACTTCTTTGATGAGCTGGCCGATTGTGACGCCACCACGGCCCGCAGCGCCGCCGTGGACTCGATGCGCCCTTGCGCCCCGGACACGCGCAAGATCGCTGCCCTTACTCGTTCGGCGCACGTCTCGGCTGTGCTGCTCGCAGGTCTGAGGCCGGTCCCCGAAGATCCGCAGCGCGTGGTGGCGCCGCTGCCGCCTGGAATGCTCGTTGAGTTGGCCGCTGATGCTGCGGTGGCCGTGGAACGGGGGTTGCGTCCACGGGAGTGGTGTACGAGTTTGACCTGGTCAACAGGCGTGGCGTCGTGAAATGGCGACGGCCATCGCGTGATCCTTCGAAAGCGCAAACCAAGATCGAAGGAGGCACGTGATGGCCGCGGACAACAGTGTGACGCCCGAGCAGTGGCTGGCACAGCAGATCCAGACCGGTGACCCCGACTTGTTGCGATCCATGGTGAAGACCATGGCTGAGGCGTTGATGTCGGCCGAGGCCGACAGCTTGTGCGGGGCCGGCTACGGCGAGCGTAGCGAGGAGCGGACCAACCGGCGCAACGGTTACCGCACCCGCGAGTGGGACACCCGCGCAGGATCGATCGAGCTGGCCATCCCGAAGCTCAGGTCGGGCTCGTACTTCCCGCACT
>NZ_JABCPZ010000089.1 GCF_013283785.1 Nonomuraea antri
TGTCCTGCGGTGGTCCCACCTGGGACCGCAACTGGACTTGCCGTGCGGCGGCCCCCGGGGAACCGCAACGGGGCTTGCTGTGGGCGGCACCCGGAACCGCAGCAGCGGCTTCCCGTAGGCGGTCTCACCCGGGATCGGGCCGGGACTTCTCGTGGGGCCATCCCGCCCGGGAGCCTGAACGGGACTTCCGCGGGTCCCGATTGGAAACTGGGATGGGGCGTCCTGCGGGGTGGTCCCACCCGGGGGACCGCAACGGGCCTCATGCGGGGCGGTCACTCGGGTAACGCAGCGGGCGTCCTGGGGGCGGCTCCGGCCGGGAGCAGGAGCGCGGGCTTCCCGTGGGTCGTCCCATCCGGGCATCGCAGCCGGGTGTTCGGCGGGCGATTCCGGCCGGGAGCTGGAAAGGGGCTGCCCGCGGGGCCGTCCCGCCCGGGCGCGGTGCGGGCTTCCCGCGCGGGCGTCCGCTCGGGAACCGCATCCCCGCTCCTGACCGGCCCGGAAGCCGCACGCGCCGAGGTCGCCCGAGATCGCGGCCGCCCGGCGACTTCCCGTAACCGCCTCCCGCCGGGGAGCACGCCGAGACCCCGCCCGTGCATGGTCCAGCGGCTACACAGCCCCGGAGCCGCACCCGCCGAGGGCGCCCGGAATCGCAGCCCGCCGAGGAATCCCCGAAACCGCCTCCCGCTGGGGAGCACGCCAGGACCCCGCCCGTGCATGGTTCTGCGGCCATATGCCCAGCGGCCACGCGAGGCCCAGTGGCTGCGCACCGCGTCGTGCGGCCACGCACCGTCGTGCGCCATGCGCAGTCATGCGGCCAAGGCGCCCGTGCGGCCAAGGCCCGTGCGGCCACACACGGGCCAAGCGGCGGTGCGCGTGACTACGGGGTTCGGGTGTGGTGGTTGACCGTTAGCAGGGTCTTGCCGGTGACCGTGCGCGACTCGATCGCCGCGTGCGCCTCGCCCGCCGCCTCCAGGGGAAGCGTCAACCCGATCGTCGGGCGCAGGCGCCCCGCCGCCGCCCGCGCCAGCGCCTCCTCGGCCAGCTCGCGCAGGTTCACCGGCGGGAAGCCGACCTGCTTGAGGCGCGCGTCGGCGGTGGTCATCGCGCCGCCCGCCATGCCGTACACGCTCAGCCGCCCCCCGTCCCTCAGCAGCTCCTGGGCGGCGGCGCCGATCTGGCCGCCGACGCCGTCGAAGACCACGTCGAGCGGCCCGCGCACCTGGTCGGTCCAGCCGGTGAGCGTGTAGTCGACGGTCTGCTCGGCGCCCAGGCGTTCGGCCAGTTCCCGCTTGGCCGCGCTGCTCGCCGCGCCGATCACGTGGGCTCCCGCCTCCCGCGCGAGCTGGACGAGCAGGCTGCCCACGCCGCCGCCCGCCGCCTCCACCAGCACCCGTTCGCCAGCCCGTACGTCCGCGGCTCGCATCAGCCCGACCGCGGTCCGGCCGTCGGCGAGCAGCGCCACCGCCCACTCGGGCGTCAGGCCCGCGGGCACCGGGATCAGGTCGGCCGCCGCGGCCACCGCCAGCTCGGCGTATCCGCCGTAGCCGCCGAGCGTACTCACCACCTGCGTGCCCACCAGCGAGTCGGGCACGTCGTCCGCCACGGCCAGCACGGTTCCCGCGACCCCGTTGCCGAGGATCGCGGGCAGCTCGGCCCGGCGCGGACCTCGGTCGGCACGTACCTGCGTCTCGACGAACGTGATGCCCGCTACCGAAACCCCGATCAACACCTGCCCAGGACCGGGGACCGGATCGGGCACCTCCTCCACGACCAGCGACTCGGGACCGCCGTACCGCCGCAGAACCACCGCACGCATGGCACACCTTCTCGATTATCGGAGCGTTACGCTCCGAAATCTATAACGGAGCGGTGCGCTCCGCAAGACGGCTATCCTGCTCCCATGGGCAAACGCGGCAGGCAGGCCGAAGCGGCGCGCAACGATCTGCGCCTGCTGGAGGCCGCGCATGAGGTGTTCACCACCCAGGGCTTCGACGCGCCCGTCTCGGCCATCGCCAAGCAGGCCGGCGTCGGCATGGGCAGCCTCTACCGGCGCTACCGCACCAAGGAGGAACTGCTCCAGCGCCTGTGCCTGATCGCGATGGAGCGGGTGGTCGAGGCCGCGGAGTCCGCGCTGGCCGACGACGATCCGTGGGAGGGGCTGGCGCGGTACGTGCGCCGTTGTGTCGGTTTCCGCTCCGGCGCGCTGGCTCCCGTCGCCGGCACGATCGAGGTCACGGACGAGATGTGGCGTACCTCCAGAAAAGCCACAGACCTCGCCGAACGCCTCATCGCCCGCGCACACGAGGCAGGCGTGCTCAGGACCGACGTGACCGCGCTCGACGTGTCGCTGCTCATGGAGCAGTTCAGCCGTCCCGCGCCTGGACCGCCCAGCGAGCGGCACCAGCACGTCAAGCAGCGCCTGCTGGCCATCGCGCTCGACGGCCTGCGCGCACCCGGCGTCACCGAGCTGCCCGGCGACCCGCCCGACCTCGAATGGTACGAAGGCCGCTGGGCGCCGCCGCCGGAATCCTGACCTCGGTCAACGTTTTCCCGATCTACGCTGGCCGCAGCGTCTACGGTGGCCTGGTGGGGTTCAACGAGCTGCTGCACGACCTCGAACCAGGCGCCGCCGCCCAGGCCGCCGGCATCAGCCGCGGACATCCCGGCCCGCCCGCCCGCGTGCTGAGCATCCGCACCGGGCCGGCCACCATGCGCTGCGCGTCGCTGCTCAAACCCCTCTATGCGTGGGTGACCGCGGCCCGAGCCCCGGACGCGGAACGCTGGCGGCGGCATGCCGAGCCGGCCGTCGTCGTCTCGTCCAACGCCGACACCAGGAATCTGTGGCTCGCGGTCGGACCGCGCGTCATCCTCGACGACCTCCACCAGCGCACCGGCGTGCGCTGGACGCCGCCGGCGGGCGACCCGTCCCGCTTCGGCGGCGTCGAGGTGGCCGCCGACGAGGTCGCCGCCGCCTACGCGGCGCTCGCCCAGGCCGGCGCCGCGGGTGACCCGGTCGCGGAGACCGTTCTGGGCTGGATGCGGCAGGTCAAGGGCGGCCAGACGTACGGCGCCCGCGAGGCCCTGCGCGCGCCGGAGGCCGGGATCAAGTGCGGCTGGTACGGCGAGCCCGACGAGACCTGCCTGCGCACGCACGCCGTGGCCGTCCTGCCACGCGGCGGCACCCGGGCCACGGTCGTGGTCGCGATGACCGCGGTGCCCTATCCCGACCGGCGCGAACGCGAAACCTACCAGGCCAGGGCGGCCGAGGGGCTGCCGGTCGAGGGCGAGCACGAGAGGGTGGCCGGCGCGCTGCTGCGCGGGCTGATGACGACCACGCTGACCGAACTCGGCTACCGGCACAGGAGACCGTCATGAGACTCACCGTGCTCGGCGGCTGCGGCGCCTGGCCGGCTGCCGGACAGGCGTGCAGCGGCTACCTGCTCGAACACGACGGCTACCGGGTCCTGATCGATCCCGGCTACGCCACCCTGCCCAGACTCCTCGAACGGATCGGCGCGGCTGAAGTGGACGCGGTGCTGATCACCCACGGACATCCCGACCACTGCGTCGACCTGAATCCGCTGCTGCGGGCCCGGGTCCTGGCCGACGAGCCGGCGTCCGCGCTGCCGGTGCACGCGCCGCCCGGTGCGCTCGACGCGGTGCTCGCCCTCGACAAGCCCAGGATGCTGGCCGCCGGCTACGTGGCGCACGACCTCGAACCCGGGGTGCCGCGCGAGATCGGGCCGTTCCGGCTGGACGCCTGGTCGCTGCCGCACCACGTGACCAACGCCGGGTTGCGGCTGAGCGCCGGCGGCCGGGTGATCGCCTACACCGGCGACACCGGTCCGGCCGCCGAGCTGGTGGACCTGGCCAAGGACGCGGACGTCCTGCTGGCCGAGGCCACCTATCCGGAGCGGGTGCCCGACGAGGACGCGCCGTACCTGTCGAGCGCGCTGGACGCGGGACGCACCGCCTCGGCGGCGGGCGTGGCCCGGCTGCTGCTCACTCACCTGTGGCCGGACACCGCTCCGGAACCGGCGCTGGCCGCCGCGGCCCGCACGTACCCCGGCGACCTCGCCGTCGCCACCCCGGGCCTGACGATGGACGTGTGAACCCGCCGCCCCAGTCGCCCCTCATCCAAGGCCGTGAATCCCGTAGGCCCTCACCCAAGGCGGCGGATCCTGTAGGCCGCTCGCCCAAGGCGGCGGATCCTGTAGGCCGCTCGCCCAAGGCGGCGGATCCTGTAGGCCGCTCGCCCAAGGCGGTGGATCCCGTAGGCCCTCCAATACGGCCGACCTCGTCGTTCCTCATCCGAGGCGGCCAACCCTGTAGGCCCTCATCCAAGGCGGCCGGCCCTGTCGCTCCTCACCCAAGGCTGCGGGTCTCGTAGGGCCTCATCCGAGGCAGGCAAGCCGGCCGACCCATGGCCCCTCACCCCAGCCCGCCGCCCCTTATCCGAGCTGGTCGACCCCGTCACCCTCACCCCAGCCGGTCGATCCCGTCGCCTCTCAGCCGTGCCGGGTGAGCTCCGCCACCACCTCGGCCAGGTTCGGCGGTTCCACGCCGGGCGGCAGTTCGGCGGCCCACTCGTAACCCAGGTACGCCTCGCGCTCCTCCTCGGTCAGTTCCCCCGGATCGACTTCCGGCCGCGCCCGCTCGAACCTGGCCAGGAAGAACGGCTCCGACTTCACGTACCGCACGCCGAGCCACTCGAAGTCGCGATCGACGTCCACCCATCGATCCAGCACCGCCGACCCCGGCAGCCCGGTCTCCTCGGCCAGTTCCCGCCTGGCCGCTTCGATGGGCGATTCGCCAGGATCGACCCCGCCGCCCGGCGGCTCCCAGACCTCCTGGCCGCTCACCCGGTCGTACCAGTGCATCAGCAGGACCCGGCCGTCGCGGTCCATGCACACGACCCGGGCGGCCGGGCGATCATTGTTGCTCAATTGGGTCCCCTTTTCCGTCTATAGCACTCATCGGAAAGCCGCTATTCACGAGATCACCTCACCCTGGAGATTCTCAAGCCGGATCATTCCAGCCCCCAGCGAGGAGTCCGTCCATGGCCCGATGGCGCATCCTGACCGCTCTCCTGGCCGCCGCGGTGCTGTTACCAGCGCCCGCCGCCTTCGCCGATCCGACGCCCCCGTCGCAGCCCCCGTCACAGCCACAGTCACAGCCAGAGTCACCGTCATCGCCCCCGTCGCAGCCCGAGGGCAAGGTGTTCAACGCCCGCGCCGCCGTCGCGGACCCGCTGCCCGTGCCCAACCTGCCGAACGGCATCAGCGCCGACAAGGTGCTGGTCATCGGCCTGGACGGGCTGCGCCACGACCGCATCGCCGCCGCCGACGCGCCCAACCTCGACGCCCTGATCGCGGGCGGCACCTTCGGCGCCAGCCTCCTGTACACCAACCCCATGGCGGCCACCTCCAGCGGCCCCGGCTGGTCGACCATCGCCACCGGGGTCTGGCCCGACCTGCACGGCGTCAGGGACAACTCGTTCACCGGCAAGAACTACACCCAGTACCCGGACTTCCTGACCAGGCTGGAGAACACGAACGCCGGCTACTCGACGTACGCGGCCATGGACTGGCAGGCGCTCGGCGACCACGGCACGTTCAGCACCAGGATCGACGCCAGGATCGTGCTGAACGGCGACGCGAACGGCTACCCGGCCGAGGACGAGCGCATCACCCAGGTCTCCGAGGCCGTGCTGCGTACCAAGAACCCGGACGCAGCCTTCGTCTACCTGGGCGCGATCGACATCGCCGGGCACAACAGCGGGGCCGGGTCGCAGGCGTACCTGAACACGATCCACGACTCCGACGCGCAGATCGGCCGGCTGCTCGCGGCGGTGCGGGCCCGGCCGACCTACGCCGCCGAGCGCTGGACGGTGATCGTCGCCACCGACCACGGGCACACCAACGCGGGCGGTCACGGCGGCTCCTCGATCGAGGAGCGCCGCACGTTCGTGCTCGCCTCCGGCCCCGGCATCGCGGCCGGCGCCAAGTCGGCCGACCTCCGCCTGGTGGACGTGGCGGCCACGGCCTTCAACGCGCTGAAGCTGCCCGTGCCGACCGGCATCGACGGCAGGCGCGCCGACCAGCGCGCCGGCGACCCCTTCGACGCGCTCACCCTCTCCTCCCGCGTGGACGAAACCGGCATCCCGGCCGGCGTGCTCGGCTTCACCCATACCCCGCCCTCCGGCTGGACGCTGGACGTGTCGAAGATGCCGACCGGCGGCATGCAGGAGTGGCGCGGCTGGTCGTTCACCACCGACGAGTTCTGGTCACGGGCGCAACGTGACCAGCAGCGGGAACTGAACGTGCGGGCCCGGGGCACGTTCGCGGTGGCCGACTCGGACGAATGGGACGACAAGGCCCACGGCAGCGGCCCGTTCGACTCCACGCTCGTGTCCCCCTCCTACAACGTGAGCGGCCGCACCTCTGTCACGATCAACTACGCCACCCACTACCGCGTCGAGGGCACCCAAAAGGCGCAGGTGCTGGTGTCGTTCAACGGCGGGGCGGACACGCTGGTCAAGAACTACACGGCGGACGTGATCGGCAAGAACGAGGCGCTCAAGGTCACGGTGCCCGCCGGGGCGACCTCGATGAAGGTCAAGTTCCACTACTTCGACGCCAGCAACAACTGGTACTGGGCCGTCGACCACCTGCGCATCACCTGACCCGCACGGACGCAGGCTCCGCAGCGACCACCATCCGCGCGACGGCGGCGGCAGGCCCGGCGAGCCCCCGAGGACCCGCCGGGCCCCGCTTCGACGCCATGCCGCCCGGGAACGCCGGTGCTGCCGGGAGGTCAGAGGCCGAGCGCCGGGGCGAGGGTGCGGAGCTGGGACAGGGCGTCGGCGAGGCTCGGGGCTCCAGGCGTGAGTGCCTGGAGCGCCACCTGGTCGGCGCCCGCGTCGAGATGCGCCCGCACCCGGGCCGCGATCGCCTCCGGATCGCCCCACGCCACGATGGCGTCCGCGAGCCTGTCGCTCCCGCCGGCGGCGAAGTCGTCGTCGGTGAAGCCGAGGTGGCGCAGGCTGTTGAGGTAGTTCGGCAGCCCGAGATAGTAGGACATGTGCTCGCGGGCGATCTCGCGGGCCCGCGCTGGGTCGGACTCCAGCACGAAGGCCTGCTCGGGCACCAGCAGCCGCCCCGCGCCGAGGATCTCGCGGGCCAGTGCGGTGTGCTCCGGCGGCACGAAGTACGTGTGCGCCCCGTCGGCGGACTCCCGCGACAACTCCAGCATCTTGGGCCGGAGCGCGGCCAGCACCCGCGGGGTGTCGGCTTTGGGCAGGGTGGGCAGGGCCGCGTCCATCTCGTCGAGGTAGGCGCGCATCTTGGCCAGCGGCCGGCTGTAGTCGTGGCCGCGCGTGCCGACCATCGACTCGTGGCTGACGCCGATGCCCAGCAGGAACCGCCCGGGATGGGCGTCGGCCACCGCGACCGCCCCCGCCGCCATGGCCGTCGC
Source organism: Nonomuraea antri (assembly GCF_013283785.1). Lineage (GTDB taxonomy): Bacteria > Actinomycetota > Actinomycetes > Streptosporangiales > Streptosporangiaceae > Nonomuraea > Nonomuraea antri. Next base: position 7,477 of record NZ_JABCPZ010000089.1, read on the forward strand.
GTCGCGCGCCCACACGCTGGCGATGCCCGTGGCCACCACGACGCGCTCGGTCGCGGCGAGGACGACGCCCGCGATCACGATTGGGTCTTTGCTGCCACGGCCCTCGTTGACCCAGATCGAGCCGTAGCCCAGCCGCTCGATCTCGGCCGCGGCCCGCCGCGCCTCGTCCGCGGGCGCCTTGCCGATCAGGGGATGCCACACTCCAACGCGCCCGAGTTCCACGGCCGCTCCTCCCGGGTAGGATGTTCGATCGAGATGGAACACTACACCGATGTTCGACCCCCGTCGAACAGATCACGAACCCTGACCCACGCCTCCCCTCTGGAGGTGTCGCTCCAGGCCGCGCTCGACGCGCTCGGCGACCCGATCCGCCGCCGCATCGTGCGCGAGCTGGCCCAGGTGCCCGACTGGACACGTCCCTGCGGCACGTTCAACCACCTGCCGGTCAGCAAGTCCACGCTCAGCCACCACTTCAGCGTGCTGCGCAACGTGGGCCTGCTGGAGCAGCGCGACGAGGGCGCGCGCCGGCTCAACCGGCTGCGCCGCGCCGAGTTCGACGACCGCTTCCCCGGCCTGCTCACCCTGGTCTTCGCCGAGCCCCAGGCCGCCGATTCCTAGTTCGCCGAGTCCCAGGCCGCTGACTCCTAGTTCGCCGAGTCCCAGGCCGCTGACTCCTAGTTCGTCGAGCCCCAGGCCGCCGAGTCCCAGCTCGTCGAGCCCCGGGGCGCCGAGCCCGGGCCGCCGAGCGTCAGTTCGCCGAGCCCCGGGCAGACTGAGGCCCCGCTTCGGCGAACGCGGAATTGTCGGTGGCGTCGGCCATGCTGGGCCCCGGTCGTTCAAGGGGGTGCGCATGCCGATCCAGGTCGCCGGCCGACGCCGCTCGGCTCAGTCGCTGGCCAGGGAGTTCCCTGGCGCGGAGGTCATCGACGTCACGTCCAGGGCGGGCGAGCCGTGGGTGCGCTTCAGCCCGTTCTACCCGCACGGCGACATCCCGGTCCCCGGCTCGCCCGGCGTCACCGGGCAGTCCGTCGAGGGCATCTGGCAGGCGCTCAAGGTCTTCGAGAGCGCCGACATCGATCCCGCCAAGCTGGCCGTCACCAGCATGAAGGGGCTCAAACGCACGGTTCGCAAACACGGCCGGGTGCTCGGCCACCGCGACGGCCTGCACGGCACGCGCCTGCTGGCCTACGAGGAGGCCAGGCGCCGCATCTACCTGCCCGCCTACCGCTGGATCCTCCAGAACAAGATCGCCGACCTGGTCGAACGGCTGCGCGAGCGCGCCCGTGAAGGCGACGTCGTGCTGCTCGACTACACCGTCAACGGCGACGTCGCCGACCTGGCCACCCCGCTGTCGCACGCCGCCCTCATCCGCCGCCACCTCCTCGACGACTGGCCGGCCGAGCAGGATCACTTAGGCGCGGGAGCGCAGCCGTGGATGACGCCGAAGCGCGTGCGCGCGATCCGCAGCAGCTCCATGAAGTCCCGGTAGGCGTCCCTGCCCTTGGCCACCTCGGCCGCGCCCATGCTGAACCACGGCCGCCGCTTCCCGCAGCGGAACACCATGGTGGCGTGGTAGGGCAGGGCGTCCGGCGTCCGCCCGGTGTAGGCGAACAGCCCTTCGCCGAGATCGGCCGGCAGCGGCGAGGGGTCGGCGGAGTCGTAGTTGTCGCGCGCGACCCTGAGCAGGGTGTCGGCGTTCGAGCTGCCCCAGGTGAGGGAGAAGCGCCGGTAGTCGCTGTCGAGGCTGCACTGGCCGTGCGTCTCGGGCACGCCGCCGCTGCTCTCGCTCAGGGGCGCCGCGTAGCCGCTCATCACGCGCAGCGCCGGTAGCGGCACGAGCCCGCACCAGTACGGGCCACGGTCCTCCAAACGGGCCGGGGGCGGCGTGGGCACGGGCTCCGGAGCACTGCAACCGGGCACCAGCAGGACGGTCGTCACGACAAGGACGGCGGCCAGGTTGGGGGAGGCGCGGAAGGCCATGTCATTTCCGGGGGATCTTGAGGTGGTCATGGGATTCGACGTCCGCGCTGGTGTTCAGGCTGCTCTCGAGAGCAGCCGCGTTGTCCTGCATGTCAGACCAGTCCTCGGACCATTTGATGAAGTCGGCGAGCATTTTCGGCGAAGCGAGGATCTCCGGAATCGGCCTCAGCCGGATCGGCGGGTGGGTGGTGGCGAAAGACTGTCCCGCGATGTGGTTCAGCCCCTCCTTCTCGTAGTCCTCGTGCGAGATCGAGGCGGCGAGGAGCAGCTTCTCGATCACCTTCACCGCGCTCTGCCGTTCCGTTCCCGCTTGATGCAGGGCGCCGGGAGTGGTCAGTTCCGTCTTGATGAGCTGCCCGGCTATCCACGCGGACAGCGCCCCTGCGGGCACGTTCGCCGCCTTGCCCGCCAGCCACGCCCCGATCTCGCCCGCCACCTGGGTGCCGAACTTCCCCGCAGGCGAGACGAGCAGTCCCATCACCTCGTCGATCTTCGCCTTGACGTCCGCCTGGGCCTCTTCCCTGGTCTTGGACTCCGCCATCAGGGCCAGCCGCCGCGTCTCCAGGATGTAGCCGAGCATCTTGCCCTCGTGCCGGAACATGCTCTTCAGGTATTCGCCGCCACTCTTGCGGTACGACTCCTCGATCCTGTCGGACAGCCGGTTGTACTGAGCGGTCAGCAGGTCTTTGAACGCCTGCTCGTCCCTGCCCACGAAGAGGAACAGCCAGGTCATGTCCGCCGGTTGCAGCCCCTTGAACCGGGGGTCGTCGGTGTAGGCGCTCGAGATGGCGTCGAATTGAGCCACCATCGCGGCCCCCAGCGGCCTGCGGAGGAAGGCCATCTCCTCCAGCTTGCCGGGGTCCTTGATCTTGAGATCCTCCCCGGACACGTACGCCCCTTCCAGGCGCTTCCTGGTCAGGCCGAGCAGTTCCTCGGTCAGCCGGGCGCCGGCGGAGCTCTTGTCGGTGAGCGCGGTGCGCAACATCCTGCCCAGCGGCTCCTGGGACCTGGTGTGCTTGAAGACCGCCCAGCGTTGCGTCATGAAGTACGACAGGATGGTCCGCTTCCCGCCGTCCAGGCGGTAGCTGAGCAGGGCCTGCGCCGCCGGCGCGGAGAAGCCCGCCGCGTGCACCAGGTCGTCGATCACCGACGAGCCGGTGGGCGGTTTGCCGGGGTCGGTGATGGCCGGGCCGTACAGATTGCGCGTCTTCAGCAGGGCCGCCAGGTCCATCAAGGTGCCCGAGACGCGCCCGTGCAGGGCCTCGCTCTGCTTCCAGCGCGACTCGTAGGCCCGCTTCTCCTGCGCGACGGCATCCGCGCCGACGGTCTCCATGAACTTCGCCGAGAACGGCGGCCTCCCGTCGCTGGCCCGCCAGACCAGCGCCTGCGCCTGATACCCGAGGTACGTCATGTCGTCGATCTTGTGTTCCTTGCGGCCCTCCACCACCAGACCGTTGAGGAACTTGTCACCGAGATAGGCCGGGTCCGCCGGATCGGTGCCCTTGGCCAGCGCGGCGGAGAGCGTCTTCAACGCCAGCGTGCTCTGCCGGGCCAGGGCGGTGGTGTCCTCGCCGCGATCAGCGGCGTCGCGCAGCCGTTTGGCCAGCACGGCCGGCAGCTCGGTGGCGATCCGCGGGTCGATCTTGGACAGGAACCCTTTGATGAACTCCGGGCTCGGGTTCTTGCCCGCGAACTTCTCCAGCTCCGCGAGCGCCTTGCGGGGGTCTCCCCGCACCGCGGCGGCGGCCGCGTTGCCGGCCAGTTGCCCGCGAGCCGCCTCCAGCGAGTCGGGCACGCGGATGAAGGACGACCCGGCCATGGGCATGCCGAGGTCGATCTTCTGGCGTTCCATGTCGCGCACGATCTGCTGGCGTCGGCGCAGGTCCTTGGCCTGCTTGTCGGCGCGGGCGGCGAGCGCACGGGCGCGCTGGGCGGGAGCGGTGTCGAGCCCGGCCCTGGCGAGCTCCGCGTGCAGCTTCTCGCCCAGGTCGGTGAGCTGTCTGGCGGCCAGCGCGTGCTTGTCCACGAGCTGGTCGAATTCCGGCTTCTTGACTCCGGAGTATCCCGGTTCGGCCATCACGGGGCACCCGGCCTGGGGATGTTGCGCTCGGCGTCCTCGACCGCGCTGGTCAGCAGGGCACGCAGGCCGCGCTGGTCCTCGTGCACGTCCTGGCCGAAGCGTTCACCGGCCGGGCCCACCCACGCCTGGCCCTCCAGCAGCGTGCAGGAGGGGTGGAGCGTCCACCAGTGCTCGTCGGACAGGGCCTTGATGCTGCGCAGGGCCGCCTCCGCCGCGGCGCGATCGGGGTCGGGCATGCCGATCTCCTCGAAGAGGCAGACAGGGGCAAATGACACCTGGGTCTCAACACGATAAACGCAGGGTCGCCGAGTAATCAGTCGAATGATGCGGAACCGGTCTAACGTTTCATCGCGCCGTCGGCGATCGCGTCGGCGGCCTCGCCGATGGCCATGCCGACGATCTCCAGCCGCCGCACCAGCTCCCGCTCCTTCATCGCGTCGGGCGTCAGCTCGCCGGAGAAGATGCGGGAGATCTCGTACTGGTACATCCGGCGGATCGCGCCGCCGGCCTTCTTGGCCTCCAGGGCGTCCTGCACCACCGCCGACGGGCGGGAGGCCAGGTCGCGTACGGCGTTCTCCAGCGCGTCGATGCCCACGATGACCTGGTCGAGCAGCGGCGTGAAGCGGATCTGGTCGGGCACCCGGTACAGATGCGACTCCCGGACGAAGTCGCGCAGCGAGTCCAGCACGTCGTCGATCGAGCGCGACAGCCGGAACAGGTCCTCCCGGTCGATCGGGATGACCAGGGCGGTTCTGAGCTCGTCCACCAGCCGGGCGCGTTCCTCGTCGCCGAGGTGCTCGATGGCGCGCATCTGCTCGTGCGCGCCGGTGCGGCCCACCTCGCCGCCGATCATGGCCATGGCCAGCCACGCGCCTTCCTTGGTGGCCTCCAGCTGGCCGAGCAGCGCCTCGGTGAGCGCGCTGTCCATGCGTCCGGTGATGAGGTCCTTGATGCGCCGCAGTCGCTTCATCCTCTCAACCCCTTCAGTACGAAGGCCGCGACCCCGGCCAGCAACGCGGCGGCGGGGAGGGTGAACAGCCAGGCCGCGACGATCTTGACGGCGGCGTACCAGCGGACCCGGCCGCTGCCCACGGCCACGCCGGCGCCGATGAGACCGCCGGCGATGGCCTGGGTCATGCTCACCGGCATGCCCACGGCCGCGCAGGCGATCACCGAGGTGCCCGCGGCCAGCTCGGCGGCGACCCCGTGCGCCGGTCTGGAGACGATGATCTCCCTGCTCAGCGTGCGTCCAGCCTTGGGCAGGCCGTACAGCGCGCCGATCCCGAACAGGACGGCCACCAGCGTCGTGTACGGCAGCGGCGCCCCGGCGAAGCCCAGCGCGATCATGAACACGGCCAGCATCTTCTGCCCGTCATTGGCCGCGTACGCGACGGTCTGCAGCAGGAACGCGGCCCAGTGCCAGGACGACAGCCCGCGTGCGGTGGTGATCGCCACGAGTGCCCGGATCAGCACCCAGGCCAGCAGTCCGCCCGCGATGGGCGCGGCCACGCCGAAGGCCAGCACGAGCGCCACGGACCCGGGCGAGACCGGCAGCCCCCACCCCACGCCGGCCCCGGTGAGCCCGCCGACGATGGCCAGCGTGAGGCTGGTCGGCCGGCCGCGCGAGCTCAGCCAGGTGACCACGGCCAGCGCGGAGATCACCGCGACCGTCATCGCGATCTTCGAGCCGGGCCCGTCGAAGGTGGCCAGCCGGGTCACGAACGTCACCGCCACCTGATGGCTCAGCAGCGGCACCAGCGCCACCAGCACCACCAGCGTGAGGATGCCGGTCGCCGGCCGCACCGTGGGCAGTTTGAGCCCGGTCGCGAGCAGGGCGCCGCCGTCGTTCACCCCGGACACGATCGCGAACAGACCGGCGACCGCGATCAGTGCGACGGCGTCCAACGGCATGCGCTCCATCCCAGTCCGCCCAGATCAGGCAGGACAAGTCCGATTCACTTATGGCCCTCATAGCGAAAAGACGGCTGCCGGCCGCCATATCTCCCCGGATAGCGTCTGTTATGCCTCAATAGCTACCCAAGATCGAGTGGATGATGGACGAAGAGCTCATTCTGCTGAATCCCGGGCCGGCGTGTACGTCCAAGCGGGTCAAGGACGCCCTGCTCAGAGGAGACCTCTGCCACCGCGAGCCCGAGTTCACGGAGTTGCTGTCCCGGATCCGCGAGGCGCTGCCCCGCAGTCTGAACCTCGCCGGCACGCACGAGGCGCTGCTGGTCACCGGCTCGGGAACCGCGGCCATGGAGATGGCGGTCATCAGCTCGGTCCGGGCCGGCCGGGGCGTGCTCGTCGTGAACAACGGCGTTTACGGCGACAGGATGATCAAGATCGCGCAGGCGAACGGAATCCCGTTCCACGAGGTCAAGAGCGACTGGACGGTCCCGGCCGACCCCGAGGCCGTCCGGGCCGCGCTGGCCGGCCGCGACGACGTCGACGCGGTGATCTGCGTGCACCACGAGACCACCACCGGCCTGATCAACCCGATCAAGGAGATCGGCGAGGTCGTCGCCGAGCACGGCGCGCTGTTCGTCATCGACGCCATCTCCGGCACCGCCATCGAGGACCAGGACCTGGCCGAGGTCAAGGCCGACGTCGTCTGCGGCACCGCGAACAAGGGGCTGCACGGCCTGCCCGGCATGTCGTTCATCCTGTGCAGCGACCGGTCGATCGAACGCGTCCAGCAGGTCCCGGCGCGCAGCCTCTACCTGAACGCCGCCAGCTACCTGGCCGGCCAGCGCAAGGGCGACGTGCCGTTCACCCCGGCCGTGCAGGTCTGCTACGCCTTCGACGAGGCCATCAAGGAGTACGAGGAGTCCGGCGGCTTCGCCGCCAGGACCAAGCTGTACCGGGAGCGCGCCGCGCTGGTGCGCGCCCAGTTCGAGCGGCTCGGCCTGCGGATCCTGGTCGATGAACGGTTCAGGTCCAACACGGTGACGATGCTTCATCTGCCGGACGGCGTCACGTACCGAAGCCTTCACGACGAGCTGAAGAAGCGCGGCTACGTTATCTACGCCGGTCAGGGGCAACTATCCGCGGACTTCTTCAGGATCTGCACGATGGGCGAGATTCCCTGGCACCGGCTGGAACAGCTCGAGGACGCGCTCCGAGAGTCGATCGAGGCAGCTAGGGGTTAACGCCGATGCAGCTCAACCTGCACAGACTCTGGATCTTCATGACGGTCGTCGAATGCGGCGGCTTCTCGGCCGCGGCGCAGAAGCTCTATCTCAGCCAGCCGTCCGTGTCCCACCAGGTCAGGCAGCTTGAGCAGGCCCTGCGGACGACGTTGATCGACCGCAGCGGCGCACGCATCAGGCTCACGCCCGAGGGCGAGGTCATGCTGGAGTACGCCAAGCGCGTCTTCCTGCTGGCCGACGAGGCCGTGGCGGCGATCAGGCAGGTGTCGGGGCTGCAGATCGGCAGCCTGGTCGCGGGCGGCACCACCACCGTGGGCACGTACCTGCTGCCGCCGCTGCTGGCCGCCTTCCGCGACCGGCACCCGGGCATCGAGATCGGCATCCAGGTGGGCAACGCCCAGCAGATCGAGCGCGGGCTGGTCGACGGCGAGATCGGCGTGGCCGTGCTGGCCGGGCAGCCGGGCGCGGCGCAGCTCGTCAGCGAGCCGATCCTGGAGGACAGGCTCGTCCTGATCACCCAGCCCGGCCACAGGTACGCGGGACGGGGCGCGGCCCAACCCGCCGACCTGGCGGGGGAGTCGTTCCTGTTGCGCGAGCCCGGATCGTCCACCAGGGAGCTGCAGGAGCAGGCCCTGGAGACGTGGGGGCTGGAGGAAGCGGGACGCAGCGAGATCTGGGGCGCCGAGACGATCAAGCAGGCGGTCGCCGCCGGGCTGGGCGTCTCGCTGGTGTCGGAGCACTGCGTCGAGCAGGAGGTCGCCGACGGGCGGCTGGCCGCGGTGGAGGTCGCGCCCGCGCCCAAGCCCCGCCCGATCGTGCTGGCACACCGCCGCGACCGGCTGCTCGGCCCGGCGGAACAGGCTTTCATCGCCATGCTGCGCAGCGTGCGCAGCTGGCCGGGCATCAATCGCTTGAGGAGCATTTCTTGAGTAAGGCCAAGGCGCTGCCCTCGCGTGCTCAGGTCGTCGTCATCGGAGGCGGGATCGTCGGCTGCAGCGTGGCCTACCACCTGGCCGAGCTGGGCTGGACGGACGTCGTCGTGCTGGAGCAGGGACAACTGTCCTGCGGCACCACCTGGCACGCCGCCGGGCTGGTCGGCCAGCTGCGCAGCACGGAGAGCATGACCAGGCTCATCCAGTACAGCACCGACCTGTACGCCAGGCTCGAGGCCGAGACCGGCTTCGGCACCGGCTGGAAGCAGTGCGGCAGCGTCAGCGTCGCCCGCACTCCCGAGCGGATGACCCAGCTCAGGCGCACCGCCGCGGCCGCCAGGAACTACGGCATCACCGCCGAGATCATCACCCCGCGCGAAGCCGGCGAGCTGTGGCCGGTCATGCGCACCGACGATCTGGTGGGCGGCGTCTGGCTGCCCGGCGACGGCAAGGCCAACCCGTCCGACCTCACCCAGGCGCTGGCGCGCGGCGCGCAGCGGCGCGGCGTGCGGGTGCTGGAGCGGGTGCGCGTCACGGGCGTCACGGTCAAGGACGGCGCCGTCGCCGGCGTACGCACCTCGGCCGGCGACATCGAGACCGAGATCCTGGTCAACTGCGCCGGCCAGTGGGCCAAGGAACTGGGCAGGATGGCCGGGGTCACCGTGCCGCTGCACTCGGCCGAGCACTTCTACGTCGTCACCGAGCAGATCGAGGGCGTGCGGCCCAGCCTGCCCGTCCTGCGCGACCCCGACGGGTACGCCTACTTCAAGGAGGAGGTCGGCGGCCTGGTGGTCGGCGGTTTCGAGCCGGACGCCAAACCGTGGGGCATGGACGGGATCCCGTACCCGTTCGAGTTCCAGCTCCTGGAGGAGGACTGGGACCAGTTCGCGATCATCATGGAGAACGCCGTTCAGCGGGTGCCCGCGCTGGAGAGCACCGGCGTGCGGATGTTCTACAACGGCCCGGAGAGCTTCACTCCCGACAACATGTTCCTGCTGGGCGAGGCGCCCGAGGTACGCGGCTTCTTCGTCGGCGCGGGCTTCAACTCGGCCGGCATCGCCTCGGCCGGCGGCGCGGGCAGGGCGCTGGCCGAATGGATCGTCAACGGCTCGCCGACCAGCGACCTGTGGCCGGCCGACCTGCGCAGGTTCGCCCGCTGGGCGGACAACGACACCTGGCTGCGCGACCGGGTCACCGAGACGCTCGGGCTGCACTACGCGATGTCCTGGCCGGACAAGGAGCTGGAGACGGCCAGGCCGCTGCGGCGTTCGCCGGTGCATCACCTGCTGGCGGCGTCCGGGGCGTGTTTCGGGTCCAAGATGGGCTTCGAGCGGGTCAACTACTTCGGGCCGCGGGTGGGCCGCACGTTCGGCAGGCCGGAGTGGCAGCCGTACGTGAACGCCGAGGTCGAGGCGTGCCGGACGGCGGCGGTGATCTTCGACCAGACGTCGTTCTCCAAGTTCACGCTGAAGGGCCCGGAGGCGGCCGAGGCGCTGGGGTGGCTGTGCACCGCGGACGTGGACGTCGAGGTCGGCCGGGTCGTCTACACCGGCATGCTGAACGACCAGGGCGGATACGAGTCCGACGTGACCGTCACCAGGGTGGCGCGGGACGAGTACCTGATCGTCTCCGGTTCGGCCCAGACGACCAGGGACTTCGACCACATCTCCAGGGGGATCGGCGACCGGCGGGCGGTGCTCGTGGACGTCACGGGGGCGTATGCGGTCTTCGGCGTCATGGGTCCCGATTCCCGAAATATCCTCCAATCGGTGTCGAAGGCGGATTTTTCGGCATTTGAGTTCGGCACGTCGAGACTCGTCGACCTCGGATACGCCACCGTCCGCGCCACCAGGGTCACCTACGTGGGCGAACTGGGCTGGGAGCTGTACGTGCCCGCCGAGTTCGCCGTCACCGTCTACGAGACGCTGCTGGGCGCCGGCGGGCTCACCCAGGCCGGCTACTACGCCATCGAGGCCATGCGCATCGAGAAGGGCTACCGCGCCTGGGGCCGCGAGCTCGGCCCCGAGATCACCCCGGCCGCCGCCGGACTCCGCTTCACCTGCAGGAAGAGCGGCGGGTTCCGGGGCGAGGAAGCGGCTCTGCTGACCCCGCGGCGGCGGGTAGTCTCGATCGTGCTCGACGATCCCGCGGCACACCTGTGGGGCGGCGAGTCCCTGCTGTCCGAGGGCTCCGGTGTGGGCTACGTCACCTCGGCCGCCTACAGCCCCACGCTCGGGCGGACCGTGGCACTCGGCCACATCACCGACGCCTCGCTGGAGAAGGTCGAGATAGACGTGGCCGGCGACCTGTACTCTGCCCAGGTCAGCCTGAAGGCGCCCTACGATCCCACGTCCGCGAGAGTGAAGGCATGAGCAGCTCTGCCGAGTACGTCCTGACCCTGTCCTGCCCCGACCGGCCCGGCGTGGTGGCCGCCGTCTCCGGTCTGCTGGCCGGGCACGGTTGCAACATCATCGAGAGCCAGCAGTTCGGCGACCGGGTCGGACAGCGCTTCTTCATGCGCGTGCAGTTCTCCGGCTCGCTCGGCGAGGACGAGCTCAACGCCGCCTTCGCCGCGCTGGCCCCGGAATTCGCCATGGAGTTCCAGCTGCGCGACGTGGCCAGGAAACCGCGCGTGCTCATCATGGTCAGCAAGTTCGACCACTGCCTGAACGACCTGCTCTACCGGGTCAGGTCGGGCGCGCTCGACATCGAGATCGTCGCGGTCGCCTCCAACCACCCCGACCTGCGGCCGCTCACCCAGTCCTACGGCATCGACTACCACCACCTGCCGATCACCCCCGAGACCAAGCCCAAGCAGGAGGCCGAGATCCTGGCGCTGGTCGAGCACTACCAGGTCGACCTGGTCGTGCTGGCCCGCTACATGCAGGTGCTGTCGGAAGAGCTGTGCGCGAAGCTGGCCGGGCGGGCGATCAACATCCACCACTCGTTCCTGCCGTCGTTCAAGGGGGCCAAGCCGTATCACCAGGCTCACGCGCGCGGCGTCAAGCTCATCGGCGCGACCGCGCACTACGTCACCTCCGACCTCGACGAGGGGCCGATCATCGAGCAGGAGGTGGCCAGGGTCAACCACAGCCACTCGCCGGAAGACCTGGTCGCGATGGGGCGTGACGTGGAGTGCGTGGCGCTGGCCCGCGCCGTCAAGTGGCACGCCGAGCAGCGCGTCCTGCTCGACGGGCACAAGACCATCGTCTTCCCGCGCTAGCCTGCGGCCGACATATTCGTACATCCGTCTCACGCTTCGCCAGATGAGAGCTTTCTCATCTGGCTTTAAGCACCGTCTCCTCCCGTAATGCCAGACTCGTGGGCATGAAACGTCCGGCACCCCTGGTCCTGCTGCTGGCCGGGGCGGCGGTGGCCGGGTTCCTGGCCATCGGGTTGGCCTCGGTCGCCGACTCCGGGCCCACGCTGGGGGAACCTGTCGTAGTCTCGGGATCACCGGGACAGGAGACGCCGCGCGCCGACCCCACCCCCACGCCGCGCAAGACCAAGACCAAGGCCGAGCCGGTCAAGCCGCCGTCGCCGCACCCGGGCGGAGACGACGACGGCGCCGGCGGCAACGACGACCGCGCCGGCGGTGACGACGACGGCGAGGACGATGACGACTGACCGGGCACGAGGCCGCCTCACCGCCCGCGCCAGGATCGTCGGATGGATGCTCGCCGTGGTCGGCCTGGCGCTGTCCGTCTCGATCTTCGCCACCTGGACCCTCCTGCTGAAGCGCCTCGACGACCGGGTCGACCAGGAGTTCAGCAACGAGGCGGAGAAGCTGCGCCGCTACGCGATCACCGCCGTCGACCCCAAGACCGGGCAGCCGCCCACCGACGTGGCGGCCCTGCTCAACGGCTATCTCGCGTTCAACTCGCCGGACCGCTGGGAGACGTTCTTCAGCATCGTCGACGGCCAGCCCGACATGATCAGCGCGGTGCGCCGTCCGGCCCGGCTCGACACCGACGAGGCCCTGGTACGCCACATGGCCGGGGCCGTCGACCCGCTCCACGACGAGACCGAGAGCACGGCGGGCACGGTCAGGTACGCGGTGATCCCGGTCAAGGTGGCCGCCGACCCGCGACCCGCCCACTTCGTCACCGCGATCTTCTACGACCGGCAGCGCGACGAGATCGTGGACGCCGTACGGGTGCTGAGCCTGTCCGCGCTGGCCGCGCTCGCCCTGGCCGGCGCCGCCGGCTGGTTCGTGGCCGGACGCGTGCTCGCCCCGGTCCGCCTGATCGGCCAGACGGCCGAGCAGATCAGCGACTCCTCCGACCTGACCAGACGCCTCGACGTGCCAGGCGACGACGACGTGGCCGCCCTGGCCGGGACCTTCAACCACATGCTCGACCGATTGGAACGTGCCTTCGCCGTGCAGCGGCACTTCGTCGACGACGCCGGGCACGAACTGCGCACCCCCATCACCGTCATCCGCGGCCACCTGGAGCTGATGAGCGACGACCCGGTCGACAGGGCCGAGACGCTGGCCCTGGTCACCGACGAGCTCGACCGGATGAACCGCATCGTCGACGACCTGCTCACGCTGGCCCGCGCCGAGCAGCCGGGCTGGCTGGCGCAGGAGGAGGTCGAGCTGGCCGACCTGACCGTCAGCGTGGTGGCCAAGGCCCGTCCGCTCGGCGAACGCCGCTGGCGCGTGGACGAGGTGGCCGAGGCCCGCGTGCGCGGCGACAGGCAGCGGCTCACCCAGGCGCTCATGCAGCTCGCCGCCAACGCGGTGCGCCACACCAAGGAAGGCGACGTGATCGCCGTCGGCTCCGCCGTGCGCTACGGCGGCAAGGCCGAGCTCTGGGTACGCGACAGCGGCCCGGGAGTCGCCCCCGCCGACCGGGAGCGCATCTTCAGCAGGTTCGTGCGCGGCACCGGGCGCACCGGCGCGCACGACGGAGCCGGGCTTGGCCTGGCCATCGTCCGATCCATCGCCGAGGCGCACGGAGGCAGCGTGAAAGTCGTCGAGGCCGCGACGGGCGGGGCCTGCTTCGTCATGACCATCCCGCTCGGGGAGGCGCCGTGAACCGCATTCTGATCGCCGAGGACGAAGCCAGGATCGCCTCCTTCGTGGAGAAGGGGCTGCGCGGCAACGGGTTCGTGACGTCCGTGGTGAGCGACGGCGTGGCGGCCTACGACTACGCGGCCACCGGCGCGTTCGACCTGCTCATCCTGGACATCGGGCTGCCGCTGAGCGACGGGTTCACCGTGCTGCGGCGGCTGCGCGAGGCCAGGGTGGACGTCCCGGTGATCATCCTCACCGCCCGCGACAGCGTCAGCGACACCGTGGCCGGGCTCGAAGGCGGCGCGGACGACTACATCGCCAAGCCGTTCGCCTTCGAGGAACTGCTGGCCAGGGTGCGCCTGCGGCTGCGCGCGGACCGCGTTCCCGAGGCGAGCGTGCTGCGCGTGGCCGACCTGGCGCTCGACCTGCGGACGCGGCGGGTGCACGTGGGCGACAGGGCGGTCGACCTGTCCACGCGGGAGTTCGCGCTGGCCGAGATCTTCTGCCGGCACCCCGACCAGGTGCTCACGCGCGAGCAGCTGCTGAGCCACGTGTGGGGCTTCGACTTCGACCCCGGCTCCAACGTGGTGGACGTCTACGTGCGATACCTGCGCAGGAAGATCGGCGCCGACCGGATCGAGACCGTGCGGGGGACCGGGTACCGGCTGCGCGCCGGGTGAGAGTGCTCTCATCCGGGCCTCACGGTCCCCCAACCGGCCCCCGACAGCCTGGAGTCATCCGCGGAAATGCCGCGGACGGACGTACAGGAGGGTTCGGATGGGCCAGGTTGGTCAGGTTCTGCGCAGGTTGCTGCTCGTGACGGCGATCGCCCTCGGGCTCGGCGGCGCGGGCGCGCTCCTCGGCGTTCCCGCCGCGAGCGCGGCGGTCCCCACCGCCGCCCACCTCGCCGCCGCGGAGAACGACGACGGCGATGACGACGACGGGGACGACGGGGACGACGACCGCGGCGGCGCGAGCCGCGGCGATGACGACGACCGGCGGCCGAAGGGCGGCGTGGACACGGGCGCGGGCGGCACCCGCGACGACGACGATGACGACCGGCGTCCCTCGGGCGGCGTGGACACCGGGGCCGGCGGCAGCCGCGACGATGACGACGACCGCGCGCCCAGGGGCGGCGTGAACGCCGGCTTCGGCGGCGCCGCGGAAACCCACACCACCGCGCCCGGCACCGACGCCGGCACCGGCTCCGAGACCGAGACGGGCACTGAGACCGGCGCCGCGAGGGGCAACGGCCACGGCACCGACGAGAGCGGCCACGGCACCGCAAGCGGAACCGACAGCGGCACCGATCATGCGGCCACCAGCGACACCGATCACGCCGCCACCAGCGGTACCGGCCACGGCGCCGAGGGCGCCCACGACGCCAGCGCCTCGCCCGGAGCCCCCGACACCGCAACCGACGCCGGAACGGACGCCGACGCCGCAACCGACGCTGAGACCGGTACCGACGCCGGTGCTGAAGGTGCCGAGAGTGCCGAGAGTGCCGAGAGCGCCGAGAGCGCCGAGAGCGCCGGCGGTGCCGGTGGTGGCAAGGCGGCCGGCGCCCCCGACGCCGAGATCCATCAGGCCGGCGCCGCCGGCGACTTCTCCCCGCTCCCCCTGGTCCCGCTCGCCCTGGCCGGGGTCGGCCTCGTGCTCGTGGCCGCCTTCTGGGCCAGGCGCTGGCTCGACGCGAGGTCCTGAGCCGATGCGCGCGACGTCCAGAGCAGCCGCCACCATGGCCGCGGCCTGCGCCGTACTCACCGCGACAGCGGCCAGTGCCCCCGCGGCGACCGCCACCGCCCCCAACCCGGTCGCGGCCGCCGCCAGCCCGGTGACGGCCACAGCCCCCAGCCCGGTGACGGCCGCCGCCCCCAGCCTGGTCGGGCGCGACGTGGCCGACCCGGTGCGCCTGCGCATCCCCGCGATCGGCCTGTCCACTCCGGTCATCCCGCTACGCCTGAACGCCCGGGGCAAGCTGATCGCGCCCAAGCGGTTCGACCGGGTGGGCTGGAACCGGTCAGGCCCGGAACCGGGCGAACTGGGCGTCGCGGTCATCGCCGGACACGTCGACTCCAAGAAGGGCCCGGCCGTGTTCTACCGGCTACGCGACCTGCGCGCCGGCGACCGGGTCCACGTGGACCGGGCGGACGGCACCACGGTGACGTTCCGCATCACCCGCCTGGCCCGCTACCCCAAGAGCCGCATCCCCGACCGGCAGGTGTACGGCTCGGGCAAGGGCACCCAGCTCCGCCTGATCACCTGCGGCGGCCCGTTCGACCGCGGCCGCCGCAGCTACCGCGACAACGTCGTCGCCTTCGCCCGCTGACCGGCCGCCGCCGGGACCGGCCAAGCGGGCCGTGCCGCCGGGAGTCCCCAGCTCCCGGCGGCACGCCGCGTTCCCGGATGGTCTGCGCCCGAGTGTCACGGCCGGTAGGTGCCGAAGAACCAGAGGTTCCCCTCGGGGTCGGCGCAGGCGTACTCGCGCGACCCGTACGGCTGGTCGGCCGGTTCCATGGTGATCCTGGCCCCGGCCGCCTTGGCGCGGTCGTGGTGGGCGTCGGGGTCGTCCACGGCGATGTAGACGCCGGGCCCGCCGGGCTCGCCCGTCCCGAGCATGATCATGTCGTCTTCGACGAACAGCTCGGCGTGGTTGACCGCGCCCCGGTCGTCCTTGGACGACTCGTGCAGGCGGAAGCCGAACGCGGTGGACAGGAAGTCGATGGCGGCCTGGCAGTCGCGGTAGCGGGCCAGCGCGTAGACGGTTCGCTTCATGGGCTCAGGATGCCCGGGGCGGCGGCACCGGTCTTGGAAAAATCTGACCGGGCGTGGCGTCGCCGAGCACCCGGAACTCCCGGTTCATGTGCGCCTGGTCGTAGTAGCCGCATTCGGCCGCGACCTCGGCGATCGTGCGTCCGGACCGCAGCAGGCGGGCGGCCCGCGAGAACCTGATCACCCGCGCGGCCGCCTTGGGCGTCAGGCCGATCTCGTCGTGGAAGCGGGAGACCAGGTGCCGGTGGCTCCAGCCCAGCTCGGCCGCCAGCGCGGCCACGCCGAGGTCGCCGCCGGAACGCAGCAGCCTGGCCCAGGCCCAGGGCAGTTCGGGGCCCAGCTCGGGCCCGGCCAGGATGCGCGAGGTCAGCAGCCGGTCGACGAGCGCCAGCCGGGCCCGCCACGACGGCACCTCGGCCAGCCGCTCCGCCCACGGGCCGAGCAGGTCGGCGGCCGGGACCACCCGGTTGGTCAGGTGCCGCATCGGCATCCGGTACAGGCGCCTGGCCCCGAACGGGGTCAGGAACACCTCCACCCCCTCGGCCGGGCCGGTGGTGCGGGTGACCATGAACCGGTCGCCGAGCCCGCCGGTGAACGACGTGACCCGCTCGCCCTGCACCTCCATCGGCGTGCCGAAGGCGAGGATGAGCACCGCGCCGGGCATCGCCGACTCCGAGCGCGTCACCGGGGCCGGGTAGTGCTCGCGGTAGGCGCACAGCCGCAGCACGTACGGCCGCAACGCGGCGCTCGGCACCGCCTCCACCAGATCGAGCCCGGACATGCCCGGCCCCGGCGCGCTCATGCCTTCGAGACTATAGGCCGGTGTGCCTGGCCAGGAAGGTCAGCGTGTCGGCGCTCAGCTCCACGGAACGGCTCACCGCCCGCGCCCCGTGCCCGACCTCCGCCTCGTTGCGCAGCAGGACCGGCGCACCGCCCGCGGACGCGTGCTGCAGCGCCGCGCACATCTTCCACGCGTGCAGCGGGTGCACCCGCGTGTCGGACTGGAAGACGGTGAACAGCGTCGCCGGGTACGTGACGCCCTCCCTGACGTGGTGGTACGGCGAATACCCCCAGAGCCAGCCGAACTGCTCCGGGTCGTCGGCGGAGCCGTACTCGACGTTCCAGGTAGCACCCAGGCCGAACTTCTCGAACCGCACCATGTCGAGCAGCGGCGCCGAGCAGACCACGGCCGCGTACAGGTCGGGACGCTGCGTCAGCGCCGCGCCGACCAGCAGGCCGCCGTTGGAGCCGCCGGAGATGCCCAGTTGCTCGGTGGTGGTGATCCCGCGGGCGATCAGGTATTCGGCCGCGGCGTGGAAGTCGTCGAAGACGTTCTGCTTGTGCCCGAGCATGCCGGCCCGGTGCCAGTCTTCGCCCTCCTCGCCGCCGCCGCGCAGGTTCGCGATCGCGTAGACGCCGCCGGCCTCGACCCAGGCCAGGATGGAGGCCGAGTAGCCGGGGGTCATCGACACGCCGAAGCCGCCGTAGCCGTACAGGATGGTCGGCCGCGGGCCGGTGGGCTCCCCGGCCGGGGAGATGATCAGCATGCGGACGTCCGTGCCGTCCTTGGAGCTGTAGACGACCTGCTCGGTGGTGACCTCGGGCACCTCGACCACGCCCGGCGAGGACGCCCACAGCGTCGTCTCGCCGCTACGCGCGTCGTAGCGCTGGATGGTCGGCGGCGTGGTGTTGTCGGTGTAGCCGAACCACGCCTCGTACCCGCCTTCCGGACGCTCGGAGATGCCGCCGATCGTGCCCAGCCCGGGCGTCGGGACCTCGCCGACCCGCTCGCCGGTCTCCAGGTCGTGCACGGTGATCTCGCTGATCGCGTGGCGGGTCCAGCCCACCAGCATGATCGGGCGGTCCAGGTCGTCGAGGATGGCGAAGTCCTGCAGCACCGCCTCGGGGTCCTCGGGGATCAGCTCGCGCCAGCTCTCGAAGCCGGGCTCGGCCGGGTCGGTCACGCACACGCGGGCGCGCGAGGCGTCGCGGTCGGTGTGCACGTACAGGCGGCCGTCGCGGCCGAACACCAGCCCGGTCTGCGCGTCGACGCCCTCCTGGACGACCCGCAGGTGCGGCCGGTCGAGCGGGGACTCGGTCAGATCGGCCACCCACAGGTCGTTGCGCGGGGCGGTGCCCTCGTGCGCCGAGATCTGCAGCCAGCGGCCGTCACGCGAGACCGAGACGCCGTAGTAGTTGGTCATCTTCAGGCCGTCGCCGAAGATCATCACGTCGTCCTCGGTGGAGGTGCCGACGCGGTGCAGGTAGACGCGGCGGTGGAACTGCCGCTCGTTCTCCGGCACCTCCGTGCTGGGCAGCCTGCGCACGTAGTAGAACGCCTCGCCGCCGGGCACCCACGCGACGGGGGAGTAGCGGCAGCGGTCGATCGGGCCTTCGACGCGCAGGCCGGTGGTGACGTCGATGACATAGAGCACGGACTCCTCGTCGCCGCCGACCGAGATCTGGTAGGCCAGCAGGCGGCCCTCCTTGTCGGGCTGCACGGTGTCGAGCGTGGTCAGCCCGGTCGGGTCGAGCTGCATCGGGTCGACCAGCGCCCGCTCGGTGCCGTCCGGCTCGGCGACGAAGTAGACGGCGTGCTCCTGGTCGGGGGTGCGCCTGCTGAAGAAGTGACGCCCGCCGCGCCAGGCCGGCACCCCGACCGAGCCCGACCTGAGCAGTTCGGCGATGCGGCCCTTGAACCGGCGCGTGCCGATCTCCCGCTGGTACAGATCGCCCTGCGCATCGAGCCAGCCCTTGGTCTCGGGGCTCTCGGGGTCTTCCAGCCACCGATAGGGGTCGGGAACGGGCGTTCCGTGCAGAAGATCGACGGTCTCTTCCCGGCGTGCGGTCGGATACGGCTCTCGCGTCATGCCAGGAACCCTACTGCCCTGGCGGGGGCGTAAAGCGCTGGTGATGCGGGCATAAAACGTACCGTGCGTCCCTTTAGTCATTACGGCCGCGAGGTATTGGGGTGGCGGGGACCACGCTGGTAACGCCAGACTTGGTGACAGGACGGTGCCGTGGTGACCATCCGCTGGGCCGTCCGGCGGAGGTCCATGTGACGGAAGCACAAGTGCCCCAGGAGGGGCCGACAGGCGGGACATGCCGCGGCATGTCCCCTTTGATACGCCTGCAGCGGGAAGAGGCCCGATGATGCGCCAGGTCCTGCTGCTCAACGCCACCTACGAGCCGCTCACCACCCTTTCGCTGCACCGGGCCATCGTGCTGGTGCTGCGGGAGAAGGCCGATGTCGTGCACCGCGACGGGCGAGGCGCCGTGCTTCGCTCCGCGACGTGCACGCTCGACGTCCCCTCGGTGATCAGACTTCGCAGATATGTCCGCATCCCCTACCGGTCGCGCATCCCCCTGACCAGGGCCGCACTCATGCGGCGCGACGACTACCGCTGCGCCTATTGCGGGCAGCGGGCCGAGACCATCGACCACGTCATCCCCAGGTCGAGGGGTGGCACCCACACGTGGGAGAACTGCGTCGCCTCGTGCACGCCGTGCAACCACCGCAAGGCCGACAAGTTCCTGGAGGAGCTGGGGTGGACGCTCCGCGTCACCCCGGCGGTGCCACGGGGCGCTCACTGGAGGCTCATCGGCGCATCGCTGCTCGGAGACCCCCAATGGGCGCCCTACCTGGAAGCCGCGGCCTGAACCCGGACGACCGACCGGATGGCGGCCTGAACCAGGACGTCCATCCGGAAGGCGGCCGGAAAACCGTTTAACACGCGCGGCCATCGCCTGACACCATCGTCAGGCATGTGGTCCTTCACCGCCGACCCCGAAGAGTTCGCCGGCGTCGCCGAGCGGTTCCTGCTCGGCGACCCGGTCGGCAACAACGTCCTGCTGACCGTGCTGGCCCAGCTCCGCGCCGGCATGCCCGCCAAAGACGCCTCCTTCGGCTGGTGGCGGCCCGGCGGAGAGGTGCACGGGGAGGTGTGCGGCGCGGTGCTCCGCACGCCGCCGCGCCCGCTGGAGCTCGCCCACATGCCGGTGTCGGCCATCGAGCCGCTGGTCGCCGCGCTCGACGGCGAACTCCCGCAGGTCCTGGGCCCGGCGGAGCTCACCGCCGAGTTCACCCGCCTCGCCGGACGGCCCTGGCAGGCCATGTCGGAACGCCTCTACCGGCTCGGCACGCTCGTCACCCCCGACGTCCCCGGGCACGGCAGACCGGCCAGGTCCGGCGAATTCTCGCTGCTGGTGAGCTGGTGGCACGGCTTCGCCGCGGACGCGGGCGTGAGCGAGGGCGACGACCTGGCCGAACGCGTGCTGCGCCGGCTGCAGAACGGCGAGCTGTTCGTCTGGGAGCACGACGGGCTGCCCGTCTCGGTGGCCGCGCTCCACCCGGCCGCGGCCGGCGTCTGCCGCATCGGGCCGGTCTACACGCCGCGCTCGTGCCGCCGGCGGGGTTTCGGCGCGGCCGTCACCGCGTACGCCAGTCAGGTCGGCCTGGCCGAACGCTGCGAGCAGGTGGTGCTCTTCGCCGACCTGGCCAACCCGACCAGCAACCGGATCTACCAGTCGATCGGCTTCGCGGCCGTGTCCGACTACGCGCACGTCACGTTCACCGGCTGAGCCGAGGGTCGCGGCGCGCCGCCGGCGGTAACCTTGGGGGCATGCCCCGCTACGACTTCCGCTGCCGCGCCTGCGGCTCCACGTTCGAGGTGTCGCGCCCCATGGCCGCCTCCGACGACCCCGCCACCTGCCCGCACGGGCACGACGACACGGTCAAGCTGCTCTCGACCGTCGCCATGACCGGCGGCGCCGCCGCCCCGCGCCCGAGCGGTGGAGGCGGCGGCGGTTGCTGCGGCGGAGGTTGCTGCGGGGGATAGGCCCCCGCGGCCCGCGTTACGCGGCCTTGGTGGCGCGCTTGCGGCGCTGGAACGGCAGGAACCGGTCGGCCAGATGCGGCCGCGACGGGGTCAGCGTGGGCTCGACCGCGATGATCCGGTCGAACCTGAACGCCCTGATGCCCCGGCGCATCCGGCACACGCCCACCAGATACCAGTGTTCACGGTGCACCAGGCACGTCACCGGCTCCACGTCACGCGAGGTGACCCGGCCCGTGGCGTCCTGGTAGTGCAGGCGGACGATCATACGGCTGGTGATGGCGTCGGCGATGAGCCTGGCCCGGGAAGCCACGTCCGTGGGCAGCGGCTCGGTGAGGGTCGCGAGCGTGGTGGCGATGACGTCGTCGTCGAGCTCCAGATGCTCGAACGCGTGCTGCAGGCCGCGCCTGGCGGTGACGGCCTGGGGCCCCGACCCGAGGTGAGCCAGGGAGAGGGCGAGGGCGGCGATCTCGGCGGTCGTCAGCGGGCGGGTTTGAGGCTTCACGACTTTAGCCATACCCCAACAATAGAGACCGGCACCGACATTTTTCGAAAATCTGTACGGCATGCCGATGGCCCGCCCCGCAGGAAAGCGGGGCGGGCCATCGGCGCCCGGGTCTACCGAGAGAGCTGCGACAGGTCCCTGGAGGCGCCCGTGGAGGCGGACGTCGTCATCGCCGCGTACGCCTGCAGTGCCACGCTCACCGGCCGCTTGCGGTCACGCGGACGGTAGCCGCCGAGGTCGGCCAGCAGCCGCTCGCGCCGGCCCGCCAGCTCGGCCTCCGGCACCCGCAGCTCCATCGAGCGGTTCGGGATGTCGATGTCGATGATGTCGCCGTCCTCGATCAGGGCCATCGCGCCGCCCTCGGCGGCCTCGGGCGAGGCGTGGCCGATGGACAGGCCGGAGGTGCCGCCGGAGAAGCGGCCGTCGGTGATCAGCGCGCAGGCCTTGCCCAGGCCCTTGCCCTTGAGGAACGAGGTCGGGTAGAGCATCTCCTGCATGCCAGGGCCGCCCTTGGGGCCTTCGTAGCGGATGACGACCACGTCGCCCGCCTTGACCCGGCCGCCGAGGATGCCGTCGACCGCGTCCTCCTGCGATTCGAACACGACGGCGGGGCCGCTGAACGTCCAGATCGACTCGTCGACGCCGGCGGTCTTCACGACGGCGCCGTCGCGGGCGATGTTGCCGTACAGGACGGCCAGGCCGCCGTCGGCGGTGTAGGCGTGCTCGAGGTCGCGCACGCAGCCGGTGGCGCGGTCGACGTCGAGGGAGTCCCAGCGGTTGTCCTGCGAGTACGGCTTGACCGTGCGCACGTTGCCGGGCGCGGCGTGCCACAGCTCCAGGGCCTCCGGCAGCGCGGACGGCGAGACCGGATCCCAGTCGGCCAGCATGTCGCCGAGCGACTTGCCGGTGACGGTGGGCAGGTCGCGGTGGAGCAGCCCGGCCCGGTCGAGCTCGCCGAGGATGGCCGGGATGCCGCCGGCGCGGTGGACGTCCTCGATGTGGTACTTGGCGGTGGCCGGGGCCACCTTGCACAGGCAGGGCACGCGCAGCGAGATCTCGTTGATCTCCTTGAGCCCGAAGTCGACCCCGGCCTCGCGGGCGGCGGCCAGGATGTGCAGGATCGTGTTGGTCGAGCCGCCCATGGCCACGTCGAGCGTCATGGCGTTCTCGAACGCCTCGCGGGTGGCGATCGAGCGCGGCAGCACCGACTCGTCGCCGTCCTCGTAGTAGCGGCGGGTCAGCTCGACGAGCTGGCGGCCGGCGTCCTCGAAGAGCTGCTTGCGCCGCTTGTGCGTGGCCAGGATCGTGCCGTTGCCGGGCAGGGCCAGGCCGATGGCCTCGGCCAGGCAGTTCATCGAGTTGGCGGTGAACATGCCGGAGCAGGAGCCGCAGGTCGGGCAGGCGTTCTCCTCCATCTCCAGCAGCTCGGCGTCGGAGACGGAGTCGTCGGCGGCCGCGATCATGGGGTCGACCAGGTCGAGCTTCTTGCCCGGCGTCTTGCCGGCCTCCATCGGGCCGCCGGAGACGAAGATCGTCGGGATGTTCAGCCGGAACGCGGCCAGCAGCATGCCCGGGGTGATCTTGTCGCAGTTGGAGACGCAGATCAGCGCGTCGGCGCAGTGCGCCTCGACCATGTACTCGACGGCGTCGGCGATCAGCTCGCGCGAGGGCAGCGAGTAGAGCATGCCGCCGTGGCCCATCGCGATGCCGTCGTCGACGGCGATCGTGTTGAACTCGCGCGGGATCGCCCCGGCCTCGCGGATCGCCTGGGACACCACGTCGCCGACGTCACGCAGGTGCACGTGGCCTGGCACGAACTGGGTGAAGCTGTTGGCCACCGCGATGATCGGTTTGCCGAAGTCGCTCCCGGCTACGCCGGTCGCCCGGAGGAGGGCCCGGGCACCGGCCATGTTCCTACCGTGAGTGACCGTACGTGACCTGAGGGCGGGCATCGTGCTTCTCCCATCGTTAGCGAGTCTTCACATGGTACGGCCCCCGCCCGGCACTTGAGACGGTTGTCCAGACACCGGACAGCGAGTGAACGTCAGCGGAGGTCGTCGGCGATCTCGTTGAACCGGACGAACCGGTCGCGAGCCTGCTCGTCGTCATTGTCCAGTATCTCGGTGACCACCGACTCCACCACGGCCATGGCCGGCGCCAGCGTCTCGACCCCGGACACCGCCATGTCGACCGGCACGATCGCCTCGGCGATGTCGGAGATGGGCGACAACCAGGGATCGGTGAACAGCACCACCCGCGCGCCCCTGGCGTGCATCGCCCGCGCGAACGTCTCGCTCTCGCGCTCGTAGCGGCGGTAGTCGAACACCACGGCCAGCGTGTGGCGGTCGGCGTCGGCCAGCGCCGCGGTGCGCGAGCGCGCGTTCTGCTCCACCAGCGCGCATCCGGGACGCACCCGCTGCAGCAACGCCACCAGGTACGAGGCCAGCACCTGGCTGAACCAGCCGCCGGTGACCACCACCCGGCGCCGCCGGTCGCCGAGCAGCTCGGCCACCTGGGTGATGTCGTCGGGCGACAGGGCCGAGATCGTGGAGTCGAGCACGTCCGCGATGTCCTGGAGGGTGGCGAGGGCGCGGCCGGTGTCAGCGGGCCTGGCACGGCGCTGCCTGTCGAGGTCGACCGGCGAGAGCACCCGCGCGTCGAGCTCGGTGCGCAGGCTCGACTTGAACTCGGCGAAGGTGGCGAAGCCCAGCCGGTTCACGAACCTGATCACCGTCGGGCCGCTCACGCCCGCCCATTCGGCCAGCTTGGCGGAGGAGTCGAGGCCGACCGTGGGCGTGCCGGACAGCAGCGCCCGCGCCACCTTGCGCTCGGCGGGCGAGAACGTCGCCAGCCGCTCGCGGATCTGGCCGGTGACCGATCCCGCATCCGCCATCTGAAACCCCCTCGGCTGTCGATGGTACGCGCCTGTATGGTGTCATTCAGTCATTGCCGATTCGAGCAAGTTCTGAACGATTACATACGAGAGGGTCAGTTGATGAGCGTCGAAACACCGGTACGCCTGCCGCTCCCGGCGCTGGCCGAGGCCGCGCGCACGTACGGCACCCCGCTCTACGTCACCGACGTGGCCGAGCTGAACCAGCGCGCCGCCCTCGTCGAGGACGCCTTCCCCGACCCCTGGATCCGCCAGTACTCGCTCAAGGCCAACGACGACCCGGCCATCGTGCGCCGGCTGGCCGAGCGCGGCTGGGGCGGCAACGTGGTGTCGTCGGGGGAGTGGCGGCTGGCGAGAGAGGCCGGGCTGCCGAACTCCGCGATCACGCTGGAGGGCATCGGCAAGACCGACGAGGTGCTGCGCGAGGTGGTCGCGGCCGCCGCCGCGGGCGAGCCGCTGCGCTGGGTGGCGCTGGAGTCCGCGGACGAGGCCGTGGCGCTGGCCGCGATGTGCGCGCAGGCCAGGCTCGACCACCCCGTCGAGGTGCTGCTGCGGCTCAACCCGCAGGTCGAGCCGGAGACGCTGGCCGGGCTCGCGGTGGGCAAGGCGGCCAGCAAGTTCGGCATGACGGCCGACGAGATCCGCGAGCTGGCGGGCTCGCCGTTCGCGCGCACGCCCGGCCTGGTCGTGCGCGGCGTGCACGTGCACGTCGGCTCCCAGCTCAACGGCGTGACCGCGTGGGCGCAGGGCGCGGCGGCCGCGGTGGAGCTGGCCGCCGAGCTGAACGCGCTGCTCGGCACCGTCGACACGGTGGACTTCGGCGGCGGCTTCCCGGCCGGTGACGGAGACCTGCCCGCGCCCGCCGACTTCCGCGCCGCCGTCGAGGAGACGCTGGCGCACCCGCTGCTGCCCGCCCGCCTGGCGATCGAGCCCGGCCGCGCGCTGGTGGCCGCCTCGGGCTGGCTGATCGCCTCGGTCCTGCACGTACGCCGGCGCGGCGGACGCCAGCAGGCCGTCATCGACGCCGGCATGACCGAGCTGGTACGTCCCGCGCTCTACGGCGCCAGGCACCCGATCCACGCGCTCGACCCGGTCGCGGGCGAGCCCGAGCCCACCGGCGTCGAAGGGCCGATCTGCGAGAGCGCCGACTCCTTCGGCCTGCACGACCTGCCGCCGCTGCGCAGGGGCGACCTGGTGGCCATCGAGAACGCGGGCGCCTACGCCGCCTCGCTGTCGAGCCGCTACAACGGCCGGCCCAAGCCGGCCCTGGTCTTCATCGAGCCGGACGGCACGTTCACCGGCTGAGCCGCACCGGGCGGAGCGGCCGGGTCGGAGGCACTAAGCGGGCACCCGGACGGCGGCGAGCTGGGTCGACTGGGCGACCAGCCGGCCCTTGTCGTCCCACACCTGCACCGACTCGTCCACCCGGTCGCCGCCCACGTCCGTCGCCGAGGCCCGCACCCGCACCGGCCCGGGCGCGGGCAGCCTGCGGACGTAGGCGGAGAACTGGATCGTCGGCATCCACCCGGGCAACCCCAGTTCGAACGTCACCGGCGGCACCGGGTCGAGCGCCACCAGCAGGCTCAGCGGGTCCCAGTCGGAGCCGTCGGCCAGCCGCTGCCAGGTCGCGATGGAGCCCGTCCTGGACGGCTCGCCGAAGACGAACGCCAGCGCGGCCGGGTCGATCCGCTCCTCGACGACCTCCATGAGCGGCACCTTGAAGTCGACGCCGGGCGGATCGGCGGGCGCGGGCCAGCACTCCTGCTCGGGCGGCAGCTCGACCGGGTCCACCCCGGACCACCACGGATCGGCGTCGTCCAGCAGGCCGAGGGTGATCAGCGCCTCGACCCTGACCCGGCCGCTCTGCTCCAGCGTGGCCGCGACCTGGGTGACGCTCCGGCCGCCGCGCAGCGTCCGCACCCGCACCTCGGCGGGCCCGTGCTCGGGCGACTCGATGAAGGACCCGCTCACGGCGGTCAGGTGCGGATGCTCGCCGCCCGCGCTGTCGCACGCGACCCGGCCGAGCACGGCCAGCAGGTACCCGCCGTGCGGCCGGGTGCCGACGCTCCACAGCGGGTCGAGCACGGCCTCGTACGTGCCGTCCCCCCGCGCGGACAATGCGGTCGCTTCCTGAAAAGTCCCCATAAGACGCCCTTTCCGCCAGGCGATCAGATTGACATCGTTAACCTGACGCCGTCAACCTGAGATCCATGACCACCAGACGCGTACGGGCCAGACGCGGCGAAGGCGCGCTGCTGCGCGAGGAGATCCTGTGCGCGGCCGAGGCGCTGCTGACCGAGGCGGGCACCGAGGACGCCCTGACCGTCCGCGCGGTCGCGGAACGCGCCGGCGTCTCCACGCCCTCGGTCTACCTGCACTTCGCCGACAAGGACGCCCTGGTCGAAGCGGTGTGCCTGCGCGTATGGGACGAACTGGCCAGGCTCTTCCGAGCCAACGCGCACGGCGACCCGTTCGCCGCGATGGGCAGGTGCGGCCGGGCCTACGCCCGTTTCGCCCTCGACCACCCGGTGCAGTATCGCGTGCTGATGATGCGCCCGTCGGCCGGGCCCGGCGTGCCCCCGGCCGCGCGCGAATGCTTCCGGCTCATGGTCGAGACCGTGGCCCGCTGCGTGGAGGAGCGGGTGCTCGAAGGCGACCCGGAGACGCTCGCCCTGGGCCTGTGGTCGGCCGTGCACGGCTGCGTATCGCTGTTCATCGCCCAGCCGTCGTTCCCGTGGCCGGCCGACCAGGAGGCGTTGATCGACCACATCGTCAAGATCGCGGGATACGGCGCCGCGCTCTACTCGCGGCTGCCGCCGGCGCCGCCGCCGAGCGCGGAACTGGCCGCCGAGCTCGACGCCTTCGGCGCGCGGCTGGCGGCCCGTTCAGCGGATGACTAACCCTCGCCGTACCTGGGGGGAAGCACCTGGGCGGCGATGTCGTAGATCTTGTTGATCTCGGTCTCGGTCAGCGCCCGCTCGCGCTTGGTGATCCACCTGCGGGCGCGGTCGCCCTGGTAGACGTCCACGCCGCGGATGGTCATGACCTTCCACGGCACGGCCGGGCCGTAGATCGCCAGCGACGGCACGACCGTGATCTCGCGGCCGTACGCCTTGGTGATCAGCTCGCTGGCCTGCGACGCCTCCCACTTCGCCTCGGTGAGGCGGGGCTTCATGTCGAACGGCCCGTGGAAGAGCTTCTTGCCCATCTGCACGCGCACCGGCAGGCGCTTGTCCCACTTCTCGGAGTCGACGGCGTACACGCCGGTCGGCCCCACCACGAGGTGGTCGATCTGGGCCTCGCTGCCCGGGATCGCCCTGGCGTGCAGCGTGCGATAGCCGCTGCGCTCCAGCTTGCGCAACTGCGCCTCGGTACGCCGCTCGGCCACCGAAGAACGCCGCCACGCCGGCACGCTGGAATGCGAACGGGCGCGGTAGACCGATTCCAGGATCGCCGCGACGACGCCCGCGCTCACGCCCACGCGCCAGTCGCCCACGAGGAAGCCCACGGCGACGGCGACGCCGAGCGCCAGCAACACGCGGTTGCGCAGGCGGCGGAAGCGCGGCTGCCGAAGCAGGGTACGCACGGACGCCCGCTCGACGGGCGCGTACGTGGAGGTGGGCGCCGAAGGTGTGGCGGCGGCGGTCTGCTCGCCCTCTGGCCGTTCGCTCACCCAGATCGGTGACGCGTTGTGACCGTCTTCTCGCTGCTGGTCGGAGTCCACGTAACTCACCGTAACTCGGAGGTCTGATCGATTCCTAGTGTTGCCCTGTCCATAGTTTTATGGCCCGGCTCATCGTGTTCCACTCGTGTTTTTGGGGTATGTCTTACGTTCCTCTCTAGAGATGCCTACTGTTCATAACCGTGCGAGAACTTCACGAGCTTTCGGCTCTCGAACAGGCACAGGCCATCCGCGACCAGGAGATCTCCCCGGTCGAGCTCACCCGCCACTACCTCGATCGGATCGGGCGTATCGATCCTCAGGTGGGCGCGTACGTGACCGTAACCGCAGAAAAGGCACTCGAGCAGGCCCGCCGGCTCGAACAGGAGCTGCCGGAAGGACCTCTCGCCGGAGTGCCGATCCCGATCAAGGATCTTAACCTGGTGAAGGACGTGCCGATCATGTTCGGCTCGTCGGCGTACGAAGGCTTCGTCGCCCCCGTGGACGACACCGTCGTGGAACTCCTGCGCGAGGCCGGCACGATCATGCTGGGCAAGACCGCCACGCCGGAGTTCGGCCTGCCCTGCTACACCGAGACCTACCTCTCCCCGCCCACCCGCTCGCCGTGGGACCTCGGCACTTCGGCCGGCGGGTCCAGCGGGGGCGCCGCCGCGGCCGTGGCCGCCGGGCTGGCCCCGCTGGCCCAGGGCAGCGACGGCGCGGGCTCGGTACGCATCCCGTCGTCGGTGTGCGGCCTGTTCGGCATCAAGCCCACCCGCGGCCGCATCAGCTTCGCGCCGATCATCCCGGACCTGGCGGGCATGTCCACCAACGGGCCGATCGCCAGGAACGTCGCCGACGCCGCGGCGCTGCTCGACGTGATGACGCACAACCGGCCGGGTGACCTCTACCTGGCGCCGCCGCACGAGGGCACGTTCCTGGCCTGCGCCGGCCGCGACCCGGGACGCCTGCGCATCGCGCGCTACGCCGAGGCCGTCGTCGCCGACGCCGAACTGCACCCCGAGGTGAAGGCCGCCTACGAGGAGGCCACCAAGACCCTCGTCGGGCTCGGCCACGAGGTCGTCGAGATCGAGCGGCCGTTCGGCCCCGAGGTCGTGCCGCTGTTCACCACCCTGTGGTTCGCCTTCGCCTGCATGCACCCGGTCGCCGACGAGCACGTCTCCAGGCTCCGTCCCGTCACCGCCTGGCTGCGCGAACGCGGCTTCGCCACCTCCGCGCCCGTCTTCCTGCAGGCCCAGGCGCAGCTCCAGGCCGCCGCCAGGGTCGCGCTGCCGATCACGAACGCCTACGACGCGGTGCTCACCCCGACCGTCACGCAGCCGCCGCGTCCGATCGGCTGGTTCGAGGACGTGGACGACGTGGCGGAGACGTTCGAGCGGATGAAGAGCTTCGCTCCCTTCCCGCCCATCTACAACGTCACCGGACAGCCCGCGGTGAACCTGCCGCTGTACTGGAGCCAGGACGGCCTGCCCATCGGCGTCATGCTGGCCGGCCGGATCGGCGGCGAGGGCACGCTGATCTCCCTGTCGGCCCAGATCGAGGCGGCCAGGGGCGGCTTCTGGGGCGAACGCAGGCCGCCCGTCTGGTGACAGGTCAGGTGACTGGTCTGGTGACAACTCGCCGGGACGGGTCTGGCCGGACCGGCGCGGCGGGTTTACGTTCTTGATGTGAGAAGCGCAGCGGAGATTCTCCTGTTCCTCATCGGGGTGTCACTGGGCCTTTTCGTGCTGATCAGCCTGCTGGTCATGATCCCGGGCCGAGGGGCGCGACGGCGGGCCGAGTCCGGGCCCGTCTGGCTCGGCGGGCCCGCGCGCAGCGAACGCGGAGTGAGCACGTCCGGCCTGGTGCTGGCGGACCGGGTCGCGCACTGGACGGACGTGCCGGAGAACGACTGGATCGCCGCCGCGGAGACGGCCGAACCCGGCCGGCGTCTCGGCGGCGCCTCGGCGGGATGGTGAGGACGATGCGCGCACTGACCGCCACGCAGGCCGATGACGTCCGCCAGGCACTGGCCACCGCCGAGCGGCGCAGCGGCCTGCGCTTCGCGCTGTTCCTGGGTGAGCCCGTCGGCGGGCGCAGGCACTTCGCCGAACGGCTGCACGCCGCGCTCGGCGACGAGGCCGGCCACGCCGTGGTGATCCTGGTGGACCTGTCGGGACGGGCCCTGGAGGTCGTGACCGGCGAGCAGGCCAGGCGCAAGCTGCCCGACGGCGTCTGCCGGCTGACCGCGATGTCGATGGCCACCGCCTTCAGCGTGGGCGACCTGGTGGGCGGCCTGCTCTACGGCATCGCCGCACTCGGCGAGCAGGCCACCGCGAAGCGCTAGCGCCTACTGGGTCAGCAGGCGGACGACGTGCCTGCTGACGCCGTCGAGCAGCGTCGCCGGGGCGATCGGCGCGTCGGCCACCGCCGAGAACAGCGCGGGCAGCCCGGGCAGCGGGAACCCGTCGTCCTTCAGCGCCGCCGCGCCCACCGCGTTCTTGTCGAGCGCCGCGCGGCTGCGCTCCCAGGCGTCGAGCACCTCCTCGGGGGAGGGCACGCCGAACCCATGACCCACCGGCGCCGCGTGCCGCAGCCGCACCAGCGGGGTCTCCGCGAACGCCAGCGCGGTGCGCGCCCGCACCTGCAGGTCGGCGCGCGGCTCCGGGTCGATCCAGTCCATCGCCGTGCACGGATTGCGGCAGGTGGCCACGCACACCGCCAGCGCGCCGGCGACCTGGCTGTGCTGGCGGTCGAAGTAGGCGCGCCAGCCCTCGGCGGGCTCGCCGGCCACCCGCAGGGTCCGGTTCGTGGCCGACTGCTCGGACTTGGTGTGGTCGCACTCGCGGTCGCCGATCACGCCGAACCTGCTGCCCGTCGCGCTCAGCCCGGCCGGCCAGCGGCCGGGGTCGCCGGCGTGGCCGAAGCTCGGCTCGAAGGCCAGCAGCGGCAGGTATTCGCTGGCGATGTGCACCGCGGCGATCATCGGGCTCAGCTCGCGCCGGTGCCAGCGCACCGCGATCACCTCGAGCAGCAGCTCGTACGCCGGACGCAGCGAATCGAGCGCGCCGCGCGGCTGCTCGCGCGGGGTCTGCGGCATGTGGCAGGCCCGCGCGCGCCGGCGCAGCTCCGTGGGCACCGAGCGGGCCTCGGCGGCGAAGTCCTCGGCGTCGAGGGAGAGCAGCCGCTGCCCGAACTCGCACACGTCGGCGATCTCCGAGGTCGGCGCGAGTGCGCCCAGATCGGCGAACGCGTAGCGGCGGGCGAGGGCCATCAGCAGGTCACGTGTCGAGTCCACGCGATGACCTTCTCACGTCGCGCGAGCCGTTACGGACACGGTTCCCTGACGCACTGGATCTCCTGGGTGGGGGTCGGCTCGGGCGAGGGTTCCTGCGGATCGGGGGTGCTCGGCTCGGGCGTGGGCTCTGAGC